>CP054837.1:5870000-6044721 GCA_028768525.1 Desulfobacter sp. | reverse complement strand
GTCGGTCCCGGCGCAGACTCTGCCTCCGGAAGGAAAACCATGACAATAATTTGTAAAAAAACTGTTTTTTTTTATTGACTTCGCAGCCCAATCTTAATATTGGTAAAGCTAAGATTAAATCGAATTCAGCAAATGACCGCGATTTTCTGCGCCCTTGACTGAACCTCCACCGCCGCCTGACCTGACGTTTAAGCAAAAAGCCTTAGCCATACCAAATGGCTCGTACGAATAAAGTTTAAATGAACATCCCTTTTTAACTTTGCAGTGGGTTAAACGCTTTGCGATGAATGCCCCCCCTGCAACTTAACATAACAAGGGAGGTGGTGCCAAGCGTCAGCTTTCATTAAAATTATCAATAATTTTAGTTCATTAATCATAACTTTAGTCTTAATTTTTCACCTAAAGGAGATGACAGATGAGTAAAAAAGAAGTTGTCGAAACCACGGAAGCCCAAATCGCAGTTCATTGGAAAGAAGAGGAATACTATTATCCGTCGTCCAAGTTTATCGGCCAGGCCAACCTGACTGATCCCGACGTCTTTGACCGGTTCAGTCTGGACAACTTCCCAGATTATTTTACTGAATATGCTGAGCTTCTCACCTGGTACAAATACTGGGACGAGGTACTGGATACCAGTGACGCGCCCTGCTACAAGTGGTTCAGAGGCGGTAAAATCAATGCCTCTTACAACTGCATCGACCGCCATCTGAAAGACAATAAAAATAAAACTGCCATCCACTTTGTCCCGGAACTGGAAGAAGAGCGGGTCGACCATATCACCTACCAGGAACTCTATGTAAGGGTGAACGAATTTGCCTCACTGCTCAAAAACGACGCCAAGCTCAAACGGGGCGACCGGGTAACCATTCACATGCCCATGTCCGCAGAGCTTCCCATTACCATGCTGGCCTGTGCCCGCCTGGGCGTCATCCACTCTGTGGTCTTCGGCGGATTCTCGGCATCGGCCTGTGCCGACCGGATCGTGGATTCAAACTCCAGGGTACTGATTACCATGGATGCCTACTACCGGTCCGGCAAACTGCTCAACCACAAGCAGAATGCAGACGAGGCAGTAAAATTGTCCGCAGAACAGGATCAAACGGTTGATACGGTGCTCGTATGGCAGCGGTATCCCGGCAAATATTCCTCTGATACGCCAATGGTGGACGGCAGGGACGTATTCGTGAACGAAGCCCTGAAAAACCACTATGGCGCCCGCATTGAACCAGAACAGATGCTGTCGGAAGATCCGCTCTTCCTCATGTACACCTCGGGTACCACAGGCAAACCCAAGGGCTGCCAGCACGGTACCGGCGGTTATCTTGCCTATGTCACCGCCATGTCTAAATATATCCAGGATATCCACCCCGAGGACGTTTACTGGTGCATGGCGGACATCGGCTGGATCACCGGCCACTCTTTCATCGTTTACGGCCCGCTGGCCCTGTGCGCCTCCTCCGTTATCTACGAAGGGGTGCCCACCTATCCGGACGCCGGACGCTCCTGGCGTATCGCCCAGGATCTGGATGTCAACATCTTCCACACCGCGCCCACTGCCATCCGGGCGTTAAGAAAACTAGGCCCTGAAGAACCTTCCAAGTACAATTACCACTTCAAGCATATGACCACGGTGGGCGAACCCATCGAACCTGAAGTATGGAAATGGTACGAATCTGCCGTGGGTAAAGGCGAGGCCATCATTGTCGACACCTGGTGGCAGACCGAAACCGGCGGGTTCCTCTGCTCCACCGTGCCCGGAATCAAACCCATGAAACCGGGAAGTGCAGGTCCGGGCGTGCCGGGCATCCATCCCATCATCTATGACGATGACGGCAATGGGGTCACGGAATCCGGCATTGCAGGCAATATTTGTATCCAGAATCCCTGGCCCGGGATGTTCCAGACCATCTGGGGAGACCGGGACCGCTTCGTTGATACCTATTTTGCCCGGTATTGCAAAGATCCGAATTCCAAGGACTGGAAGGACTGGCCCTACCTTACCGGTGATGCCGCCATGCAGGCCGATGACGGTTATTTCAGGATCCTTGGCCGGATCGACGACGTAATCAATGTCTCCGGGCACCGCCTGGGCACCAAAGAGATTGAATCCGCCGCCCTGGTGGTTGAAGAGGTGGCAGAGTCCGCCGTTGTTCCCGTGGCCCACGACATCAAGGGTAAAGAACCCGACCTTTACATTGCACTGAAACCCGGCATAGAGGCATCAGAGGAAATTGCCCGGAAGATCTCGGACGCTGTCTGTGACCAGATTGGCAAAATTGCCAAACCCAGAAAAGTCTGGCTGGTACCGGATATGCCCAAGACCCGGTCCGGCAAAATCATGCGCCGGGTGCTTGGGGCCATTTCCAACCGGGGTGACGTGGGCAACGTCATGACCCTGGCCAACCCGGAAGTCGTGGAAGAAATAAAGAACATGGTTCAAAAATAAGGGACCGGGAGAAATCGCCTGGGCCTCCAATAAAAGGCACCCCTGCCGGAAAAAGGGGTGCCTGAAACCAATTCACCTACACTTGCTCTAGGAGGAGATTCATGTCCAACGCTTATGCAGAGATCTATGACAAATCCATTAATGATCCTGATGGATTCTGGGGACCGATTGCTGAAGACTGTTTCTGGTACAAAAAATGGGACAAGGTATTGGATGATTCCAACCAGCCCTTTTACCGCTGGTTTTCCGGCGGAGAAACCAACACCTGCTACAATGCCGTTGACCTGCATGTGGACAACGGCCGAGGTGACCAGACTGCCATTATCTATGACAGTCCGGTCACCGAGACAATTATAAAATATACCTATAACGAACTCAAAGACCAGGTTTCCAGATTTGCCGGCGCCCTGGCTGCCAAAGGGGTCGCCAAGGGGGACCGGGTGATTATCTACATGCCCATGATCCCCGAAGCCGTCTTTGCCATGCTGGCCTGCGCCCGTCTCGGGGCTGTCCATTCGGTTGTCTTCGGCGGCTTTGCGGCCAATGAGCTGGCCACCCGGATCAACGATGCCAAACCCAAGGTCATTGTGTCGGCCTCCTGCGGGATTGAGGTTAAAAAAGTAATTCAATACAAACCCCTGCTGGACGAGGCCATTGAACTTTCCGACGCCAAACCGGAATCCTGCATCATCTTCCAGCGGCCCATGGCCGAGGCGGGCATGATACCGGGGCGGGACTACGACTGGAAAGAGGTCTTGGAGGCTGCTGCCCCCCATGACTGCGTCCCTGTGGCCGCTACCGATCCCCTGTATATTCTTTACACATCCGGCACCACCGGCCAGCCCAAAGGCGTGGTCCGGGACAACGGCGGCCATATGGTGGCATTGAAATGGACCATGGGTGCCATTTACGGGGTTGACCAGGGGGATGTCTACTGGGCCGCCTCGGATATCGGCTGGGTAGTGGGCCATTCCTATATTGTCTACGGACCGCTGCTCAAGGGCTGCACCACCATTGTTTTTGAGGGGAAACCCGTCGGCACCCCGGATGCGTCGGTGTTCTGGCGGATCATCGCAGAGCATAAGGTAAAAACCCTGTTTACGGCGCCTACGGCCTTCAGGGCCATCAAGCGGGAGGATCCCGGTGCGGTGATGATGGGGGATTTCGACCTGTCAAACTTTAAATACCTGTTCCTGGCAGGCGAGCGCACCGATCCCGATACCCTGTCATGGGCTGAAAACAGCCTCAAGGTGCCGGTGATCGACCATTGGTGGCAGACCGAAACCGGATGGGCCATTGCCGCCAATTGCGTGGGCATTGAACAGTTTCCGGTGAAACCCGGCTCTCCCACCAAGGCCGCCCCTGGTTGGAACATGGCGGTATTGGACAACGAGTGTAAACCCGTTGCCCCCGGGGACATCGGCGCCATTGTGGTGAAGCTTCCCCTGCCGCCGGGTACCCTGCCCACGCTATGGCAGAATGACGCCCGGTACAAGGACGCCTACCTGTCCAAATTCCCGGGATACTACGAAACTTCCGATGCCGGCTTTATCGACGAAGATGGCTACATCTTTGTCATGGCCCGCACCGACGATATTATCAATGTGGCCGGCCACCGGCTGTCCACCGGCGCCATGGAAGAGGCCATTGCAGGCCACCCGGATGTGGCCGAATGCGCCGTCATGGGCGTGGAAGACCAGCTCAAAGGCCAGATTCCTCTGGGCATGATGGTGCTTAATGCCGGCTGCGACAGGGACCATGACGAAGTGGTCAAGGAGGTTGTGGCCCTTGTCCGGGAAAAAATAGGCCCCGTAGCAGCCTTTAAAACGGCAACCGTGGTCAAACGGCTGCCCAAAACAAGATCAGGCAAGATATTGAGAGGGACCATGCGGTCCATTGCAGATAAAAAGGAATATAAAGTACCTGCAACCATTGACGACTATACCATCCTGGATGAAATCGAAGAGTCCCTAGGAAAGATCGGGTATGGAAAACAAGCATGACGGCCATAGTTAAAAATCAACGAATGAAAGGGGGTGGTGCAGTATGTATGACTGATTATCGCTGATAATCAAGATGTTTATCCGATCAAACTCAATAAAAAGGTCAAACAGGAGGAAACGAGTATGGATCCAAAAATGTGGGTATACGTCCTTTTAGGATTGTACATTATTTACTGCTTTTGGTGGGGCCTGAGAGGCTTTTTCACTGAGAAGAAAGCATCCGGCTACGCCATTGCCGGCCGCTCCATCCCTTTTATTGCGTTCCTGATGGCGGCGACTGCCGCATCCTTTTCCGGGTGGACGTTTATCGGCCATCCGGGCCTGATCTGGAAGGCGGGGCTTGTATATGCCTATGCCTCCTTTTACGTATTAACCATCCCCATCACCGGCGCCTTTTTTGCCAAAAGGAACTGGCTTTTGGGCAAACGCTACGGGTTCATCACCCCGGGCGACATGTTCGCCTACTATTACAATAACGAGGCGGTGCGGTGGCTGACGGTCATTGCCGCCTTTTTATATTCCATTTTCTACTCCGGCCTCCAGCTCATTGCAGCGGCCAAGCTCTTTTACTGGGTAGCCGGGGTTCCCCAGACCGCAGGCCTGATCTTCATGGCCTTTATCGTATGGTTCTACGTTGTTACCGGCGGCCTGAAGGCGTCCACCTGGGTGGGGGTACTCCAGTTCTGTCTGCTGGTTGGCGGCATCATTCTGCTGGGCTTTTACACTATCACCTCTCCGCTCTTCGGCGGATGGTCCGGGTTCGTTGCGTCCCTGGGCGGCGTTGAAGCAAAATATATGCAGGTACCGGGCCTGATCCACTTTGGCCTTGGCACCGGCGGATGGACAGCGGTCATGATCCTGACCTATATGTTTGCCCTCATGGGCATTCAGTCCTCGCCTGCCTTTACCCTGTGGAACTTCGGTATTGCATCTCCCAAACCCCTGGCCTGGCAGCAGGTTTTCATGTCCACCTTTGTGGTCGGCCTGGCATTATTCTTCTTCACCGCCTTCCAGGGCATGGGTGCAAGAATCCTGATGATGGCAGGGGAACTGGCCCCCAAGGTCGACGGCGACGTCGTTCCCATGCTGATGACCAAATTCCTGCCCGGACCGGTTCTGGGCCTGGTATTTTTGGGCGCCATCGCGGCCATCCACTCCACTGCCGCGCCTTATATCGGCACCGGCGGCACCATTATCCAGAGGGATGTATGGTGGCGCTATGTCAGAAAACAGGGCGGTTCCCATTCCGAACAGATCTGGACCAACCGGATCTTCGCCACTATCCTGGCCGTTGCCGCAGTTGTGGTATCCCTGACTTCCTCTGATGCCATCGTTATGATCGGCGGGTTTGCCACGGCATTCGGTACCATCATGTACCTGTGCCTGCTTGGGGTCCACTGGGGATTCCGCTATCCCTCTATTGGTGTTGTGCTTGGGCTTCTGGCCGCCATCGCCGCCTGTTTCGTCACCTATTACATCTGGAAGTATCCCCTGTCCATCCATACGGCAGGCTGGGGCATCTTCACAGGCCTTGCCGTGGCCTATCTCTGCCGCGGTTTAGGGGTTAAGGACAGCGATGAAACCATTGCCCGCCAGAAAGAGGTACGGGAATGGCTGGATTCCGTGGATGCGCCCACTGAAAACGGTAAAAAATGGCGCTCCAGGATGAAAATCATTGTCCCCTTATGGTACCTGCTGGCACTGGGTCCCGGCGTCCTCATCGGCAACACCGCCATCACCTTCTGCGGATTTCCGCCCATCTGGGCATGGCAGATTATCTGGTGGATCCTGGGTATTGTGATGATGTGGGCCCTGTGTTTTAAAGCGGAAATGTCCACCACCTCCGAAGAACAGATCCGCCGGGCAGACACCGAAACCCTTGAAGTCACCAAGGAAGCCGACTAAAGGGACGGTGTATCATAGGATTAATTTCAACTTTTAGATAAGGAGAGGATATTATGGCATTGGAAGATAAATATCTCATTGCAACCCTCATCTTCTGCGTCCTGTTCGTGGCCTCATTCGGCTGGGGATGGTGGGGATAATCATCAGCATTATTGAAATAATCTAACCAAAGAAGGATTCCGGGCATGTCCCGGAATTCTTCTTTATCTTTTCTGCACCCATTGCCGCGCCTATGACCCAGACCAACCGATTCTGGAAATTTGTCCTCATCAGCCTCACCGGCATCCTGTTATGTGTTGCCGGATTGCTGGCCCATATCTGGCTGAACCTCACCCTTGAAGATAAAACCGCCCTGTTAAACATATTTCAAAACCATATCTATACCCTGCTGGGGCTGGCATTCATTGTGGCCGGCGCCCTGTGGGTGGTGTTCGACATCACTTACAACCGGTACATCCTTCCCCTGAAACGAATGTCTGCGGAAGCCGGCATGATATATGCCTCAAACCCTTCCCACAGGATCCGTGTCAAAGGTTCTTCAGACATTAGAAACATGGCCGGCATCATCAACGATTTTGCCGATATGTTTGAAAATCTCAACAAAACCATCACCGAACAGATCCTGGCCGCCAGAAAGGAAACCGAAAAGGAGCGCAACCTGCTGGCGGCCATCATGGGAGAACTTCCCCAGGGCATTGTGGTATGCAATAAAAACGGACGGATTCTTCTGTTCAACTCCCTGGCCAAAACCATTTTCAGCCCCAGTGACAGGACCGCATCCCAGGAGTTGTTTCTTGGGCTGGGGCGGTCCATTTTTCACCTCATGGACAAGGCTCTGGTGGCCCACGCCCTGGATGAAATCATTGAACAGATCAATTCCCCGGATCTTTCCGTGGGCTCTTTTTTCATCTCCCCCGTTGCCTCGGGCACGCTGATTTCAGCCGAAGCCATACCGGTACTGGATAATGAAAAACGGATCACCGGATTTATTCTGGCTGTGACGGATATCTCAAAGGGAATCGAAAAATACCAGGCCATTGACCGGTATCTCAAGGAATTTGGAAAAATGCTCAATGAACACAATGTCCTGATCCCCGGCCACCTGGGCGCTGCATTTGAAAAAACCGCCGCCCGTATTCGGAGCAAGGTATTTTCAAGCCTGCCTTTAAGCTCTCTTCCGCTGGCCACTTTTTTGTCCGGCATTCAAAAAAAAACCGGCGCCCTGCACGATATCCGGGTGAATGTGTTCAATCCTCCCAAACAGGCCAGAATACTGGCAGATACCTATTCCATGACAACGGCCCTGATTTTCATTTTCAGCCGTCTGAACAGGAGTACCGGGGTGGATGAGTTTGATCTCCACGTTTCACAGGCCCCGAACACCATTGAATTTAACATTTCATGGGAAGGTTCCCTCTGCAGCCGGAAAGACATTGACAAAATGCTGGTAAACCGGCTGGAAGGCATGCCAAGCCTGGGATATGTATTGAAATTTAACAATGCACGGCTTACCCCCCTTCCCCGGGAAACCCGCGCATGCAGCGGCCTTTTCCTGACGGCCAGGGCCGGAACGGCACCAAGGGGATCCGGTAAACAGCACCTTCCCGTTATTTCCGATTCCAGGCCTGAATTTTACGATTTCAATCTTTTCAGCCTCAAGGATATGCCGGAAAACCTCCTGGACAGCCCCCTGAAAAAAACAACCTATACGGTGTTTGATACGGAGACCACGGGGCTTAACCCAGATAGCGGAGATGAAATCATCTCCATCGGAGGGGTGAGGATAGTGAACTGCCGTATCGTCTACCAGGATGCTTTTGAGGAACTGATTGATCCCCAGCGGGAGATCCCCGTTGATTCCTATAAAATCCACGGGATCAACTACGAAATGGTCAGGGGCAAAGAAACCATAGAAACGGTGCTTCCCCGGTTCAGGCAGTTTGTTGGAAATACCGTTCTGCTGGGGCACAACCTGGCCTTTGATATGAAAATGCTCAAGGTCAAGGAGGCATCAACCCAGGTCCGGTTTGAAAATCCCGTGCTGGATACCTTACTGCTTTCCGCAGCCCTGCATCCGGTGCACCAGCAGCATGACATGGAAAATATCGCCCGCCGGCTGGGGGTGAGTATCCTGGGCCGGCACACCGCCCTGGGGGACGCCATCACCACAGCGGAGATATTTTTAAAACTTTTACCCATCTTGAACAGCAACGGCATACTCACCCTGAAAGATGCACTGAACGCATCCCAAAAAACCTATTACGCCCGATTAAAATATTGATACACAGCTTAGTCAATGGTAATCAGAATAAGTATAATCCAGAACTTCAGGAGGATCCGACCATGAAAAACCCCTGGGTGGCATTTGCAGGCATTTGTTCTCTGGTAATCGGCATTGTAATTATTTCGATAATTTTCGGCGGCTATTCCAGCTTTTTGAGATCCCAGAACCGGATAGAGGCAGCCAAGGGGCTGGTCATTGAACAATGCCGGCTCCAACTGGACCAGGTCAAGCAACTGGCGGCACTGCCCGGTGCGGCCAGACCGGAACTGGCCAGCCTAGTGGACGCCTCGCAACAGGCCGGCGCTGTCATTGACCATCTGGAAAAAAAACCAATCCCCGTTGACCGGGAGCTGCTCCTGGAATTCGGCCAAGTACAGTCCAGGATGAATCAAAGGGTGGATGACTTTTTTCGCAGTGTCGGGGCCTCTGGCCAGAACGCCCGGACGGACCAGGAAAAGAAAATAAAGGCGGCCCAGGCGGCTGTATTTGCGGCAGGTCGCCGCTACAATAAGGAAGCCAGATACTTTAATACGAGAACCCGGGTATTTCCCGGCTTTATCGTCGCCAGAATTTTTGGATTGGATGAACTCTACTTTTATGAAATATCAGTGGATCTCCTGAAACCCTCCGGCGAGGAAAGCGAGGTGTCCGGTGCCACCTGACGCCTCATCCATGCCCGGCCTCCCCCTTTCCGCCCTCACGCCTGACCAGGAAAAACTGCTGGCCAGGGAGGTGGACTATGAAACTTTTGCCCAAGGCCATCTCATTTATGCCCAGGAAATCTCCCGGGTAAAACAGATCTACATCGTTATAAAGGGGTGCCTTGAATTTTATTACGACAGGGACAACATCCGCCGCCGCAGTGGGAAAATCCCTGTCCACGGGGTTTTTGGAGGATTGTCCATTCTCTTCAACAACCATATGGCCATTCACTGCCTGGCGGCCCTGGAAGAAACCCGGGTCATCGCACTGGGACCGGATATTTTTCTGGACCTCTGCCGGCAGAATAAAACCTTCCAGGATTATTTCGCCCTTGAACTGGGGCGGTGCATGGCCGACAAAACCATTGCCGGTGTCCTGGCCAGGCGGCACAGGGACAGGGAATTGAACCTGCCTTTTTTCAACCAGCCGGTCTCCGCTATCTTCAGGCCCAATATCCTGACCTGCACCCGTGACACCCCCATCGGTGAGGCGGCACAAAAAATGAGCCGCAACAATGCCTCAGCCATCCTGGTCAGGCCTGCATCCAAACCCAGGGCAGAATCCAAAACCACAGCCGAAACCCAGCATATTGATGGCATTGTCACCGATGCCGACATCAAGAAGCGGGCAGTGGCCCGGGGACTTGCCTGCACAGAACCGGTCTCCCGGATCATTTCCTCACCCGTGGAAACCATATCTGCTGATTGCCAGGTATTTGAAGCCTTTTTGACCATGATTGACCGGGACAAACGGCATCTGGCCGTCACCGGAAAATCAGGGGACATTTCCGGAATCATCACGGAAAAAGACCTCATTGCCGCCCAGACCCGGTCCACATTCCTCCTTATCAAGGCGGTAAAATCCGCCAGGGACATGGCCGCCCTGGACAATGTCCACAGCCGCCTGGAACGGCTGCTTTTGGACCCCATTTCCAACGGGGCCTCCACCGATTACATTACCCGGCTGATCACCGCCTTCTCAGACGCCATCATTGATAAAATCATCAGGTTTTCCATTGACCGTGCCGGCCCGCCCCCATGCAGATTTGTCTTTTTGACCATGGGATCTGAAGGCAGGGAAGAGCAGACCCTGATTTCGGACCAGGACAATGCCATCATCTTCGAAGACCTGGAGGATCCGGATAAAGCGGCTAAAGCCAAACAATACTTTGACACCCTGGCGCAACTGATCTGCGGAAAACTGAACCGGGCCGGCTACCGGTATTGCGAAGGAAACAATATGGCCCAGAATCCGGACTGGTGCCAGCCCATGTCCGTGTGGAAATCCTATTTTAAAAAATGGATACGGGCCGCTTCCCCGGAAGACCTGCTCCATTCAAGCATTTTTTTCGATTTCAGGGGGACATGGGGGCATAAAACAATGGCGGATGAGCTCAAGGACTACCTTTTGAGCGCCATCGGCAAATGGTCGGGATTTTTGAGAAATATGACGGAAAATGCCGTATTCTTCAAACCGCCCGTCGGATTGTTCGGAAAATTTATTGTCGAGTCCAAAGGACAGCACAAGAATGCCCTTGATATAAAACTGGCCATCCTCCCCATTATTGATTTTACACGAATTTACGCATTGAAAAACGGCATCACCCAGACCAACACCCTGGTGCGCCTGTTCAGACTTTACACCCGCCATGCCCTCACGGCCAGGGAATATGCAGATATCCTGCAGTCCTACAACTTTCTGACGGGCCTGCGATTCCGCCGTCAGATCACCACCATCATGGACGAAAAGGCTGAGCCGGACAATTATATTAATCCATCAAACCTTTCCTCGCTGGATCAACTCATGTTAAAAGAGGTATTCAGACTGGTTGAAAAACTACAGCAGAAACTCAATATTGAATTCACCGGAGTGGTATGACACAGACAGAAGACCTCCCGTCATCCCCCCCGTTTCTGGGGGCCCATTTTTCGGTGGCCGGCGGACTGGAGAATGCAGTCTATGAAGCCCGCCGCCTCGATTGCACCGTTGCCCAGATTTTCACAAAAAATGCAAGAACCTGGAAGGAACCTGAACTCAGTGAAGACCAGGTCAACCGCTTTAAGGCCGCCTGCAGAGAGACCGGGGTCACCCATGTTTTTTCCCATTGCACCTACCTGATCAACATTGCTTCCAATGATCCCGAAAAACTGGAAAAATCCCGCTGTTCACTAACAGCCGAAATGGCCCGTTCCGCCCGCCTCGGCCTGGACGGGGTGGTGCTCCACCCCGGCGCCCACCTGGGCCGTGGAATGGGAAAGGGGCTTGGAACCGCCATTGACAGCCTGGTCCAGGTCCTGGCAGAGGTGAAAGGTCCTTCCCCGCGACTGCTCATCGAAACCACCGCCGGCACCGGCACTACAATCGGCAGCCGCTTCCAGGAACTCAGGGAATTGATTTCAGGTACCGGTGCCGACAGGAAAACCATGGGGATCTGCCTGGATACCAGCCATATTTTTGCCGCAGGATATGATATCAGAACGGCTCAAAGCCTTGACCACACCCTGGCGGAATTTGACGCTGTTGTCGGCCTGGACCGTCTTTTTCTCATCCATGCCAACGATTCCATACCCGATCTGGGCAGTTGCCGTGACCGCCACACCCATATCGGCATGGGCAAAATCGGATTGAAAGGCTTTGCCGCCCTCATGACCCATCCGGCCCTGGCCGATATCCCCAAACTGATTGAAACCCCGAAAGAAAAAGACGGCAGGCCCATGGACAGGGTGAATCTTTCCACATTAAGGAAATTCACGAAATTAGGGAATTGACAACCGGATATAGATCGAATACCATAGATCATTCTGCTTCCCAGGGCCGCGAACGGCGGCATGTGAACACACAACAATTCGCCTTTTCGGAGACGGTATGGAAAACCAGCAGCATGACGCATTAAAAGACGACACCTTATTATTTGCTGATGAAGCCGGCACGGAAGAAACCCTGCCCGATCCCCAGAAAAATTTCAAACTGCTGATAGTGGATGATGAAAATGAAATCCACGTCATGACCAAGCTCGTTTTGGACGATTACCGTTACATGGGCCACGGCCTTGAATTCATCTCCGCCTATTCCGGAAAAGAGGCCAAAGAGATTCTGGAAACCGATGACACCATTGCCTGCTGCCTCCTTGATGTGGTCATGGAGACCAAGGATGCCGGCCTGGAAGTGGCCCGGTTTATCAGAGAGGAGATAAACAACTCAAAAATCAGAATCGTACTCAGAACGGGCCAGCCGGGCAAGGCCCCTGAAAAAGAGATTATCCTCAATTACGATATCAATGACTATAAGGAAAAAACAGAACTCACCACCCAGAAACTGTTCACGACCATAACAACAGCATTGCGCTCCTACAGCCACCTGGTCGAGTTGGAGGAAAAAAACAAGGAGATCCAGGCCAAAAATATCCGCTTGAACGAAGAGGTCGCCAGACGGATCGTTGCCGAATCCAACCTCACCAAATACAACCGCAGTCTGGAACGGATGATCGAAAGCAAAACCCAGCGCCTGAAGGAGGCATTGTCTTCCCTTGAGGCCACTGAAAAGCAATTGTTCATCACCCAGAAGGCGGCCATTGTATCTGATCTATCCGCCGTTTCCTTAAAGACCCTGGATGACTCCAATACCATGATTGACGGTAATTTGAAAAAGATGAACCTCTACCGCCAGCAGATGACGTTTCTTCTGGAAAAGTATAATACCCTGGAAGCCATTATCTCCCTTCACCAGGGCACGAAACAGGAACTTGAGAAAGCGGCCCGGACAAGTCTGGTTGACATTTCCTCCTTTAAAAAGGAAATGGATTTTGAGGCCATCCTTGAAAAATACCCGAAGATCATTGAAGATTCCCTCGACGGCATCCGGCAGATATCCCAGGCCATTAACGATGTAAAAATGTTTGTGACCATCAATGAGGAGCCCCCTAAACCAACGGACCTCAACAAAATGCTCAAATCCCTATCCGGCCTGACCTCTTTCAAAGATAAAAAAATAGATATCCAGTTTGACCTCCAGGATATTCCGCTGGTGGACCTGCCGGCCCGAAATGTGGAAAAGGCGCTTAACGCCGTGGCCCGGAACGCACTCACGGCGGTGCCCACCCACGGCATAATTTCCATTTCAACCTGTTGTGATGATCTGCAAATTTTGATCACTGTCAGCGATATCGGAATCGGCATGTCAGAATCGACCCTGCCCAAGATTTTCACCCCCTATTTTTCAGGGTGGTCCAAAGAAGGAAAAGGGTTGGGACTGTCCTACGCCAAAAGCGTTTTTCTGAGCTGCGGCGGCGATATCCGAATTACCTCCACCGAAGGGGAAGGTACAACCGTTACCCTCTGCCTGCCGGTTCAACCTCCTGAATAATCACCAACCAATTCACCCCACCGGTTGAACAATCCTCATATGGATCCCAATAACCGGCCCCAGGTGCATCCTAAAGCCTGAAAGGCTTTCGGCAATGGTCACAGGTGCTGACAGACTGCATCTGCCCGCAGTGTACACATTTGTCCACAAGATACCGTTCCTTCCCCTGGGATTTACCGCACTCGCAGCAGGTCCAGTCTTTACGGGTGGAAACCAGCTTGAAGCAATGGGGACATTTGATGGGCACCCTTCTGAAAATCAGAAACGAAAACCCGGCAAGGAGAAAAAAAGGCCCCAGCAGTCTGAACTGGGGGCTTGAGGCGAATTGTTCAAACTCAGATGCCCCGGTTAGAATGATGTACAGCAGAAATGCGATGGAGGTGATAGCAAGGAATTTAAACCTGAAGTGAAAAAAAACAGCTTTCTCCGGCAGGGTCTTCATACGGCCTCCTTTGTGGGTTAAGAGGATATGATGCGGTTATGAATCTATATTGGTCAGAATTCCCCGCCCCTGTCAATCACAATTCACAGATTTAAAGGTGGAGCCCCGGCAGCATCTTTGCCTCAAGATCCCGGCGCAATTGTTCAAAATCAAGATCTGTTTCTTGGTCGAATCGAATGGGTGCATCAAACCTAAGAGTAACCCGGGCAAAGGGCTTGGGCACCATGAACCGGTCCCAGGAATTAAAAAACCAGGCCCGGTCGGCTTCGGTATAAAATGGCACCAGGAACGCCCGGGTGTCCAGGGCCATTTTTATGACCCCCGGCTTGACCTTCCCGATGGGGCCGGTGGGACCGTCCAGGATATGGGCGCCGAATCCATAGGTTTTGACATGATCAATCATTGTGCCCATGGCTTCCTTTCCCCCCCTTGAGGAGGATCCCCTCGGGGTATGCCATCCGGTGCGGTTGGCCACGCCGGAGATCAGATCGCCGTCCCGGCTTCTGGAAATCATCAGGCCCGGGTTGAACCCGGCATAGGTTTTAAAATGACGGATGGCCGAAAAAAACTGCTGGTGCCAGGTTACGAGGATCACCGGCTGTCCTGCCTTGACCAGAGACTGCCAATGGCCTTCATTCTCGATCCGGAGCCTAAAGGTCGACGCGTAGCACCGGATCAAATAGTAGGCAAAGAAAATAAAGGGCCGGGTATAAATAAGGAACTTCAATCGTTTGAGCATCTAGTTGATTTCCCGTCTATGGTTAAAGAGCTGCACCTTACCAGATTATGGCGGGAAATCAAGTAAGAACCGATAGTTGGCCTATTTTAATTCAAACAGCGTCTTCACCGCCTCTTCCTGAGATTCTTCCTCTGCCGCCGGACCCGGCTCCTTGATGAATATCCGCAAGGGGTCGATTCCCCCCTGGACCATGTGGTCCCGCACCAATTCACTTCTTCGGGTAGCCAGTTCCTTTAATTCATTTTCCCCAACGGAGATGGCGGTGATGAGCAATTTTTGTTTTTCCCCGGGTGAAAGCTCTTTTTCCTTTCCGGATTCATCCCTGGGCTTGGGAAACTGCGCCCGGGCATAGGCGGCATCCACTAGTTCAAGCCGCTCCTCGGCAGTCAGCTGGTCAATTTCCTTCTCCGCTGCGACACCGGCCTCGGCCTGGGTTGCCTCAAGGAGGCTGCGGTATTTAATTTCCCTGAGACGGTCCCCGTCCTTTTCAAGGCTGTATTTCCCCTGGATTTCAAGTTTCAGTCTGTCCTTTTCAGCCAGGATACCGGTAAGCTGGCCGATCTTCCCGAGTTCCTCCGGATCCAGCGTATCGCTGCCCGGTGCAAAGGCGACATGGCCCAGGTCCTGGTCATCCCCAAGCCCCACCAGGGAGCCCAGGAATTTAAAGGGGGCGGTGACCACCCCGAGAATCAGGTTCTTCAATGTGGTGGCCACCACATCCCCGTAGCTGAATTTCGGATCGCTGAGGTTCCCCTGGATGGGCACATCCAGCTTGATTTCGTTCTTTGAGTTTTTCAACAAAGAAATCGCCAGTTCAAGTGGCAGGGAAATGGCATCGGGCGAGTCAACGCTTTTGCCCAAGGTGAGCTGGTCAAAAAAGATATGGTTGCTTGATTTGAGCCGGTCCCCCTTAATATTGTACTTAAGGTCCAGAATCAATTTGCCTTTTTCAATGGGATATCCCAGGTATTTTTTGGTATAGGCATTGAATTGCGGCAATTCGATATTTTTAAAGGAAATGGCCAGATCGGCATAAGGTTCTTTCTTCAGGGGATCAATCATCCCGGAAATATCAAGGGGGGCCTGGCGGCCGTGGGTGCCTTTGAGCAGCAGTTGGGCAGGCTTTCTGTCCGGCAGCGAGGACAGCCCGGTAACACTGCCCCCCACTTCTGTCATATTGGCTGTAAATCCCGGCGGGGTGTGCTGGTCGGTGAAATTGATATGCCCCCCCTGCAGGGTGACCGCGTCGATATTGATGATGGGGGAGGCAGCCGTATTTTCAAAATATTTTTTCCCGTTTTCACCCGTTGAGGAGGCTCCAGGAGGCTGCGTCTGGGCGGATGATTTGACAATGGTTCCCAGATTCAGTGTCCCGGATTCTGAAATCACCGTTTTCTGGTAAAAATCGGTGAGGGCTATTTTTTTAATATTCACCGCCATGGGAGAGAGATCCATATCCATTCCAGAAAGGTACAATGATTTGCATCTGAAAAAATCGTTGCCGTCGTTTTTAGTTTGGGAAATGAAATCAATTAATCCCCCTTCTCCCTTGAACCGGATATCCGGGCCGCCGGTTTGGGGCAGCGACAACCACAGCCGTCCTTTGGCCCCCACACTCCCCTTGGCCACTGCGATATTCAGTTTATCTGCAAAATAGGGCTGGAAGGGGTCTATGGCAATTTTTTCAAGATTCAAATCCATGACAGCCGCAGGGGGGGACAGGGCAAGTTCCCCGTCCAGGCTGAACCGGCCCTGTTTCTGCAGGGTCAGGGAACCATGGATTTTTCCCTTTTTATCCTGGATTGTGGTCAGTTCCTCTGCCGTAATCCCGATCTCATCCGCCTCTAAACGGACAGGGTCGCCAGGGGAATGATCGGAAAAAACCAGCCCGTAGTTTTCAAGATTAAACCGTCCTATGGATATTTCCCAGGGGCTTGCAGGCTGCCCTTCACTATCCGCTTTGGTTTCGTTTCCGGCATCAGCCCCCCCGACGCCCTCTTCTCCCTTGACCGGCACCGGGACCATTTCGCTGATACGCTGAACCAGATTAATGTCACCGGCCCTATTCCGCACCAGGTCCAGTCTTCCTGAATCCGCAATTATGGTTTCAATCCGGATACGGCGGTGCTCTGATCCGATAGATATGCCTGAACAGTCAACGGCCTTGATGTCCACGACAGGGGCGGTATCGGTTTCACCCTGGATACGGATATCACTTAAATTTATCCCGCCGTCGTCCACCGAAAATACAGGTGTGTTGCCGTCAATAAACAGGTTGAACCCTGCCCCGCCTTTTATTTTGCCGAGGGTCAGCCCTTTTCCTCCGTAAGGGGCGTAATAGGGCCTGTATTTTTCAGGCAGGATCTCCTTAAGGTCAAGACGGCCTTTCACCGAAAGGGCCGGGGTGGTGGCCAGCGCGCCCTGGATGGAGACCTGTTCATTTTCCTCTGTGGCAAAACCGGCGTCATAGTCTCCGGAAATAACCCCCTTGGGCCCGATTTCCATTTTTTTAAAATGGATGTTCAGCCGGGACAAAGCGGTTTTAAAAACCGGACTGACAGAATCATCATTGAAATTAATCTCGCCGTTGTTCACGCCGCCCCGGACCAGGGTAATATGAAACGGCCTAGGCTGGGAAGGGGCTGCGCTGTCCTGATCTGCGGGAACGGGCGGCGCCTCTTCCCCTCCAGGAACCGGAAACAGGTTCATAAGGGTGAGACGGCCCTCCCCGTCCCTTTCCAGATTAAGCCTGGGAGTATTGAATTCCAGTTTGTCGATGACGGCTGTTCCGGCCAGAATATCTTTGGATGCTGCCTGAACAATGAATTCCGGGCATGAAAACAAAGGGGAGGTTCCCCCAGTGTCGTTTTCTTTTGTCCGTATATCCAGTTTCCGCAGGGCGATCCTGAGATCCGCGCCCAGAATATGCGGCCGGCCTTTACGGGCCGGATCCAGCCGGTAACTGCCGGTGAGGGCAAGATCGAGTTTGCCGGGGGAAAGGATCTCCAATGTCTTGGGCAGATTTAAATAAGGCACGGCTGCCGTGAGATCAATCCCGGTTGCACTCAATACGATCTTTGTATCCAGTGCCGGGTTAAAGGGAAGGCTGGCCAGCCGGATCTCAACCGGGGCACCGTTGATTCCCAGACGGATAACCGGTTCGGCCTGGGTCTCCCGCTCCCCCTCCAGTGAGGTCAGCAGGGGAAGGGCCAGATTGATTCCGTCCACCACCTGTTCCTTATTCCGAATTTCATCTGAAAAAGAGAAACGCCCGTCGTGGATGGCGGCGTTGGAAAGACGGAAGGGAAACACCTTGTTTCCGGTACTCTCGCCCGGGTCCGACGCCTTTTCGTCTTTCCCGTCATGGGGCTTGCTGCCGGCTCCGGCAAAAAGGGCGTCAATATTCAGCCGGTTCTCCCTGTTCAGCACCAAAAACACCTCGGGGGTATCCAGGTCCAGTCGGGTGATCACAGGCGCCAGTTTGAACAGGGAAACGGACGAAAGATTCACGTGAAGCCCTTTGAGCCTGAACACCGGATTTCCAGCACTATCGTTGATTTCCAACGCCTCTAATCCGGCCTCAAGGGTAAAGGGATTGAACCTGAGTTTGCCTACCCCGCCGATGACGCCCGGAAGGACCTGAAGACGGTTCGTAATTATTTTTTTCCCGGCAAAGGGGAGTGCTAAAAATCCCAGAAGGGAATACACCAGAACAATACCAGCAACGGCCAATACTGCATTTTTTATGGTCATATACTTTTTCATCACAGCTCCATATCAGGTTTAAACACCCCTTATAAAGATTAAATGATTCCGGCCAACGGCCCCCCTGCCCGGCCCATATTCCTGACCCGGGCGGCCACGTCCTTGTCCGGTTCCAGGGGCCGGGCATGGAAGGGTTTGATGCGGGCGTCAATCACCAGGGGGCCTTTGCACCCCCAGTGTTTGAATGCCGTGGTTTCTTTGCAGCCGTAAATGTCATGGGAAGGGTTTGACCTTAAAAAAGTAACCCAGAGAAAATTGGCAAATGTCCGGGCCGCAAACTCGGCATCGTCCACCACAACGAAGAGGGGCAGCGTTTCCAGGCCGGGCTGGGTCTCAAGGTGCCGGATCAGGGGGGTAAGCTGCGCCAGGGCAGTATCATAGGCGTCAAATCCAGGCCCCTGTACCACGGCCATTCCCGGCCCGGCACATTGTATATCCGAAAATCCGCCGGGCAGTGAAAACCCGGGGGGCAATGCCGTGGAAAGGCTCCGGCGTTTGGGTCCGGCCGCCGCCCATACCACCTTGGACCCCCGGTTCAGTCCGGAACCCGAATAATCCAGGGTATCCATGGTGGTGCGGGTGATGAAGTGCAGATCCCTGGAAAAATCCATCCGTTCCAGCATATGGACGAAAAAAGCCTGTTCATCATTAATGTCCAGAGCAGGGTTGTCTTCATGGGCACAGATGCACAGGTACTTGGCAAGGGAAAGCTGCCCTGTGCCCAGTATGGCCGAGGCGTGGGTGAGCAGTTCCCGGGGTTCACGTGTTTCGTAGGGAAGATACCTTTCCCGGGCCTTGGCCAGGAGCAGGGGGTGAACGCCGGCGTCATCCACTGCGTTTACCGCCGTAACCCCGGGCAGGGTATCGGTGATGGCGGTGCGGGTGATTTGGTGAATCAGCCGGCCGAAATTGGAATCCTCCTGGGGCGGCCTCCCCACGACGGTAAAGGGAAAAACAGCGCCTTTTCGGTGGTAGACACGATCCACCTTCAGGTAGGGAAAATCGTGGGTCAGTGAATAATACCCCAGGTGGTCCCCAAAGGGGCCTTCCGGTTTCAGGTCCCCGGGATAGAGCCAGCCGGTGATCACAAAGTCCGCATCATTGGACAGGATAAATCCCCTGCTGTCCTTTGAATACCGGAAGTTACGGCCGGCCAGGGCACCTGCAAAGGCTATCTCCGGCACCGCCTCGGGCAGGGGCATGACCGCGGCCAGGGTATGGGCGGGCGGCCCGCCCATGAAAATGGAGACCTTTAAAGGGCAGCCCATCTCAAGCGCTGTTTTATGGTGCAACCCGATTCCCCGGTGGATCTGGTAGTGAAGCCCCACTTCCTTATCTGGTTCATAGGAATTTCCGGACAATTGGATCCGGTACATCCCCAGATTTGATTTCATCACAGAGTCAGCGGCCGGATCCATGGAAAACACCTGGGGAAGCAGCACAAAGGCCCCCCCGTCCTCAGGCCAGCACTGGATCAACGGGAGCCGGCCGATGCGGGTGGTTTTGCTAAGGCGGCACCGCCCGGTCTTCACCGGCAGTGCATGGGCCAGGGCTTTGGCCGCCCGGAACCCCTTGGCCGGCCGGCGGATAAATTCCAGTGGATCACAGCGGAGATCCACCAGCGCCCTGACCTGGTCCAGCTGGGGGGCAAAAATTTTCACGGTCCGCTCCCAGGTCCCGAAGAGGTTGGACAACGCTGGAAAACCGGCATTCCTTACCTTTGTGAACAACAGGGCCGGTCCCCGGGCCCCATGGACCTGTCGGGTGATTTCGGCCATTTCAAGGAAGGGATCCACCTCTTGGTCAATGACCGCAAGCTCCCCCTCCTGTTTCAAAAAATCGATGGTAGATTTCAGGGATGTAAATTTCATAATAGGATTTTGGCTCTATTGCCTATTCCCCTTTGGTTGTCCATAAAATACGCCGTTTCCGGGATGAATTTATAGAGGTCCGAATGGAACTGGGTTTTAAAAAAGCGCAGAAGGTTGCCCGGCCCCGCCGGGATGCCGAACCTGCCCACATAGGCCAGGGCAGCGGCTCCGGCTTCTTTTCCCGCAGTACAGGGTCGAATACCTCCCGACATCTGAAGCCCCCTGAGCCTGGCTGGATCCTCGGCATCCTGAAACAGGGACGCCGCAGCCGGATACCCTACCCCTTCATGGATATGGCGGGAGGCGGGGCTGGAAAAAAAATAAAAACCGCCCTGTCTGAAAATAAAATAAACGGGAGCAGCCCATACCCCTGAGCCGCTGGCGTCTTCTGTCTCCTCTCCAGTCCGGCAGGTGGCGGCCCGGGTGGACAGGGTCATCACACGGGTCTCCTGGATCAGGCGGAGGCAGTCTTCCCGGATGCCGGCCATGGCCGGTTCAATGGGCTCATTCTGCATACCCCCACGCTTTCAGCCGTTTATAGGCGTATTGGCTGTACTTATTGGAGGCATAGTTGATTTTCTTCAGATAGGCCATGTATTGCCGGGCTGCCGGATCTTTCCGGTTATCTTTGTCCAGGCAGTACCCCATGTAAAAGGTCACCTGGGGATTGCCGGGCAGGATGCGGTCACATCCGCTGAAAGACTGATAGGCCCGGTTGAATTTTTTCCCGGCCATGGCCGCCAGTCCGGATATATAGTATCCTTGGGACTCGCCCGGGTAAAGCTGTTTGGCCTTGTCGGCATGGGAAAGCGCCTGGTCCGACCGTTTACGGATCAGCATGCATTTGGCCATGAGCAGGTGGGCTGTATAATCCCTGTCCGCTTTTTTCAAAGCGGACCTGAAGGCGGTTTCGGCCTGGTCGTATTTTTCCTGGGACAGGAATTTTTCCCCGTCCTGCATAAGCTTGATGGCTGTTTTCTTCTGCCTTAACCCTGCCGTCCTGTCCATGTACCGGTCTCGGAACAATGAATAGTCCCGGGTATAGGTATAGGTACTGCGGTCCCTGTTGACGGCGGTCTGGAGCCGTTCCGAACTCATGGGATGGGTGGCAAACAGCATCTGGGAAGAGTTATTTTTCCCCTTGTTCAGGCTGTTGAGCATATTCATCAACCCCACAAATCCCCTGGAATTGTACTTGGCCCGGGCCATGTATTCATGGCCCAGGGCGTCGGCTTCCCGCTCGTTGTCCCTGCTGTACTTGGATAGAAACAGGCCCTGGCCCAATGCCCCAAGTTTCTGGGTCAGATCCCCCAGGCCCGCCCCCTGGCCCGATGCCAGCACGGACAATCCGCCGATGAGCAGCCCTGAAAGGGTGCCCTTGGATGCCTGTTCCGCAGAGTGCCTGGCATTGACATGGCCCAGTTCATGGCCCAGAAGCGAAGCCAGTTCCGCCTCATTTTCAAGTTCCAGCAAGATCCCCCGGGTGGCGGCAATGGAGCCGCCGGGAAAGGCATAGGCATTGATATAGACGGCGTTGACACATTGAAAATTATAGGCCATGTCCGGCCGGTGAACCCCGGGCAGAAGCCTGCGGCCCACCTCGGAGACATAATCGTTCAGGGCCCTGTCCTGGGTCACCCCGTAGTCGGAAGAAAACTGAAAAGGCGCCTGCTGCCGGTCGATGGCGATCTCCTGCTCCCGGGACATGAGCATGAGCTGCTTTCTGCCCGTCACCGGATCAACGGCGCACCCGGACAACACCCCCGGCAGCAGTCCGGCCAGGGAGGCCAATGTTGACGTTTTTATAAAATCACGCCGGGTAATACCCGGCAACCTCGGGTCCTGAGTCATTATTCCTGCCTTTCCAATTCATGTTTTACTGCCAGCCCAAGGGTCTGAAGGGAAAAGGGCTTTTTCAGGAAGGCCCCTGCCCCGGATGCCTGGGCCGCATCCACGTCACCGGTTTTTGAATACCCGCTGACCAGCACGGCCCGGATGCCCGGGCGAACCCCACGAAGGCGGTTGAACGTCTCCAGTCCGTCAATGCCCGGCGCCATGATCATGTCCAGAATGACCAGGTCCACGGGGTTGGCACCGGCGTATTCCACGGCGGCCTCCCCGGACGGCACCGTGGCCACCTGGTATCCCATGCGCCGCAGCATATTGGAGGTAATCTTAAGTTGGTTCTCTTCGTCATCCACCACTAGAATTTTTTCATCGTTGCCGGTATAGTCGCTGAGGGTATATATTTTATCCGGTTTGCCTTCGTCTTGCAAGATCGAACCCGCCGGTAAATAGATATCAAAGATGGTGCCGGCCTCACTGCTTTTGACCTGTATATACCCTTTATGGTCGTGGACGATATTCCAGACAATGGAAAGCCCCAGGCCGGTGCCCGACCGCCCCAGAATTTTTTTGGTATAAAAGGGCTCGAATATCCGTTCCAGGTCTTCCGCTGCAATACCGGGCCCGGTATCTGCAATGCAAAGATGGATGTATTCCCCGTTGAGGGCGGTCTCATATCCCTTGAGCTGTTTTTCCATAAACCGGACACGGCCGGTGGTCAGGGAAATCTGCCCGCTGCCCCGGATGGCTTCCATGGCATTGGAAACAAGGTTCATCACCACCTTGCGCATGTGAAGTCCCGACCCTGTCATGCCTGGCAGTTCCGGATCCAGTCGGCAATCCACCCGGACACCGGGATGAAATTCCCTGCTCTTATCAAACTCCGGCGAGGCCAGGTAATCATCCACCACCTCATTGAGCCGCACCGGCTCCCTGACTCCGACGGTCCCCTTTCCCAGGGTCAGCAGTTCGTCGACAATCACGGATGCCCGTTTGCCCGAATCCTTGATGGTAAGTACTGTCTCCCTCAGCCCGCTGTCATCGGGCAATTCCATGAGCAGCAGGTCCGGCGTGGAGACCACACCGGCCAGGACATTGTTCAGGTCGTGGGCCACACCGGCGGCCATCAGCCCTATGGCCTCCATTTTTTTGGCTTTTTCAAGCTCCGTTTCAAGCCGGTCCTTTTCCTTCTCCGCCATGACCCGCTCGGTGATATCCCTCACCGTATACAGCCTGGCCGGCCGGTCCTTGAACCGGATATCCACCCACTGGTTTTCTATGATAATGGTTGAACCGTCAGGGCGGTCCAGGGTCGGCTGCCGGTCCGGGGCCCGCCCCTGCCCGGGCATAAGGGGCGCCGGATCCATGGTCTTAAGCTCTTCTGCACCCAGCCCGGTCAATGCTTCAAGCCCGGGATTGTGGAAAACGATTTTCCGGTCCTGGAGGATAAAAATACCTTCAGGCAGGGAATTGACAAGATACCGGTATTTTTCCTCACTTTCCCGCAGCCGGCCTTCAGCCTCAATATGGGCCCGGATTTCCAGAAACAGGCTCTTATTGACACGGTTGAGTTCTTCCTCCTGCCGCCGGGCCAGGTCCGCCATCTCATTTTCTGCCTCCCGGGCCCTGGCCAGGGCATCCCGGCTGCCGGCGGAATGTTTCTCCAGCTGAACCAATGCAGCCATGCCGGGCAGCCACAGGGTAAAAAAAATCAGGGTCTGGCCCGGTGCCGCCAGGGGAAGCGGTTTCCCCCCCAGAATGGCCACCCCCATGTATACGGCCCAGCCCAGCAGGCCGGAGATCCCGGCAATCCTTGGGCGGTTCCGGAGAAACGCCAGGCCTGAAACCATGGCCCCCAGCACCAGGCACAGCACCCCCGCACAGGACCATGCAGCATCCGGCAGGGCCGTAAAAGCAAGGACCGCGCAGGCCGGAGCAAAGAGGCCAGCCACCCCCGGCAGATCATCTTGAACAGCGATGGGGTGTGCCATGGGCGGTTTAATGCTCCTTGGCAAACATGGAAATAAAGATACAGATCACACCCAGGCCGCAAAAAAGCCCGCCTAGATGAATTTCGTAAAAAACAGTGTAAAGCAGATCCTGGACCGCTGCAGATGAAAAGGCATCAACAACGGACGCGGACATGTCTTCAGAGAGGGTGGACAGGGTCATATCCACGAACACATTATCAACGGCCATAAATTTTGAAATGGCACCGAACAGCCAAGCCAGAAACCCGGCGGCAAGCATTAAAATACCAAGTTTGGAAAACATGGTGATATCCTTAACTCATTATAACGACTCAGGTAAAAAATTCACCGGCCGACAACCGACGCTCTGCCGGCAGTTGACCGGTTCCACTATATCCGCGATTTCTTTCCCGAGTCAAACTTTTTCCAGCCCAGCCACTTTTAATTCACCCGGTGATGTGATAATTCAATCACCGGATACAAACTATGGCAGCTTCCCAGACTCTGAAAAAAATCGGTTTTGCCTCATTTATCATGATGGCCTCGGTATTTGCAAGCCGGATCATCGGCCTTGCCCGTGAGGCGGCCATTGCCTGGGCCGGGGGGGCCGGCGCCGGGGTGGACGCCTACCAGGTTTCCTTTGTCATCCCGGAAATACTCAACCACGTGGTGGCATCGGGCTTTTTGTCCATTACCTTTATTCCCATCTTTACCCGGTATCTTGCCCAGAAAAAAGAAAATGAGGGGTTCGAAGTCTTTTCCATTGTCTTCAATGGATTCGGACTTGCCCTGCTTGGGTTCATATGTATTTCCATATATTTTGCCCCGGAACTGATCCGTTTGCTGGCCCCGGGGCTGCCGTCAGGCCCCACCTTTGACATGGCCGTGCGTATGACCCGGATCATCATTCCGGCCCAGTTCTTTTTCTTCAGCGGCGGCCTGTTCATGGCCGTGCAATTTGCAAGGGAGAAATTCTTCATCCCGGCCCTGGCCCCGTTGATCTACAACACCGGCATCATCACCGGCGGCCTCCTGCTCAACCGGTATCTGGGCATGGAAGGCTTTGCCTGGGGGGTGCTGGCCGGTGCCTTTGCCGGCAGTTTTCTGCTTCAGCTTGTCGGGGCGAAAAAATGCGGGCTCACCTATTTCTTTGCCTGGAATATCCGCCACCCGGATTTTAAAAAGTATATCCTGCTCACCCTCCCCCTGATGCTGGGGCTGACCATGACGTTCTCAACAGAAATACTCATGAAATTCTTCGGTTCCTTTCTGGACGAGGGCAGCATATCAGCCTTGAACTACGCCCTGCGGATCATGTTCATCCTGGTGGGTTTTTTCGGTCAGGCCGTGGGCACCGCCTCCTACCCTTTCATGGCGAAACTGGCCGCCAGGGAAGAATTCAGCCAGCTTAACGGTCTCATCAACCAGACCCTGAAGTTTATTATTCTGGTCATGCCTTTTTCCGTGCTTTTTATGGTGCTGAGAACAGAGGTGGTGGCCATCCTTTACCAGCGGGGCGCCTTTGATGCCCAGGCGTTGGCGGCCACGGCCGGAATTCTGCCCTGGTTCATGGCAGGCGCCGTTGCCTTTGCCGCCCAGACCATTGTCTCCCGGGGCTACTTTGCCTCCCAGAACACCTTGTTTCCGGCATTGTTTTCAACGGCCTGCGTCCTTGGGGGGCTGCCCCTGATCTGGGCCGGCATGAAAATGATGGGGGCAAAAGGGGTGGCAGCCGGCCTGTCCCTGTCGGTGGCCCTGACCACAGGGCTTCTTTTTGAGGCCTGGAGCCGGCGGACCGGCAATAAGGGCAAAACCGATGTTTACAGATTCTTTCTGGTTTGCGTGCTGCTCAGTTTGGCTAGCGGCGCTGCACTGGAAGCGGTTTACGCCGGTATCACCCGGATTGTCCCCACAGGCGGGCTTATTTCAAATCTTTGCATCTGCACGGCCACGGGCCTGGCCTTTCTGGCGATCCTCGGCGGGCTGGGGCGGTTGTTCAATATCAGCGAAATCCTGACATTGTATGAACGAATTTATGGTAAAACACTGAAGAAAATAATTTCAAAGGTGGTGCCATGGGAAAAACACAAAACATAAGGGGCAGTGTGCTGTCCCAGGTCAACGCAGTTGCCGAGCGTATCAGGGGCTGCGGTGCGGTTACAGCATTCACCGGAGCCGGTATTTCAACGGAAAGCGGGATCCCCGATTACAGGAGCCAGGGCGGGCTCTGGGACAAATTCCGGCCGGTTTATTTTGATGAATTCATGTCCTCGGAAACAGCCAGGATCGAATACTGGCGCCAGCGCCTTGAAATGGAAAAAGGCCTGGCCAACGCCTCACCCAACAAGGGGCACCGAGCCCTGGCCGCCCTTGCAAAGGCCGGTTACCTAACAACCCTGATCACCCAGAATATCGACGGCCTCCACCAGGCATCGGGCATCCCGGAAGAAAAAATAATAGAACTCCACGGAAATTCTCGAAGGATCAGGTGCATGTCCTGCCGTAAACTTTCCACCTGGGATGAGGCCATGGCACGGATCCAGAAAGGAGACCTGGCGCCGGAATGCACCTGCGGCGGGTATCTGAAACCGGACACCGTCTCATTCGGTCAGGCCATGCCGGAGGCACAGACAAGGGAAGCGGCCCGGCTGTCCTCCCAAAGCAAGGTATTTATCGCCATAGGCTCCACCCTCCAGGTACAGCCGGCCGCCTCCATGCCCGAATATGCCAGGAGTGCAGGCGCCTATCTGGCCATCATCAACCTGTCGGCCACTCCCCTTGACGGCCAGGCCCACCTGGTCATACGTGAAAAGGCCGGCACAGTGCTGGATGCACTGGCCGGTCTGGTGCTCAAAAACACAGCCTGATTATTAAAGCCGTTCTAAATTTTAAACTGACCCATCAGGCGCTTAAAGGATTCGGCCATCTTTGCCAGGTCCCCAGCCCCCTTGTTCAGGCTCAGGCTCTCCTCCTTCACCCGGGTGGATGCCGTTTCAACTTCGGTGATATCCCTGGCGATATCCGCCGCAGCTTCCGCGCCCTGGGTGACCCGGTGGTTCATATCTGAAATCTGCTGGTTGATATCATTGATACTCTTTGCAATTTCATGGGTGGTGACATTCTGCTCTTCCACTGAGGCGGCAATGCCGGATATGGCCTGGTCGCTGTCGTTGATTTTCCCTGAAATGGCCGACACCTTGGCGATCATATCCTGAACCATCTGCTTGATGGCGGCCAGTTTCTCATCCGCCTCCAGGGTGGACCGGCTGGAATCCGACGCCAGTTCGGTAATTTCCTGGGCCACCACGGCAAATCCCTTGCCCGCCTCCCCGGCCCGGGCCGCTTCGATTTTGGCATTGAGGGCCAGCAGGGAAACCTGCTCGGAAATGGACCGGATCTCATTGGTTACCTGGTCCACATCTTCGGCCCGGTTGCCCAGGTCCGTCACCGCCGTCATAACGGCATCAAACCCTGCCACCATCTCATCTGTCACTGCCTTGGAATCGGCGGCGTTCTTTGAAATTTCGCCAACGGTTGCACTCATTTCATCCACGGCCGAAGCCAGGGCATTCATTGTGCCGGCCGCCTCTTCCATGGCGCTGGCCATGGCCTTGTTGTTAACACTCATTTCCTCGGCGGCCGCAGACACCTGCATCGCTCTTTCAGAGGCACCGGTGCTTGATGAGTCCAGTGTATCGGCAATCTGGCGCATCTCATTGGAGGATCCCGCCAGGTGCAGGGAACTGTCCACGATATGGCGGATCACCCCGCGCAATTCCCGGGTGACCTCATTGATGCGGTTCAGGATGTGGTTGATCTCATCGCCCTGGGGCACGGAATCTTCGTGGGTGAAATCCTTTTCCCTCAGCCGGGCTGCTGAGGCCAGGACCCGGCCCACTTTTTTGTTCACAATAAAATAAAAGAAAAGCCATACCAGCATGATGATCAGAATAAGCCCGGTCAGGGAAATCAGGATGGTGGTATTCCGTCCCTTGGCAATGGCCTGCTGCATGTCGGTCATTGATGAGAGCACCGAAATGCCGCCCAGAACGGCCCGGTTGCTGCCGTGGCAGTGGTAGCATTTTCTCTCGTTCAAGATCGGGCTGCTTTTGACGATGTAATCCGTCCCGGCCGTCCGTGTTTGAAAAGAGGCTTCAGAGTCCTTGCCCGAGGAGATCATACCGGTGATGTCCTCAAGGATAGCGGCATTTACATAGGCATCCATATTTTTGCCAACGGCACCGGTATCCGTGGAAAAGGAGACAACTCCGTTAAAATCGTAAACATACACCTTCAGTCCCTTGACTTTCTCGTTGAGCCGCCGGAACTGGGCACGGACCGTATCATTCTCTCCAACGGCCAGGGCGTCGAACATCCCCCCTTCCACGGCCATGGCCAGGCTTTTATTCTTCAGATTCAACTGGTGCCGGCCGAACCGGTCCTGGGCTTTGATACTGAACCAGAGAGAGCCGGCCATCACCAGAACCACGCTGATGCTCACCGGAATGAGTACTTTTATCCATAACTTTCTGTTGATCAGGCGAAACAGATTCTTTAGCATATTACCTCCGCTGATTAATGGCCGCCGCTGTACAGCAGGGGTCTGAAATCAAAATCATTTATCCGTTCCTGATTATGGCAGGTCATACAATCTTCCATTGCCATTTTCCTTACAATATCTTCAGGATCTTCGGATTCCGCATGGAGGGAGCCCGGGCCGTGGCAGACCTCGCATCCCGGGTTCTTCAGGTCAGGCGTACGGGCTTCTGACACAAATCCCCCTTCCTGTCCATAGCCTGTGGTATGGCATTGGAAACATTCCCTGTACTCGTCCGGGGTAAGTTTCTTTTCCATCTTTTTGATATTGTTAAAGGAATGGGCCTTTTTGGAATTGGCCATAAAGCTGTCATACTCTTCCTGGTGACAGGCCTCGCAGGCTTTCGCCCCGACATATGCCTTGTCCTGACCAATGGCTGCCTGGTGCCATAATAACAAGGCCCCTGCAACGGCCAGCATACTCATACACCGCCTTAGTTTCATTTTAACCTCTGCTGTCTCCTTGGTGTTGTTCCGTCTCTTGACAAAATTTTAACATTTATTTACCCCGCCAGAGTTAATAGCAGCATAGCAACTGATTTTCAATGTTTAGGACGGAATTTTAAAAATTTATGGACGGAAGCGCCTGACGCCTTTCAGTTCAGGCCGGGACAGAGGATTATGCCCCCAAATTTAACGGCAGCCTGACCTGAAAACCGGCTTTGTTTTTAAAAACAAGATAGCCGTGTTCCAACCCGAAAAGATAAAGATCCCGTGTGACCCTGACATCCTGGGTGCAGTATTGGACAATGAGATCCATCCGTCCCTGCTGCCACCATTCCAGGGCCTTGAGCCCGTCGGCGCTTTTTTCCGTGCCAAGGGTCTGCCGGGCGAGCTGGTCCAGTGAAAGCCGGTAACCTAAGCGTTCATGGACTTTCATCAGCATGTCCAGGGTCGGCAGTTGGGTGAAATTGAACGGGGAAAGACCGGAAAGCACCTTGTAGTCAAATCGGATAATGTTAAACCCTACCACAAGATCCAGTTCTTTTAAATGGGAAACCAGTTCCGGGATATTGTCCTGGTGATAGACCGTGAATTCATCGGGTTCTGAATCATAAAGAACGGCACAGGATACCCCCATTCGGTCTGCACGGTGCCACCCGCCCACCTGGGCCGCAGACCGCCGGGTTTCTATGTCCAGGACGCCGAACCGCGAAGGGGGATGCTTGACAGCGGGCGGCGGGGCCGGTGCAGCGAGTTTTTTCTCTGGCACCCTGATGGGGGCAGGTTCATTCCGGCCTCCATTTTCCTGCCGGATCAGTTCAAGGAGCACTTTTGCCGCCCCCTTGTCAATGGGCCGGTTGCCGGAGCCGCATTTGGGCGAATGGACGCAGGCCGGACACCCGGTGTCGCAGGGACAGCCGGATATGGCTTCCAGGGTCCGGTCCATGAGGGCGCCGCCGTTGTCAAAGGCCTGGCGGGACAAACCGATCCCCCCGGGCGCCCCGTCATAAATAAACACCACCGCCCGTCCCACCTGGGGGTGAAAGGGGATGGAGATCCCCCCAAGGTCATTTCGGTCGGTCATGACCAGCAGGGGCATGATGCCGATGGCGGCGTGTTCCAGGGCATGGATGCCGCCCATGAAATGAAGGTGGCCGGCTTCAATTTCCTCCCGGACCCAGTCCGGAATTTCAATCCACAGCCCCTGGGTTTCGTAGGTCAGCTCCGGCAGGTCCAGGGGAACGATGCCCAAGGACTTGCCCGTGGATACCCGTTTCATTTCATAGCCGGTGACCTGTTCCCGGATCTTGAGAGTCCCGAATCCCAGCCGGGCGCCCCCCACCTGCCGGGTATCCTGCACAGAGAGAATTTCAGTTGATTTGGAGGATCGGGCCCGGGTGTAATAGGTCACCTGTTCCTGGCGGGCACGGACCAGGCCCTTGACATGATCAAAATGGGAGACCACATAGGTGGTGCCCCGGTGCAGGTATACCGCCCCTTCATGGGTCTCAAAATAGGAGCGGTGCCAGTCGATTTCCCCCAGGCTTTCCTTGGTCTCCTCCTTGAATATGGGGATGGTGCGGCCCGCTCCCCTGAGACTCACCTCACGGTGGGGGGCTTTTCGGGGGGAAACCCAGATCTTACCGTCCCGGCTCTGGAAGAGCTTACCTTTCCCGGACAGGGCCTGCACCCCTTTTTCCACTGCCGGCAGTTTCATAAAAGGTTCGCAGGTTTCCAGCCGGAGTTCCGCCGCAGCGCAGTCCAGGTGGCGGTGGAGAATCATGGGGTTTTCCGGGTTGATTCTCGCGGTTTCCGGGGGCATGGAGAAAAAAACATCGGGGTGGTTGATGAAATACTGGTCCAGGGCGTCCTCATGGGCGATGAGTACCATGGCCGAATCCTTGCCGTCCCGGCCCACCCGGCCAGCCCGCTGCCAGGTGGACATGATGGTGCCCGGATACCCCACCAGGATGCACAGATCCAGGCTGCCGATGTCAATGCCCAGTTCCAGGGCCGAGGTGGAGACCACACAGAGCAGTTCCCCTGAGGCCAGTTTTCGTTCGATTTCCCTGCGTTCTTCGGGCAGGAAACCGGCCCTGTAGGCGGAAATCTTGTCTGCAAAGGATTTAGCCCGCTGGGCCGCCCATACGGCAATGAGTTCGGTGATCTTCCTGGACTGGGTGTAGACAATCACCCTCAGCTTCCGGTGAACAGCGGCATGGATCAGGGTGATGGCGGTCTGTGCCGCCCCCTCAAGCCCCCTCATCATCACCACATCTTTTTTCCCGGCCGGGGCCCCGTGGCCGTCCACCACCGCCACCTCAAGGCCGGTGAGCCCCGCGGCCAGCTGGGCGGGATTGGCAATGGTGGCGGAACAGAAGATAAATACAGGCGCCGCGCCGTAATACCTGCAGATACGCAGCAACCGCCTGAACACCCAGGCCATGTTGGAGCCCATCACCCCCCTGTAGGTGTGCACCTCATCCACCACCACGAATTTAAGGTTTGAAAAATAGTCTTCCCACAGCCTGTGATGGGCCAGCATGGCCAGGTGGAGCATTTCCGGGTTGGACAGCAGGATGTTGGGGGGATTTTTCCGGATCTTGGATTTCTGGTAGGCGGTGATATCCCCGTCGTACACCCCGGCGGTCAGGGGGGCCGGCAGCCGGTTATCACCGGAACCGGAAATAGGACATGACAGGATATGATCCATCATCTGCCGCACCGTATCCATCTGGTCCCTTGCAAGGGCCTTGAGGGGGAAAAGATAGAGCGCATGGGCACCGGGATCTGAAATCAGGGCGTCCAGCACCGGCAGGTTGTACACCAGGCTCTTTCCGGACGCCGTGGGGGTGGCAATCACCGTATGGCGGCCCGTCAATATTTTTCCAATGGCTCGGGACTGGTGGGTATACAGCTTTGAAATACCCAGGGCGGAAAGCAGAGGGGCTAAATCATTTTTAAAGGGCGGCAGTTCCCCGGCATAGTCCCCGTCCCGGGCATCCATGGATTTATGGCAGACAATATCGCCTGCAAACCCCCGATAGGATTTGAGGCCCTCGATATAGGCCTTGAGGGTCAACTGGCAGCCTATAGAATACTTTTGCCCAGGGCAGAAAGGGCCAGTTCCACGGCCAGTTCCGCGGTTTTATTGCCCACATCCAGGATGGGGTTTGTTTCCACAAGGTCCATGGAGCCCAGTTTCCCGGAGTCGGCCAGGATTTCCATGAGCAGGTGGGCCTCCCTGTAGCTGATCCCCCCCGGCACCGGCGTCCCGACCCCCGGTGCCTCCACCGGGTCCAGGGCGTCCATGTCCAGGGTCAGGTGGAACCGCTTGAGGTGGGCGAACTTCATCATGGTTTTGGAGGCCACCGAAGAGATGCCCTGCTCGTCGATATCCCGCATGGTGAAGATGGTGATGCCCGATTTTTTGATCCGCTCCTTTTCAGCGGTGTCCAGGTCACGCTGGCCGATCATGACCACATTATCCGGATGGATTTTCATACCCGGCATCCCCACATTGACCAACTGGTCATGGCCCTCCCCGATCAGGGCGGCAAGGGGCATGCCGTGGATATTGCCAGAAGGCGAAGTTTCCGGTGTATTGAAATCCCCGTGGGCATCCACCCAGATCAGTCCAATTGGATTTTTATCCAGGTCCTGGTCTGCCACCGAGGCAACGGTGCCAACGGCAATGGAGTGGTCCCCCCCCAGGAACAGGGGAAAACGGCCCTGGTCCATTACCCGTTTGCCTGTTTTATATATGGATTCACAGATCTGGGTGATCTCCTGCACATATTTATCATGGGCCATATCCATGTCCGAATCCCGCATTGGGATGGAAATATCCCCCTCATCGGTGACTTCATGGCCCAGCTCCCGAAGTCTTGAAACAAGTTTTGTATATCTCAGGGCAGCAGGCCCCATATCCACTCCCCGGAGCATCTGCCCGAAGTCCATTGGTACGCCGATGATACTGATATGTCTTGTCATAGGTGTTTGAATCCTCATCTTTATAATGCAGTCGATATGTTGACAACCTCGTATATCATAGAGTAAGAATGCGGTTCAATGAAAAATCCCGGCACCTTACCCCCGGGGACCGGCTGGAAAGCCGGCAGAATAATCCATCAACCACTAGGACGACCTGAATGAAAAGAAAATACGAAGTCAAATCCCAGGACACCATTGACACCATCACCGGCCTTCTGGACCGGGGCATCGACCGGATGTCCGTCATTCTCCGCCACTCGGACCGGTTTTACCACAAAGACTTTCGGATGGAGCCCTTCATGGGGCTGACCGAAGCCGGCAAATCCTATGCCCTTGAGCTGGGCAAAGGCCTGCCCTCAACGGTGATGCCCAGGCTGTATTCCAGCCATTTCGGCAGATGCATTGAAACCGCATACCTCATTGACAAGGGCTATACTATGGTAAATGGCAGCACCCTGCCCCACAATCAAACCTGCGACCTGCTTACGCCCTTTTATATCAAGGATATTGAAAAGGCACTGGGAAGGATGGAGGCATCGGGCACCACAGCGTTCATCAGGGACTGGTTTGACAAGGCCATTGATAAAACCATCATGGAGGATCCTGAACATACGTCAGATGCCATAACGGATTTCATGGCCGGCTGCCTGTCGGAGCTAGCTGCCGGAGAGGTGGCGGTCTGTGTGTCCCATGACTGGAATATCTTTCCCATAAAGGAATTCAAGCTGGGCCTGCCCCACGAAGGCGCCGGGGATATCGGCTATCTGGACGGGGTGGTCTTTTACAAGGAGAACGGTCAAACCTGGGCCGTCACCCACCAGACCGGTCCCGTTGCCCTCTGATCATCCACAACCTACCGCCACGGGTTAAGCAGTGGCCATGAAAATGGCCCTCACCGGACCGGGATAGCCCTCCACGGTTTTGGACGGATCATTTGGATCCATAAAATCCGCCAGGGATTCGGTCTGGATCCAGGGTGTTTTACGCTGTTCTTCAAGCGTTGTAGGGCTGACATCCACGCAACGGATGTCGCTGAATCCCGCCCTGGCCAGCCAGGATTCCATGGCGGCCAGGTCAGGGATAAAAAAGACATTGCGCATCTTTGCATACCGGTCATGGGGAAAGAGGCAGAGGTTGTTACGGCCTTCCAGCACCAGATTCTCCAGCACGATCTGTCCTCCCTTTCGGAGGCTGTCGTGAATCTGCCTGAGCATTTCCACCGGGGACTTGCGGTGGTAGAGAATGCCCATGCATAAAACCAGGTCAAAGTATTCGGCCACAGGGGGCATCTGGTGGTAGGGAATGGGCAGGCAGAACACATTGTCCTGGTTCAGGTATTTCTGGGCAGCCAGATACTGGTAATAAAACGAACTCTGGGGTTCCAGGCCCAGCACAAAGGCCGGGTTCCGGGCCGCCATCCTGAACATATAATATCCGCAGGAGGATCCGATATCCAGAATCCGCCTTCCCTCCAGTTGCGGCAGATGGGGAGCCAGCCGTTCCCATTTCATCCAGGACTGCCATTCGGCGTCAATGTGAATACCGAAAAAATCAAAGGGCCCCTTGCGCCAGGGGCAGAGCCCTTTTAACCCTTCCAGCAGCCGTTCTTGCAACACCGGATCAAGCTCATCTGCCTCCCCGGCCCTGACCGCCTTGGCTGCCAGTTCGATGGAAGCGGGGGCAAGCTCGGGCAGGGAATCCACCACGGTTTTGAATTTTTGAAAATTTCCCCCGACATTGTCCAGAAATTCCCGTTTTTCCCTGACCACTGCCTCAAGGGCGTCGTACCACCGGCCGAACCGGTGATCCCGGTGCCGCGCTAAAAATTTTTCCATGGATCTCTATCAGTAATTATGGGTGTATATATGCTATTTGATTGCCAGCATGGAGGTGAAGTTAAACCACTTGAGCCAGACATTAAACAAGGAAAATCCCGCCGCAGTGATCCGCTGTTCGTGGTCTGCCACGGCTTCGGGGATCAGGACCTTCTCCAGGGCGTCCCTTTTCTGGCTGATTTCCAGCTCAGAGTAGCCGTTTTCCCGCTTAAACTGGCAGTAAAAATCCAGTTCCAATTCCGAAAGCCCGGGATCAGGATGGATGGTTTTTTCCGTAATCAGCAGGATCCCTCCGGGACAAAGCCCTCTGTAGATGGTCCGGATCATCTTATCCCGCTTTTCCGGGCTGAGAAACTGCAGGGTCAGGTTTACCACCACCACCGAGGCGTTCTTGATGCGGATATCCTCCATACCGCAGCAGACCAGGTCGATGGACGGAGAGCCGCCGTATTCTGCCAGCCGCTGTTTGTAGCGGTCGACCATGGGCCGTGAATTATCCACCCCGGTCATCTTAAAGGGCGTATCCCCGAAAACCTCAAGCAGCAGCAGCCCGAGATTGCCGTGGGAGCAGCCCAGGTCATAGATCCTCGTCCCCGGCCGGTAATAGCGGCAGCTCATCCTTGCCTGCTGCTTGAGGGCCTCGCCGTAGAACGGCACCGACCGTACCAGCATATCGTCAAATACCCGGGCCACTTTCTCATTAAAGCGGAAGGGGCTGACCGTCGTTTGTTTTTCTGCAAATACCCTGTCTTTTTCCATTACTTCCCGACATTCATAATTGGTGCTCTAAGTCCGGCTCTCTATTACATTATTCTGCGGTTTAATTCAAGGTACTGGCGGATCTTCCTTGACGGGCCGGCCGCTGCAGTGGTATCTTCGCGCTGACAGCTTCCAACAACTCTAAAGCTTAGGCCAATCAGAATTCAGGAGGACAGGATATGGAAATAGTTGGTATCGATGTCGGTTTCGGGTTTACCAAGGCGTACAATGGTAAAAATTCCGTTATTTTCAAATCCTTGATCGGGGATGCCACTGACATCCAGTTCCGGTCATCCCTAGGAGATGCCAGCACCACTTCAAACCTGCACATCACCCTGAACGATAAAACCTATTTTTTAGGCAGCTATGCCGAACTCCAGTCCAATATCACTGAATTCACCCTGGACCAGGACAAGCTGATCGAGGAGTTTATTAAGATCCTGGCCATTGCCGCTGCAGGCATCTGCGCCAAAGGCCCCGGGCCCATCAACGTGGTCACCGGCCTTCCGGTGGGATATCTGAAACGGGATACCCGGCGCCTGAAGGAAATTATCCGGGGAGACCACGAGATTGCCTACCACCAGGTAGACGGCAAGGACGAGACCCGTCGCATCCACATCGACAAGGTCCATGTGATTCCCCAGCCCATTGGCTCCATTTTCAACCTGATATTTGACGAAGGCGGCAAGATAAAAGACCGGGCATTGGCTGGTTCAAAGCTGGGAGTGGTGGACATCGGTTTTAAAACCACGGATTTTTCAATTTTCGACCATCTCCAGTATATTGAGCGGGGCTCTTCCACCATGGACACCGGCATCTCCAAATGCTTTTCCGTGATTTCCAACAAGCTCAGGCAGGAAAGCGGTATCAGTGTGGAACTCTACCGGATTTTTAAATTCGTGGAATCCGGGATGATTAAGATAAAGGGCAAGGAATACAATATCATGAACCTGAAAAAAAGGGTGTATACCCATACGGCCTCGGCCATTGCAACAGACATGGCCCGGCTCTGGGAAAACGACTGGGATATTGATTCCATTATTCTCAGCGGGGGCGGTTCAATTCCCCTGGCCGAGTACCTGATCCCCAACGTAGAGGGCAATGTGATTCCCATCCAGCGTGACATGGACGCCCGGTTCAACAATGTCCAGGGATACTGGAAATTCGGCCACTACAAATGGGGCGGTAAAAAAAAAACTGAAAAAGCCGCATCCCCAGCCCCCGCCCAGGAGATGAAACCCGCACAACCATCCGAGCCGCCGGCAGGTGATACGGCAGAAGACCGGGACGATAAATCCGGCAAAGGCCTGGCCTGGCTGCGCCGTCAGAATTAGGAACCATCATTCATGAACCCGGAAAGCCTCACCCGAATCCTCACCCAGGTTGCCGACGGCTCCCTGGACGTAACCGCAGCAAAAGATCAGCTCAAGCATTTTTCCTATGAAGATATCGGTTTTGCCCATATCGACCACCACAGGTCCCTTAGAAAAGGGTTCCCAGAAGTCATTTTCGGGGAGGGAAAAACCGCCGCACAGATCATGGCCATCCTTGAAAAAATAGGAGAAAAAGAAAACATTGTCCTGGTCACCCGTATCGACAGTGAAAAGGCCGGGCCGGTCCTGGAAAGATTCCCCACGGCCAGGTATTTTGAGGATGCCCGGCTGCTGAGACTCCAGACCGCCCCGCCCCCGGTCACCGGCACCGGTTCCATCCTGATTATCTCCGCCGGCACATCGGATATCCCCGTCGCCCGGGAAGCGGCCCTGACGGCCCAGGCCATGGGAAATGAAGTTAACACACTCTTCGACGTAGGGGTGGCCGGCATTCACCGGCTTTTTGCCCACAGGGAAATGATTGAACAGGCTGCCGTCGTTGTGGTGGCCGCCGGCATGGAAGGCGCCCTGCCATCTGTGGTGGGGGGGATGGTCCGGGCCCCGGTGATCGCCGTACCCACCAGCATCGGCTATGGTGCCAGCTTCAACGGAATGACCGCCCTTCTGGGCATGCTCAATTCCTGCAGTTCCAATATTGCCGTGGTAAACATTGATAACGGATTCGGCGCAGGATTCATGGCCTCATCCATCAATCATGTGGGTGTAGAAAGGTAAGCTTACAATTCCTGGCGCAGGGCAAGGGCGTCCTGGTTGCCCGGATCGATGCGCAGGGCCTGGCGGACATAGTCATCGGCCTGGAGGATACGGCCCTTTTGCTGGTATATCCGCGCAATGGCAACCTTGGCCGGGGGATCCCCTTTTCTTCCAGAATCCACGTTGCGGAAATAGGACATGGCCTTATCGATTTCCCCGGTATGCCGATAGACCTCTGCTGTCTTGAACATGAGCTCATAATTGGAAGGATTTTCCTTGAGCATGTGTTCCATGATCCCCAGACAAAAACTGAACTGCCGGTTGTCCAGGCAAATGTCGAGAATCCTGTTTTTCAGGTCGGACCTGCGCTGGGCCCGGCCGATCACCTTGGAGAATAACTGGACGGCTTCGTCCTTGTAGCCTTCGGCCATCATCTTCTCCCCCAGCCGGGTGGCCGACCCGTAGTACCGGTGGCTTAAGTCCAGGATCTCCATGTAAATCTTGGCCGCTTTTTTTAACTCTTTGCGCTGGATAAAGATCCGGGCCAGTTGATGCCGGGAGGCGGTGTCCTGCTTGTTCACTGAAATGGCCTTTTGCAAACATTTCACCCCGATGGCCACTTTATTTATTGAAAGATGAAGCAGCCCCATCTTGCGCAGAATCCGGGATGCCGACGGTTTATGGACCAGGGCCTGGCGGATCTCGGCGATGGCCCCCTGATAATCGCCGGCCTCTTCCAGTTCCCTGGCCTTCAGGATATGGCGGGTGCAGTCGTCGGGGTTATTGGCCTGGTGCACCACGGCTTTGATCTTTTTGTCCAGGGACTTGAGGGTGAGGGGCTTGAGCAGGTAGGCATCTATCTCATGTTCAGCCACCTCCGCAACAATATCCCGCTCGTTTTCCGCCGTCACCATGATCACGGGCATATCCCTGAGCACCTTGTCCTGCCTCAGGGTGTTCAGCATCTGGCCGCCGTTCATCACCGGCATATTCCAGTCGATGATGGCCATATCACATGGGGTGGCGGCGAGAATTTCAAGGCCTGCCTTACCGTTGTCCGCAAACCTGAGCATCTTGCCGATGTTCAGGTTTCTGAGCATCTTCCTGATGGTCAGGCGCATGCTTTTCATATCATCCACCACAAGGATGGACATAGTTTCCAAATTAATCATATCTGGGCGTCTCCGGAAAAACGGTTAAACTGATTCTTCATCAGGGCAAGCAGTTCCGCCGCCCCGCCGAGATCGCCGGAGTGGGCGGCGGTTTCCAGTTCAAAGGCCGTTTCTTTTAACTGCTCCGCATTGACATTGGCGGCAGATCCCTTGATGGAATGGGCGGCGGAGCGGATGGCTTCGGCATCATTTTCTTCAACGGCGCTGTCCAGACTGTCGAAGAGATCTGGAATCTCCTGGAAAAATGACTCCAGCACCACGGCCACGAGTTCCTCGTCATTGCCGAAGCGCTGTGCCAGGGTTTCCCTGTCAAATACCGGTGGTGCCGCCGATGCTTCGGCCCAGGGTTCATCCCACCGGGTTTCCGGAATCCCGGGATCCAGGTCCTGGGGGGCGGACCGGTTCAGATGGTGGTGGAGCACCCGGGCCAGCAGATCCGGTTCCACTGGCTTTGCAATAAAATCGTCCATGCCGGCGTCAAAACATTTTTCCCTGTCCTGGGCAAAGGCATTGCCGCTCATGGCAATGATCGGGGTGTTGTCCAGCCCATTCTGTTCTTCGTATATCCGTATCCGGCGGCATGCCTCCAGGCCGTCCATTCCGGGCATCTGGCTGTCCATCAGAACAAGGTCCCAGTTGCCGGTGGTCACCATTTCCACGGCCATGGCACCGTTTTCCGCTTCACCGGACCTATAGCCCTGTTTATTGATCAGGGCCCGGGCCGTAATCCTGTTGGTCTCCATATCATCCACAATCAGAATTTTACTCCCCCGTTTCCGGGTTTCGGCCAGGGTGAACCGGGTGATGATGGGATGGTCTTTACAGCTCCCGCCGTCGGACAGGGAAAGCATGGCGCTGATGCAGTCGCCGAGTATCCCGGTTTCCAGGGGCATGCTCAGGTAACCTGAAAAGCCAAGTTGTTCAAAATCCCGGGCATCCCCCTTTTTACCCACGGACGTCACCAGCATGCGGTGCACCCCGCAAAAGGCCTCATCTTCCTGAAGCCGTTGGCCCAGAACCCGGGCATACTGATCCGACTCCCTCACCTCCATGATAACCACATGAAAGGGATTGCCCTGTTCCGCGGCCAGCACAAACGAATCATAGGCCGATGTGGCTTCGGGAATATGGGTATACTGAATATTGCAGGATGCCAGGGCGACCGAAAGCCCGGGGCTGATTTCAGGATCGTCTCCCAGGACCATTACATTTGCCTGGCCCGCCGTAACCGAGGAAAACTCAATGAGGGCCTCATCACCGGGGGGCTGCTTTTCAAGGGGCAGTTCAAACCAGAAGGTGGACCCAATCATTTCAATGCTGTCTGCCCCTATCCTGCCTCCCATTTTCTCAACCATAAACTTTGAGATGGATAATCCCAGTCCGGTGCCGCCATATTCCCGGGTAATGGAAGGATCGGCCTGGACAAAGGCAGAAAACAGCGCCTCCAGCACCTCCTCTTTTATGCCGATGCCGGTATCATCAATGCTGAAATTCAAGACCGCCGTGTCGGCGTCATCCCCCTTCAGGGAGATGGACAGCCCCACGGAACCGCTCTCCGTAAATTTAATGGCATTACCTGTCAGATTCAAAATCACCTGGCGGATCCGGCCGATATCCCCCTTGAGAAGACGGGGCACATCGCTGTCAATGGAATAGGAAAATTCGATCCCCTTCTGCCGTGCCTGGAGTTCCGGCAGGGAGACAATATCCTCAACCGCGATCTCTAGGTCAAAGGGCCTGATATCCAGTTCCATCTTCCCGGCCTCGATTTTAGACAGATCAAGGATATCGTTTACGATGGAAAGCAGGGCCCTGGCAGAGCTGTACACAATATTGGCATGTTTGCGCTGTTCCCTGTCAAGATCGGAATCCAGCAGCACATGCATCATGCCGATGATACCGTTCATGGGGTTTCGGATTTCATGGCTCATGTTTGCCAGGAACCGGTCTTTCACCTCAATGGCCTCCTGGGCGTCCTTTTCCACCCTGACCAGCGCCTGCTCTGCCGCTTGGATACGGCGATGGTCCCTGCCCTGTTTGATCAGAAACAGATAGGCAGTTCCACCGAATGCCAACACCAGAATCCCCCAGAAAACAAGCCGGTGTTCATTGAGATTGAATACACCGGGTCCCGGTGGGAAAAACAGATAAAAATAGACAAGCCCCCCCAGCAAAAGGGCGTGGAAAACAATAAACCCCCTTGGATCCGGATTCAGGGCACAGGCCAGGGGAACAATGAAAAGCAGCACCAGTCCCGGACTGTAGAATCCCCCGGTTAGCCCTGCAAACCAGAGGGCATAGGCCAGAAAAATAAAGATCAGCCCCCTGACCAGCGGGATGGGGTTCTCATTGTTGCCCAGAAAAAAGCAGGCAGACCAGAGGGCGCAGATTCCTGCGGCACCCGGAACCAGAAGCGGCCATGCGCCATTGAACAATGCCAAAGCCGACAGCAGAACCATGGCTCCGGTCATGATAAGGGACAGCAGTGTGTGAAGTCGTGTGTTGATCATGGTGGCAAAGACGAATCTTATTTTATTTTTTACTGCATTAATATAATGAGGTACGCAAAAGTATAGCCGTTACCGCCTTTGAAAGTCAAATATTTTGAAACATTCCCCGGCCGGATCATTATAGTATCCGGCCCAGGGGGATCAGCGGGGGTCTTGATTGGGTTAAATGCAGCCTGGACACGGCCACAGCCTGTGCTATAATAGCTCATTTCACCCCTTTTAATTTTTTCTCTTGACTTTAGGAGAGTTAATATATAATAAAACTTATTTAGAAAGAGTGAAAATTATGAAAACAAATATTATTAACAGCCTACTAGTCCTTATTATCGTGGAGGTGATTATTGTCACCTCCTGGCGAAGGGGCTATTAGTGGCTTAAACTAAAAGATCTTAAAAAAAGCCGTTACCAGCCCCGAGGGGGGCAGGTAACGGCTTTTCTGGTTTTTGGGAGACGCAAATGAGAAGTCATACCGCAACAAAAGGGACCGCAAGAGCACCCCATAGGGGGCTGATGAAAGCTTTGGGGTACACGGACCGGGAAATCGCACGCCCCCTCATCGGCATTGCCAATTCAGCCAATGAGCTGATCCCCGGCCACATGCACCTGGACACCATCGTAAACGCCGTAAAAAGCGGTATCCGTGCCGCAGGCGGCACCCCCATGGAATTTTCAACCATCGGGGTCTGCGACGGCATCGCCATGAACCACAAAGGCATGCACTATTCCCTGGCTTCCAGGGAACTCATTGCCGACAGCATTGAAGTCTCTGCCACGGCCCACCCATTTGACGCCATTGTCATGGTGCCCAACTGCGATAAAATTGTGCCCGGCATGCTCATGGCGGCGGCCCGGCTGAATATCCCAACGATTTTTATCAGCGGCGGCCCCATGCTCACCGGCCGCCATCCCAAGGACAGAAATAAAAAAATCGACCTCATTACCATATTTGAAGGGGTGGGTGCGGTACAGACCGGCAGGATGACCGAAGAGGAGCTGATGGAAATTGAGGATGCGGCCTGCCCCACCTGCGGCTCCTGCGCCGGCATGTTCACGGCCAATTCAATGAACTGCCTTACCGAGGCCATCGGCATGGGCCTGCCCGGCAACGGCACCATCCCGGCCCCCATGTCCGCCCGTATCCGGCTGGCCAAGGAAGCCGGGTTCCAGATCATGGACCTGCTGGAAAAAGAGATTACCCCGGACAAAATCATGACCCGGGAGGCCTTCATGAACGCCCTGGCCGTGGACATGGCCCTGGGCTGCTCCACCAACACCGTTCTCCATCTGAAAGCCATTGCCCACGAAGCCGGGGTGGACATTGACCTGGACCTGATTAACGCGGTCAGCCAAAAGACCCCCCACCTCTGCTCATTGAGCCCGGGAGGCGCCGACCACATTGAAGATCTGGATATGGCCGGCGGCATCCAGGCGGTGATGAAGGAATTGGCGGATAATAACATGATCAATACGGAACTGATCACGACCACGGGCAAGACCATCCGGGATAACCTGGAGGGGGTAAAGGTGAAATACCCCGAGGTGATCCGGCCCGTTGACAACCCCTACCATGAGCAGGGAGGTCTTGCGGTGCTTTTCGGCAATCTGGCACCGGAAGGCTGTGTGGTCAAACAATCTGCAGTGCTCCCGGAAATGATGACCCACCAGGGGCCTGCCCGGGTATTTAACTCCGAAGAGGCGGCCACTGAAGCCATCATGGGCAACCAAATCCAGCCGGGGGATGTCATCGTCATCCGGTACGAAGGACCTGCCGGCGGACCGGGCATGCGGGAAATGCTCACCCCCACCTCGGCCATTGCCGGCATGGGGCTGGATGCCAAGTGCGCCCTGATCACCGACGGCCGCTTTTCCGGCGGCACCAAGGGCGCCAGCATCGGCCATGTTTCCCCGGAGGCCATCCAGGGGGGGCTCATCGCCCTGGTGAAAGAAGGGGATGAGATCCGCATTGACATTCCCAATAAGACCATTGAACTGGCCGTTGCCGAGGATGAGATAAACGCCCGGCGGGCCAAATGGCAGAAACCCGAACCCAAAATCAAAACAGGTTATATGGCACGGTATGCCCGGATGGTCTCATCCGCTGGCAACGGCGCCATATTCAAATAAAGCTAAAGCTTACAGGAGATAAAAATGAAACTCACAGGGGCTCAAATCCTCGTTCAAATGATAAAATCCCAGGGAGTAGATACCATTTTCGGATATCCCGGCGGCGCCACCATCGACATCCACGACGAGCTGGACAGGCATGACGACCTGCGCCATATCCTCGTCCGCCACGAGCAGGGCGCTGTCCATGCGGCCGACGCCTATGCCCGGGCCCACAAAACAGTGGGCGTGGCATTGGTGACCTCGGGGCCCGGCGCCACCAACACGGTGACCGGTATTGCCTCGGCCCATTCCGACTCTATTCCCATGGTGGTTTTTACCGGCCAGGTTCCCACCGGCCTCATTGGAAACGATGCCTTCCAAGAAGTTGACATTGTCGGCATCACCAGACCCTGTACCAAGCATAATTACCTGGTCAAGGATCCCAAAAAACTGGCCTGCACCATCCAGGAGGCCTTTCACATTGCCCAGTCCGGCCGCCCCGGCCCTGTACTGGTGGATCTGCCCAAGGATATCATCCAGGCGCAAATTGAGTTTAACATGCCCGAACCCACCCGGATGCGGTCCTATAAACCCAATTACAAACCCAATAAAAAACAGATGTCCAAGGCCGTGGAGATGCTTAAAAGCGCCCGGCGCCCGGTGATGTTGGGCGGCGGCGGTATTATTTCCTCCCAGGCCTCGGAAGAATTTACAAAGATCGCCAAGCTGGCCAATATCCCGGTCACCGGCACCCTCATGGGGCTGGGCTCCTACCCGGGCTCCGACGACAACTGGCTTGGAATGCTGGGCATGCACGGCACCTACCGGGCCAATATGAGTATCGGGCACAGCGACCTGATTCTGGCCGCCGGTGTCCGTTTCGATGACCGGGTCACGGGCAATATTGAAAAATTTGCTCCCCAGGCCCAGATTATCCAGATCGACATTGACCCCACCTCCATCCATAAAAACATAGAGGTCCACTGCCCCATCGTTGGGGACTGCAAAATGGCCCTGGCCGATATTCTGGATCTCATGGAAAAAGAATCCCCCGCCGATTTCCAGCAGGACAGAGAGGCATGGCTGGACCGGATCAATGAATGGAAGCAGACCACCCCGCTCAAATACGACCAGGGTTACGACACTATCAAGCCCCAGTATGTGGTGGAGAAACTCTACGAGGTCACCGAAGGAAAGGCCATTGTTTCCACGGAAGTGGGTCAGAACCAGATGTGGGCGGCCCAGTACTACCACTTTGATGAACCCAACCATTTTATCACCTCCGGCGGGCTGGGCGTTATGGGATTCGGCCTTCCCGCGGCCATCGGCGCCAAGGCCGCCAGGCCGGACAAGTTGGTGGTCAACATTGCCGGGGACGGTTCCATCCAGATGAATATCCAGGAACTGATGACTGCCATTGCCTCGGATCTGGATGTTAAAATCGTTATTCTGAACAACCGCTTTTTGGGCATGGTCCGGCAATGGCAGGAATTATTTTATGACAAGGCCTACGCCTCCACCGACCTTGAAAAGGCCCCGGATTTTGTAAAACTGGCCGAAGCATACGGCGCCAAGGGATTCAAATGCGATGACCCGGCAAATGTTACCGAAACCCTCAAAACCGGCCTGAACACCCCGGGCACAGTGATCATGGAGTTCATTGTGGAACGGGAAGAATCCGTATACCCCATGGTGCCGGCGGGCGGTGCCATCACCGACATGCTCTTGGTTTAAAAAGGAGACGACCAATGGAAATTAACAGATACCTTCTCTCCATTCTTGTTGACAACGAACCCGGTGTGCTCTCCAGGATTGTGGGACTTTTTTCCGGCCGGGGATTTAATATTGATTCATTGAGCGTGGCCAAGACAACGGACCCCAATGTCTCCGTGATCACCATGGTGACCTATTGCGATATCCATATTATTGAGCAGATCAAAAAGCAGCTCCACAAGCTCATCAACGTCATCACCGTAAACGATTTGACCGAGAAAAAATATGTGGAACGGCAGCTGGCCCTGATCAAGGTCCATGCAAAAACTGAAAAACGGGCTGAAATCATGCGCATCGTAGATATTTTCCGGAGTAAAATAGTGGATGTGGGCCATGCCCATTTCACCATTGAGATTTCCGGGGACAGCGGCAAGATAGAGGCCTTTACTTCATTGATGCAGCCCATGGGCATTGTTGAGATTGCCTCCACCGGTGCCATTGCCCTGGGCAGGGAGAACGGGAAAAAATGACATCCGAGATGACAAGGAAAAAAGCCATCCTCTACGACACCACCCTCAGGGACGGTATGCAGGGGGAGAACATCTTCTTCTCCCCCGAGGACAAACTCAAAATGTCCATGCGCATGGATGAGGCCGGCATCCACTACATTGAGGGGGGATGGCCCGGTTCCAATCCAAGCGCCCAGGCCTTTTTCGAACTGGCCCGTAAAAAAGAATTCAAAAATGCCAAAATCACGGCCTTTGGTTCCACCCGGCGCCAGGGAATATCCTGCGATGAGGATGCCAACCTCAAGGCGCTCATTGACTGCGGGGCCCCGGCCGTTACCATTTTCGGCAAATCCTGGGACCTCCATGTCATGGATATCATGTCCAACACCCGGGAGGAAAACCTGGCCATGATTGAAGAGAGCATTGCCTTCCTGCTCGCCAACGGCCTGGAGGTACTCTACGATGCCGAACATTTCTACGACGGATACAAGGACAACCCGGCCTTCGCCCTTGAGACCCTTGACGCCGCATATAAAGGAGGAACCCGCTGTCTGGTGCTTTGCGACACCAACGGCGGCTGCCTCCCCTGCGACATCGACACCATAACCAGGGAAGTGATTGCCCATTTTGCGGACCGCAAAGATGTGATTTTCGGCATCCACACCCACAACGACTGCGCCATGGCCGTGGCCAATGCCATCAATGCCGTCCACGCCGGGGCCACCATGGTCCAGGGGACCATAAACGGGTACGGGGAACGGTGCGGAAATGCCGACCTCACCGCCATCATTCCCATCCTGGCCCTGAAAATGAACCGGGACTGCATCAGCAAAGAAAATCTGGCCAAGCTGCAGAACCTGTCCCGGTTCGTTTCAGAAACCGCCAATATGCCGCCGGTGAGTTCCCGCCCCTTCGTGGGAAAATCGGCCTTTGCCCATAAGGGCGGCGTCCATGTCTCTGCCATCATGAAGAATCCCAAGGCATATGAACACATGGTCCCCGAGGATGTCGGCAATGAACGGCGGGTCCTGGTTTCCGAACAGTCCGGCAAGAGCAACATCGCCTACAAGGCGGAAGAACTGGGGGTGGAACTGGGCGTTGACGAAACCCAGAAGGCCTTGATCGTATCCAACATCAAGGAACTTGAAAACGACGGATTTGAATTTGATGCGGCCGAAGGATCGCTCAAACTCATCATGGAAAAGCTCACCGGCCAGTACCAGTCCCACTTTGACCTGGAATCCTTCAGGGTGGTGGTGGAAAAAGACAAAGAACGCCCCTGCTACTCCCATGCCATGATCAAAATCCGGGTGGGGGACAAGACCGAGATCACCTCCGCCGAAGGGGACGGTCCGGTATCCGCCCTGGACAACGCTTTGAGAAAAGCCCTGTCCGCCATGTATCCCGCTGTAAATGATATGCACCTGGTGGACTTCAAGGTCCGTGTCATAGACGGGTCCGAAGGTACCGACGCCAGGGTCAGGGTTCTCATCGAGTCCAGGGATACGGATAATATCTTTTCCACCGTCGGGGTCTCTGAAGACATTATCGAGGCCTCCTGGCAGGCACTGGCTGACAGTTTTCAGTATAAACTTTCCCTGGACAACGATAAGGATCCAATGATCAAAACCTAACAAAAGCTTAAACGCAATATTTAAATACTAAAAGGTATAACTAATGAACGACGACAGACGGATAATTATTTTCGATACCACCTTGCGGGACGGCGAACAGTCCCCCGGGGCCAGCATGAACCAGGCTGAAAAATTAAGAATTGCCACCCAGCTTGAGGCCCTGGGGGTGGATGTCATTGAAGCGGGCTTTCCCGCCGCCTCCATTGGGGATTACGAAGCGGTCAAGGCCATTGCAGGCACCTTGAAAAGAACCCAGGTGGCGGCCTTGTGCCGGGCCAGTGAAGCCGATATCACCCGGGGATGGGATGCCATCAAAGACGCGGTAAACCCCAGGATCCACACCTTCATCGCCACCTCGGAACTTCACATGAAGTACAAGCTGAAGATGGAGCCGGCAGATGTGCTCAAAAAGGCGGTGGATGCGGTGAAACTGGCCGCCTCCTTCACCGATAATGTGGAATTTTCCGCCGAAGACGGGTCCCGGTCGGACAAGGATTTTCTCTGCACCGTGTTTGAATCGGTGATTGATGCCGGCGCCACCACCATAAATCTTCCTGACACCGTGGGGTATGCCGTGCCCGAGGAGTTCGGAGAACTGGTCAGGTATGTCATGGAAAACACCTCAAACATCGACAAAGCCGTTCTGTCCGTCCACTGCCACAATGATCTGGGCCTGGCCACCTCCAATACCCTGGCCGCCATCCAAAACGGCGCCCGCCAGGTGGAGGTCACCGTCAACGGCATCGGAGAGAGGGCCGGCAATACCTCCATGGAAGAGGTGGTCATGACCCTGAATACCCGGCCCAACTGCTTCTCCCAGACCACGGGGATCGACACCACCCGGATTTACCCCACGTCCCGCCTGGTCTCCATGATCACCGGCATCCTCGTCCAGCCCAACCGGGCCATTGTCGGTGCCAACGCCTTTGCCCACGAATCCGGCATCCACCAGGACGGCGTCTTGAAAAATCCCATGACCTATGAAATCATGAAGCCTGAAACCGTGGGGATCTCAAAAAACAACCTGGTGCTGGGCAAGCATTCCGGCCGCCACGCCCTCAATGCCCACATCAAGGAAATGGGATACGATCTTTCCGACGATGAACTGAATAAGGTGTTTAAAAAATTCAAAAACCTGGCGGACAAGAAAAAGGAGATCCAGGACGAGGACATCGAGGCCCTGATCAACGAAGGGGTGCTGCGCTCCTCTGAAGTTTTCTGCCTGGAATACATCCACGTGCTGTCGGGCAACACGGTATTTCCAACGGCCTCGGTGATGCTCAATATCAACGGCCGTCCGGTTCAGGGTGCCACTGAGGGGTCAGGCCCCATTGATGCGGTGTATAATATCATTTCCAAGCTCACCGACACCAAGTCGGAACTGCTCAGGTTTACCATCTCCGCCCTGACCGAAGGCACTGACGCCCAGGGCGAAGTAACGGTCAGGCTCAAGGAGGACGGCCTTGTGGCATTGGGCAAGGGGGCGGATCCCGATATTATCACGGCCTCCGCCCTGGCCTATATCAACGGCCTGAACCGGCTGGAATACCTTAAGGCACATCCCCCGAAAGGCCCGTCTCCCCTTTAGGCCCTCCCCACCCTGTTCCGGGCACCGCTTTGTGTCCGGAACAGGCCAAAGGGGTCAGAAGGAGACTTTGTTCCGGACCTTTTCATTGCCGGAGAGGTCCGCATGGATGAAATCAGTCCCGGGGGCACCATCCAGCACCCTGCGGATGGCTGCAGAGAGTTCCCTCATGAGCACCGGTTTCATGATCACCTCCCGGATACCCAGTTGTCTCACCATCTCCGGTGTCATTTTTTCGCTGAACCCCGTGCAAAGCAGCACGGGAATATCCCTGCGGACATCCAATAGTTTTGCCGTTAATTCACTGCCCGGCATCCCGGGCATGGCCATATCCGTGATAACCAGGTCATAGGCATTGGGGGCGGCGCTGAAATGGGTTAGGGCATCCATGGGACTGTCCACGGCATCCACGGTGTAGCCCAGACGCTCCAGGCTCTGCTGTTCCAAATCCAGGATGGACTGCTCGTCGTCCACCAGCAGGATGTGCTCCTTCCCCATCAACACCCCGATGTCAGGCTTTTTATTGAGGCCGTCGTTGATCTCTGCCGAAGCTTCAGCCGGAAAATAAATTTTGAATTCCGTTCCCTTTCCGGGCTCGGAATATACATTGATACAGCCCTTCATATTTTTCACAATACCGTGCACCACAGACAGGCCCATGCCTGTTCCCTGGCCCTTTTCCTTGGTGGTAAAAAAGGGATCGAATATCTTTTTCACCAGATCCGGGGCCATGCCCATGCCGGTATCGGCCACGGCCAGACAAACGGCAGGGCCGGGGCGGATGCCCAGGGGTCTGGCATCGGCCGGTTCAATATCCCGGTTTGCCAGATAGATCTTCAACTCTCCCCCCTGTTCATCCATGGCATGGTAGGCGTTTGTGGCCAGGTTCATTATAATCTGATGGATTTGAATGGCGTCTGCTAAAATGGTCCGGCAGTCCATATCAACAAATTGTTTGATTTCAATGGTGCGGGGAATGGTCGACCTGAGCAACTTGACCACCTCTTTCAGGACAAACTGCACCTTGACCGGCCTGTATTCTGTGCTTTCCTGGCGGGAAAAGGTCAGTATTTGCTGAACAAGCTCCTTGGCCCTTAAGGCAGAGGAGTGGATCTGGCCAAGGCTGTTCATGGCATCCTTATTTTTAAGGCCTCCATCAGCCAGGAGAATCTCGGAATGGCCCAGGATTGGAAAGAGGATATTGTTGAAATCATGGGCAATCCCCCCGGCCAGAGTACCGATGGCTTCCATTTTCTGGGCCTGCTGAAGCCGGGATTTGTATTCCGTCTTCTGATCTTCCAGCTCCTTTATCATGGTGATGTCCGCATGGGTACCGATGATCCGTACGGGCGCCCCGTTATCATCCCAGTCCATCACCCTGCCCCTGTCCAGAATCCACTTGTAGGTTCCATCCTTGCAGCGCAGGCGGTAACGGTTTTTGAAATACGGCACCTTCCGGCGGATATACTGTTCAATTGTCTTGCGGATATTGTGGCGCTCATCGGGGTGGATCCTGTCAAACCATTCTTCCGGCCCGTCCCCGATTTCATTTTGGGCGTAACCGAGCATTTTTTTCCACTGGTTGGAAAAATAAATTTTATTTGCCTCTACCGCCCAGTCCCAGACCCCGTCTCCGGCGCCCTCCAGGGCAAAATGCCATCTTTTTTCGCTTTCCCTGAGGGATAAAATGGTCTGGTTGTGCTCCTTCACCCGATGGTAAAGCTGACGGGTGGTCTCCTTAAGCCTGGATTCAGCCTGCTTGGAAGCATCAAGGGATAATGAGATGGAGCGGATCACCCGTGCCATGGCCACCATGGATACAATACTCAAAAACATCAGGGTGATGGAGGTGGTGATCCAGACCCTGGGCGAGTACGCCCCCAGATTGGCCCAATAAACAAAATCTGTTTTAAGGTAAAAATAAAACAGCGACAGGCCTAACGCCTGGAGCATGAGGATGACGATCCCGGCCCGGGTCCCCAGTATCAAGGTCGTAAAGATGGTGGTGGAAAACAGCCAGATGCGGCCGCTTCCCGTGGGGCCCACCGAATAAATGGATAAAAAACCCAATGCGAGAAAGACCAGCACCCCGGTCCAGGCCCTGGGCTTGAATGGTATTTTCTTAAAAAAGGTCAGGATAATACACAGCAGATAGGCTGCATTATAGGCTACCAGATTGACCCACATTTCATCTTTCACCGCTGCGAGGGAGCTGTTTACCAGGGCCGGCAGGGCGGCAATGCAGACCGCCCCGAATACAAAGATAAAGCTTTTTTCCTGCCACTGGTACAAGGAATACTGACGGTTGGAAAAAAATATACGTTTAAAATATTCTGAAAGGTCCGGGACCATGATGTCCCCCCTTTTATTATTTTTGAATGGATCGCTATGTTAAAGTTGAATCGGCTGCAGCAGCGGGGCGATACCGCAGTATGGTTACGATATACGAAAGTATTTCAATTTGCAAAGGGTTTCTTTGGGAGAATGGGGACAGAAAAAATGAAAAAGGGACAGGCAGATCAACGGCTGCCTGCCCCTTTTTCGCAGGGGATTCCTAAGGAAACGAAACCGGTGTTATGCCCGCCGGTTTCATTCCTGATTAACCGGCAAAGGCCGCGTCGGGCATTTCCATGATGGCCGGGATATTGCCCTGGAGGGCCTCCATCTTGCCCATGGTGGCCGGCAAAATCCAGGAAATATAGTATTCTGCGGTTTTAACCTGGCCCTGGTAGAAGGCCACGTCTTTTTTCTTGGCCTTTTCAATTTTCGGCTGGGCCACAAGGGCGCGCCACAGTTCGATCCAGGCCATGCAGACATCGCCGCAGACGTCCAGGAAGGGGTTGGCCATGGCAAAGGCATCCAGCACTTTTTCGGACATGGCGGTCATGCCCATGTGCATGGCCACTTCGCCCAGCTTGTTCACGGCGGCTTCAACCTTGGCTGCCAGCGGGGCCAGGGTTTCAATTTCCTTGGCCGCTGCAATGGTCAGATTCATTTCTGTCAGAAGATCCATGAAGGGTTTACCCTTTTTCAGGCCCAGTTTCCTGCCGAGAAGGTCCATGGACTGAATGCCGTTGGTGCCTTCGTAGATTGAGGTGATCTTGCAGTCTCTGAGCAGCTGTTCCTGGGGGTATTCCTGGATAAAACCATACCCGCCGTAAATCTGGACGCCCTGGACGCAGACCTCAAAGGAACGGTCGGTATTATAGGCTTTGGTAATGGGGGTGAGCAGTTCGATCAGGCCTTCCCATTTTTCTTTTTCCTCATCCGTGGCGGCGGTTTTGGCCCGGTCAAAACATATGGCCGTGAAATAGAGCAGGCCGCGCATGCCGTCAACATTGGCCTTCATGGACATGAGCTGCCGTTTGACGTCGGGATGGTTGGCAATGGCCACAGGTTTGGGTTCGGCATCAAAAATCTTGGTCAGGTCCACGCCCTGGATTCTTTCCTTGGCATAGTTTACGGCATTGATGTAAGAGGCAGTGGCAAACCCGAAGCCCTGCATGGCAACGCCCAGCCGTGCTTCGTTCATCATGACGAACATGGCCTTCATTCCCTTGTTTTCTTCGCCCAGCAGTTCGCCGATACAATTTCCCTTGGAACCAAAGGACAGGGATGCGGTGGCATTGCCATGGATGCCCATTTTTTCTTCAAGGCCGGTACAGGTGACATCGTTGAACTCGCCGATGGAGCCGTCATCATTGACCCGGTATTTGGGAACCAGGAAAAGTGAGATGCCCTTGGTGCCGGCCGGGGCCCCTTCGATTCTGGCCAGAACCGGGTGGATGATATTTTCTGTGATATCCTGGTCGCCGCCGGAGATGAAAATTTTGTTGCCGGTGATGGTATAGGTACCGTCATCGTTTTTCACAGCGGTGGTGGAAAGGTTTCCGACGTCTGAACCGGCTTCGGGTTCTGTCAGGCACATGGTGCCGGCCCATTTACCTGTGTACAGATTTTTCAGATAAATATTTTTCTGCTCTTCAGTACCGAATTCCTCAACCAGCTTGCCGGCCCCGTGGGTCAGGCCCGGGTACATGAGAAAGGCACAATTGGCGCCGGTGAACAATTCGCCGGCTGCCGTGGCCAGGACCCTGGGCATCCCCTGGCCGCCGAAATCGGGGTCATCACACATGGCCAGCCATTCCCCTTCACAGAACAGGTCGTAAATCCGGTGAAAAGATTCCGGTATGGTCACCTTATCGTTTTCAAGGTGGCAGCCCTGTTCGTCGCCTTCCTTGTTGGTGGGGAGAATCTCCTTGACCGCCAGATTCCTGGCCTCTTTAACCACCATGTCCATGGTTTTTTTGTTAAAGTCTTCAAACAGTTCATGTTCCGCCAGATCCGAGGCCGAAAGCATTTCATGAAGTACAAAATCCTGGTCTCTTCTGTCAGCAATGGATTGTGCCATAGGGGATGTCTCCTTTATCCTGGGTTTAGTTATTTTATGTGTTGCTCTTTTGGGTCTATATTGATTTCTTGTGCCGGTATTGATTCATCTTTGTTTTCAACTTCCTTTATTTTATGATTCCAGTGGTAAACATATCAAAAATCATGGACAGCCGCTTTTCGGCCTGTGCCCCATCCTCTTCCCTGAACAGGGAGGCCCAGGCCGCAGAATGGACGATATCCGCATAAAGATCGGCCATATCCCGGCCGGGGTAGGCTTTAAAAAGTCCCGCCTCAATCCCCTGTTCGAAAAGATCCTGGAAAAGCGCCACCATTTTTTCATGAAATGTGTTCACCCTTTCGTTGAGCTTGGGCATGGCCACGGCATCGATATTGGACCGTTCGGAAATGTAGATTTTAACCACCTCCCGGTTGGCCTTGTAAAAATCCGCCTGGGCCATGAGGCAGGCCTTGAGTTTTCCGCAGATATCCAGTTCCTGGTCCCTGCGGATCTCTGCCAGGATCACCCCCAGGTGCCGGACCCGGTTGATGACCAGGTCATGGTACATCTCTTTTTTTCCAGGAAAATATTTATAAATGGTCCCCAGCGGATATTGGGACCGCTTTGAAATCTGAGCCATGGTGGTGGAATGAAAACCCCTGGCTGCAAATATTTCCAGGGCCGCCTCCAGGATTTCCCTGCGCTTCCTTAGATCATCCCTTTCCTTCCGGGTCATTTTCTTTTCTGTCTGTCCTGCTGCTGTCATAAACAATTCACCATTTCAAACTTAGAATATTCATTCTATAAATAGAAGATTCATTTATGTCAACACAAATATGAATTTTTGTTGACATAAAATGAACATCCGATTAAGTAATAAACATTGTTTATTTTCTGTTCTTTTTTATAACCTTTACGTGGAGAAGAATTATGAAAACAAGTCTCAGGCTCACCATCCTTACCTTAATTTTCACCTTTGTTGCCGCCTGCGCCGCCTATGCACAGGCCCCCATCGTAGGCAAGTGGAAAACCATTGACGATGAAACCAATGAACCCAAATCCATCGTTCAGATTTTTGAAAAAGACGGAAAATACTACGGAAAAATAGTGAAGTTATTCCGGAAGCCCGGAGAAGATCCCAATCCGATCTGCGACGACTGCGATTCCGACGATGACAGAAAAGACAAGCCCATCGTGGGGATGGAAATTATCCGGGACCTTGAAAAAGACGGGGACGAATTTGCCGACGGCACCATACTGGATCCCAAGGACGGCAAAGTGTATGACTGCAAATTATGGGTGGAGGAAGGCAACCTCATGGTCCGCGGCTATATCGCCTTTTTCTTCAGGACCCAGACCTGGTTCAAAATCCAGTAATGCATCCCTGACAACAAGGGCGCTTTATCCTGGAGATCATACCGGAACCAGGCGGCAGAACGCATCGTAAAAGGCGGGCTGGTTCCCCATATCCGATACCCGTTCCAGGGTTAAAAAGTTCACCGCACCGCTTTTATGCCAGAATCCCTGGTACATGAAAGCGGTGTTTTTATATACGGCATCGTCAATACGGACACGTGCGGCGATTTCCCCGTTTTCTCCCACCACCCTCACCCGGTCTTTCTGGCTGAGATTCAACTGCCTTGCCGTGTCAAAACAGATATGGATATCGGGGATGCCGCTGGTATCCATCTCCCCCTGGGAGTGCATGGACTGGGCCGAATGGCAGGTCAGCAGGCGCAGGGGGAATTCAGGGCTGCCCTGGACAGGCAATTTGAATTCAGGCAGGGGGCTCAGCCCGTCGCTTTGCGCTGTTTCGCTGAATATTTCGATTTTGCCCGAGGGGGTGGCAAAGGAGAAATCCTTCCAGGCAATATCATGGTTTCTGAGACGCGGATAGGCCCTGGCAAGGGTATTCAGATCAATGTCGGCGAATTCGGGGTCTTTTTGAAATTCCCGGATCAAAGGGGCGGCGCATTGTTCAAGATACTCAATGGATGACGAAAACCCATATTCCAATCCCATATGCCGGCCCAGTGCCAGGTAGAATTCGAATTCCGGCATCAGGGTGGCAGGCGGTTCAACTGCCTTTTGGGAAAAATTCAGGATATGGGAATACATGGAGGTGGCAAAGAGGTCATCCTGCTCAAATACCGTTGCCGCCGGCAGCACCAGGTCGGCCCGCGCGGCTGTATCTGTCATGAACTGGTCAAAGACCACATTGAAGGGAACAGCATCAAATCCCTCCATGGCCCGGTTCAGGTCAGGGGTCTGGACCAGGGGATTGCCGCTGGAGAAAAACCCCATCTGTACGGGGGGAGCCTGGGCACCGGCCATGAATGCCCCCAGGCGGGGCGCCGGAAAAAGACGGCGGTCGACGCCATTTTTGAGGCTATCCTCCTCTGGGGCACCAAGATAAGGGGCAAGGGATTTGGCGGCGTAATGGACACCGGCGCCGGGCCTGCCCAGCTGGCCGGCAGCAGCGGCCAGGGCATCAATGCTTCTGACGGCATTGCCCCCGTTTTCATAGCGCTGCATTCCGTACCCGATAAATATGGAGGCGCTTTTTGCCCTTGCATAGCGCCGTGCCGCCGCCCTTATGGTGGCGGCGGCCACACCGGTGATCTCCTGGGCATGTTCCGGTGTAAATTCTCCAATTGCCTTTTTGAGACGGTCATATCCCAATACATGTGCCTGGATGAACTCGCCATCTGTCAGGCCCTCCTGCATCAGCACATGGATCATGGCCAGGGCCAGGGCCCCGTCTGTGCCCGGCGCCGGCCTGATATGGTTGGAAAACGCCTTGGCTGTTGGGGTTTCAACCGGATCTATCACAATAATTTCCGTCCCTGTTTTTCTGGCCTTTGTCAGCAGGGAGTAGAGATGCATATTGGTGGATTTGGGATTCCGGCCCCATAGGATCACAAGATCGCTGTTGAGCACATCCCCTGGATCGCTGCCCATGGCCCTTCCGAAATCATACTTCTGGGCCGCCATGCCGGCACTCCAGCACAGGCTTCCCGAAAACCTTGAATCCCCGCCCCAATAGTTGAAAAAGATGGACTGACTCCGATTTTTCATCCCCCCATATCCATCCGAGGTATAATTGAGAACGGCGGTTGGGCCGAATTCCTTTTTTACCTGGGTGAGTTTCTCCGCCAGAAGATCAAATACCCGGTCATAGGAGACCGGAATAAACCCTTTTTCAGAACGGAGCAGAGGCCGGGTGACTCTGCGGGGATCCCCATGGCGTTTAAGCAGGTGCCTGGCCTTTCGGCAGACCGCCCCCCGGGTCAGGGGATGGCCGGGATCCCCCTTCAAGCCGCTGATCCTGTTGTCCTCGGCCGTCACAATGAACCTGCACAGATCAAAACAGTCCATGGGGCAGGAAACGAAATATGAGGATGCCATTCTTATCCCAAATAATTATTTTAGTACGTTGCGTAGCCTGAGCACCGAACAATTGGCATGCTTGACCAGCTTCCGGGCGCAGGTATCGGAAAAGGCCTGGTTTATCTTTTTCCGGTGGTTGTGGTAGACCACGATCAGATCGGCCTCCCATTTGTCCGCCACCTTCAGTATTTCTTCATAGTGCCTGCCCACCAGCACCCTGTGGGAGACCCGGGTGCCCCCCTGGCAGTTCTTTTGGACAAAGTCATCCAGGGCCGTCTTGAATTCCTCACGGGCCTCGTTTTTGATCCGGTCCGTGACAAAGGAAGCCACGATGGGCATGGAAAAATCCGGCATGACGCAGACGATACGGATCTCGGCACCGCTGAGGGACGCCAGTTCCAATGCATTCTGAAACACCGCCTGGGCAGTTCTGGGATAGTCGATATCCACGGGAACCAGTATTTTATTAAACATGGAATGATCTCCTGTAAATGGTCCGGAACATCCCCCACCGCCGGGGCAGCCTTAGTCCTGCCTGCCCCACGGATACGGGGAATGTTCCCGGAAGTTGTCGGGTGGCCGGAATCAGGCCTCGCCCAGCCTTTCCTTGCGTCTTTTCTGGAGCAGGTAAACCAGGACAGCGAGTCCCAGGGCCGGAATGAACATGATCTGTTTAGGCAGCCGGTCTGCCGGCATTTTCACCTGAAGGATCTCCTGGTCGAAATCAATGCCCATTTTTTCGGCATTGGATCCAAAAACCACATTGTCCACCAGCACCTTATTCTCCTCGGTCCGGACTTCAAACCCGATCTCGTTGAGACGTTCGGCCCCGGTAGGAGCGTTGCCCACCGGAAGCATCAATGCCTTTTCGTAGGGCTCCCCGTCCATGGACTCCCCTTTGATCTGTAGCCGGAGCATTTTTCCGGGCTCCACTTTTTCTACGATCTGGACCAGTTCCGTGCCGGGCCGCTCGTCAAATGGCGGATAAATCTGGTCCCACCAGAACCCTGGACGGAACAGGGTAAAGGCCACAAGAAGCAGCGCGATGGTTTCGTAGAACTTGCTCTTGGTAATCCAGTATCCCTGGGTGGCGGCGGCAAAAATAAGCATGGCGATGACAGCGGCCACAATGACGATAATCAGGTGAAACCAGGTGCCGATGCCGATCATAAGCAGCTCGGTGTTAAAAATGAACAAAAAGGGCAAAATGGCGGTACGGATATCGTAGGTAAAGCCCTGGATACCCGTTCGGATCGGATCGCCGCCCGAGATGCCGGCGGCCGCAAAGGCAGCCAGCCCGACCGGCGGCGTATCATCGGCCAGGATGCCGAAATAGAATACAAACAGGTGGACGGCCACCAGGGGAACGATCAGCCCGTTCTGGGCGCCCAGTTCCACGATCACCGGAGCCATCAGTGTGGATACGACAATATAGTTGGCCGTGGTGGGCAGTCCCATGCCCAGCAGCAGACTGATGCCTGCGGTAAAGAACAGGATGAGCATGAGGTTACCGCCGGAGATGAATTCCACGAACTCGGTCATGACCAGGCCGATGCCCGTGAGGGTCACCGTGCCCACAACAATGCCGGCGGCCGCCGTGGCCACGCCGATACCGATCATATTCCGGGCGCCTGACACCAGACCTTCGATCAGATTGTCCCACCCCAGTTTAAAGGAGAATTCCGGGGCGTTGCTCTTCCTGAAAAATCCTTTCAAGGGCCGCTGGGTCAGCACGATGAAAATCAGAAGCACCGTGGCCCAGTATGCGGACAGAGACGGAGAGAGCCGCTCCACCGTAAGGCACCACATGAGAACCACGATGGGAAGCAGAAAATAGTAACCGGCCTGTGCCGTTGGCCCGAGGTCCGGCAATTCTTTGATTTCATGGGTGAGTTCCAGTTCCGGCACCCGGCAGGCAATCCAGACCAGGACCAGGTAAGCGGCCATGAGCAGCAGGGTCACCACGTAAATGGTTGCCTTTCCGGCCACCCCCTTGATCCATCCCAGGCCGTAATAGGTCGCCCCGCCGATGATAATAACGACGAGCAGCCCCATGACAAAGGAGAGCAGCTTTTGGGCCAGGGTTTTGGTTGCCGGCCGTTCCATGCCCTTGAGCCCAATTTTACAGGCTTCCAGATGAACGATATAGACCAGGGCGATATAGGAAATGATGGCCGGAAGAAAGGCATGCTTGATGACCTCCACATAGGAAATGCCCACATATTCGACCATTAGGAAGGCGGCCGCCCCCATAACCGGCGGCGTGAGCTGGCCGTTGGTGGATGCGGCCACCTCTACGGCCCCGGCCTTTTCAGCCGGAAACCCGACTTTTCTCATCAAGGGAATGGTAAAGGTGCCGGTGGTGACCACGTTGGCGATGGAGGAACCGGAGACCAGGCCGGTCAAGCCCGAGGAAACAACCGCGGCCTTGGCGGGACCGCCGCGCATATGGCCCAGCCCGGCAAAGGCCGTCCGGATAAAATAATTCCCCGCCCCTGCAGATTCGAGCAGGGAACCGAACAAAACGAACATAAAGACCATGCCCGTTGACACCCCAAGGGCCACGCCGTAGACCCCCTCGGTGGAAAGCCAGTAGTGGGACATTCCCTTGGACAGGCTGGCCCCTTTATGGGCAATGACATCCGGCATGTAGGGGCCGGCAAAGGTATAAATAAGAAAGACCGTTGCCACCACCATCAAAGGCGGCCCCAGCGCCCGCCGGGTGGCTTCCAGCAGCATAATCATGCCAATGACCGACACCACCAAGTCCATGGTGACCGGAGCGCCGGGCCGTTCCGACAATTCGGCGTAGAATAAAAATAAATACGCCGCACAAAAGGCAGCGATAAACGCCACAATCCAGTCCTGGAGCGGTATATAATCTCTTGGCGAGGATTTGAATGTGGGATAGGCGGTAAAGGCTAAAAACATGGCAAAGGCCAGATGAATTGCCCGGGCCTCCGATGAATTAAATACCAGGATATTAAAAATAAACGGCAGGGGTGACGCGTACCATAACTGGAAAAGGGTCCATGCCAAGGGTATAAAAAATAAAACATTCTTAGGAATCGCGCCAACGGGATTACGGGCACCCGTATCTGTCTCGGCGATCATCTCCTGCAATTCATCCCGGGATGATGCATTTTCATTAACTTCGGTCATTATGACGATTCCTCCATGGGAAAAAGGTATTGCTCAAAGGTAAAACTAAAGTGCACGGTCCGCTTGCGGGACCGTGCACTTTCAATGTTCAACCGTTCCCTGGATTACATCAGGCCGGCTTCTTTGTAGTACTTAACGGCGCCGTCATGGAGGGGAGCCGAGAGACCGGCTTTAACCATTTCTTCCTTTTTGAGATTGGCAAAAGCAGGATGGAGTTTTTTGAACTGGTCAAAATTCTCGAAAACGGATTTTACGACATGATAAATCACATTCGCAGGCACCTTGGCTGAGGAAACAAAGGTTGCGCCCACACCAAAGGTGTTGATGTCGGCATCTGTGCCGCGGTACATGCCGCCGGGGATGGTGGCTTTACGATAGTAGCTGTACTGATTTACCAATTTGTCAACCACGGGACCGTCCACATTGACAAGCACGGAGTCGCAGGAGGTGGTGGCTTCTTTGATGGCGCCGGAGGGATGCCCCACCGTGTAAACATAGGCGTCAATCTTGTTGTCGCACAAGGCTTTGGACATTTCGGCAGGCTTCAGTTCAGAGGCCAGTTTAAAGTCGGCTTTGGTCCATCCCAAAGCACCCATGAGAACTTCCATTGTCCCGCGCTGTCCGGAACCAGGGTTTCCGATGTTCACCCGTTTGCCCTTAAGGTCCATGAAATTTTTAATGCCAGAATCGGCCCTTGCGACAACAGTGAAGGGTTCGGGATGAACGCTGAATATGGCTCTGAGGTCCTTGTTGGGGCCCTTGTCTGCGAATTTGCTGGTGCCGTTGTACGCATGGTACTGCCAGTCTGACTGGGCGACGCCCATGTCCAGTTCGCCGGCTGCGATGGTATTCAAATTGTAAACGGAACCGCCGGTACTTTCAACGGAGCAGCGAATGCCGTGTTCTTTTCTTCCCTTATTGACCAGGCGGGCAATGGCGCCGCCGGTGGGGTAGTATACGCCTGTGACGCCGCCTGTGCCGATGGTGACAAAGGTCTGATCAGCGGCCTGTACAGGGGCGGACCCCAGAAAAAGAACCATACCGAAAAATGCTGCAATACCAAGAACTAATAGTTTTTTCATCCTAACCTCCAAATAATGTTTAAAATTAATGTTTTTTAATAAATGCTAATTAAAAATCTATAGCAAGTTACCCTTTTCCCTCCTTTCTTTGTTTACGTAACGCTATTTTTTATGCTGGCTAAATTACAATAGTAATTTTGTATCTTGTGCATGCCTGTGATTCTTTACAACAGATCAAACCGACGACTACAGCAATCAGCAATTCCCGTGCCAGTCGTTTTTCCAATAATTTTTTAAAGTTTTATGGTTAAGAATTGATGAAATCATCAATCTTTATCAGCGGTCGGGACCGGATTTTCCCCGGGACGGGCATTAGAAACCGATCAAGAAGCAAAATTGAGCATTTCATCAATTTGGTGGTTTTCATCATTTTCCATAGCTGCCGGATGCCCCGCCACCAGGTGAAATCTATCTTTTTGGCCGGGATTTGTAAATGAAAAATTTCCCCTTTCTTTTTGTCTTGACATTCCATTTTTTTTAGCTTATCTGCACCAAACAGAGACCTAAAAAACCTTTAACGGAAAGGCAAACACCTGCCAGGCAACCTAAAACCCATGAATAATCAGGATGTGAAAAATGTCTGTCATACATTTTTCCAATTTCCGGCTGGACGAGGATAAAGATTATTTCCTCTACATCGGGGAATTGAAAAACTACGGGCTGAATCACTTTTTAAACAAAGCCCTGACCCGCTATTTTAACCGTCCCTTCCAATTTATCGCCATTGTTCCCGACGTTCTGGAACAATACAACTATGACAACCTCATCGTCATCAACCCCCTTGTGGAAAAAACCAAAGGAGAGTGCGTCCTGAAAAAAAGCTGCCGGATCAACGCCAGGCAGTTCGTGACGGCCGTATCACAAACCCCCAAGGTGATTTCCCTGATCAAACAGATTCTAAGGCGCCAGTCCGGCCTGTTTATCAACATGTACGAAAGCATTCCGGAGATGACCCTTGATGAGATCCAGGGGGTCACTATTCTGGGGCCGGATAAGGAAATCGCCGCCAGGGCCAATAATAAAACCCTGCAGATGTCCGAACTCGGACAGATGGTGCCGGTGGTTGACTTTGAACTCTGCAGTTCCTACGGCGCCCTCATCTCGGCCACCGACCGGCTCTGGGACCAGTGGACCGACGGCATATTTGTGACCAAGGAATACTCCGCTGCCGGCATCAACTCCACCGTGGCCGCCTGCCGGAAGGACATTGAGGACAAATTCAACGGGGAGGAGACCTCCTACATCATTTCCCGGTTCATGCCCCACACCCTGGACCCAACGGTCCTGGCCGTTGTTGCCGGCGAGGAGGATGTTTTCATCGCCGGAGTGGCGGACCAGCGCATTGAAGACGGCAACCGCTTTACCGGGTCCACCTTTCCCTCCACCGCCACCCCGGACCAGACCCGTGAAATGATGGAGTATACCCGCACCGTGGGACACTGGCTTGCCGGTCAGGGATACCGCGGCATATTTGGCTGCGATTATATCATCACCGGGGAAGGAGAAATCCGGTTCCTGGAAATCAACGCAAGAAAACAGGGCACCACCCTTGAATTTTGCTGCACCCTGGACCAGGCCCTGCCCCCGGATGCCCCCAACCTGCCTGAACTGGAACTATGGGCGGTGATCGAAGGCCACTTTCCGGCCAACGCCGTGGAAATGAATCCACTGGCCCCGCCGGTACACTGGGGCACCTATAACTATAAAATCCACCAGCCCGTGTGTACAGAGACCTACATTCCCCAGCAGACCCGGGAACAGGAAACATTTGAAAACGTGGCCAAGGGCCGGTTGAAAAAAGACTATTTGATCCTTGAGCATATCGGCACCAATTTCGTGCTGGCAGAAGGTGCGTTTCTTGCACGGGTTGTCGCCGTGGGCCAGGATCATGGGAGCGTGGACCAGGGAATTACCCAGGCCCGCAAAATGATTGAGCTGACCTTTACCACACAAATAGAAACGGAGAATTAAAATGTCTGCCACATGCAAGGATAAATCCCTTGACACCTTTACCTTAAATTTCTTTGACCACCTTTTTGACGGGGACACCGGCACCGGTGATCCCGGCCTCAAAGCAGAAATCGACGACCTGGTCCGGGCGGCAGCCTCCCAGGAACTGACCGCCCCCATTGTCGCCCTATTCTCTAAACTGAACCAGCTCAAAAACCAAAACAATATCTCACCGGCAGCCTTCGGGCTGACCCGGGAAGACCTGGCCCCCATCGCCAGAAAGCATGAAGCCATTGACGAACATTCCGTTTCAGTGGGCGGCCGGGTATATAGGGCCCTGCCCATCGTTGAAGAGGCCATTGCACGGGTGGACCAGTATCTGAACGCAAAAACCGAGGAAGCCCCCTCTGGCTTTGAACTCTGGGACAAGATCCAGGAAAACCAGGCCCGGATCAAAAAATACCTGAAGATGAGCGATGCGGACTGGAACTCCTATTCCGGCCAGATTAAAAACTGCATTGATACGGTAGAGGACCTGTCCAAAATCATTGACCTGCCCGAGAAGGTGATCCAGGAAGTCACCCGGGTGACAAAAGACTACCGCATGCGGCTGACCCCCTATTACGCAAGCCTGATCCAGACGGTGACCGCCAACGATCCGGTGCTGCTCCAGTCCGTTCCCACCGGTGAAATGGTGGACAATGTGGGTGTGGAAATCCCCCCGGTTGCCGCTGACCACTCCCCTGCCCGCCTCATTGACCAGTTTTACCCCAGGGTGGTGACCATCAAGGCCACCAATATGTGCGCCATGTACTGCACCCACTGCCTGCGCCTGGCCCATATCGGCAAAAAAGACCGGATCTATACGGACCAGGCCTATGAAGAGGCCCTGGACTACATCCGGAAGAACGAACGGATCAGGGACGTTCTGGTCACCGGCGGGGATTCCTTTGTCCTGCCCAACAAAATCCTGAACAAAATCCTTACGGCCCTGGACGAGATTGACCACGTCAAGCTAAAGCGCCTGGGCACCCGGATCCCCGTCACCGCCCCCCAGCGGGTGGACAGCGAACTGCTGGATATCCTGGCCGCCTCCAACGAGAGAAAACCCGTCCGGGTGGTCACCCAGATCAACACGGCCCAGGAAATGACCCCGGCCTCGGGCCTGGCCTTTAAAAACATTTCAAAAAATGTTTTTGCCGTACTTAACCAGGCCGTACTCCTGCGGGGCATCAACGATACCCGCACCAAAATGTGGAAGCTGTGCGAAACCATCCAGGAAAACTATGTAAGGCCCTACTACATCTTCAACTGCTCCTACAGAAACCCCCAGTTCATTCATTTCAGGGTACCGGTGGAAAGGGGAAGGGAGATTGTGGAAAGCATGTACGGCAATATCTCCGGCGATGCCGTGCCCAGATACATTGCCACGGCCGGGGGCAAAATCCCCCTGCACAAAAGCAATGTTCAGGGCCATGAGGCCGGAGACGTGATCATGAAAAAGCCCTGGAACGGTGAAGTGGTCAAGTATCCCGATGCAGATCCGGCCATTTACAACAACGAAAATTTTGCATTCAGCAAAAATTAAGTTCACCCCATCATTGCCCCCGGCGGTTGGATCAACCACCGGGGGCCCTTTATTTCAGAAGGCTTTATTAAATTTGTAGGCAGATAAATGATTTCAGATATTTCAAGCTACATCGACAGGCACAGGCCCGAACTCTTTAAACTCATGGAAGAGCTGGTTCTTATCCAGAGCTACTCCAGAAACAAGGCCGGGGTGGACCGGGTGGGCCGCCACATTTCCAGGGTGATGACGGATATGGGATTTTCCTGTGAATTCTGCGAGCAGGCAGAGCTTGGCAACCACCTCATTGCACGGTCGCCGGCCGCCGCCCGGACCCCCAAAGGCCAGATCCTCATCACCGGGCACATGGATACAGTTTTTCCTGAGGACTCCCCATTTAACTGGTACAGGGAAGATGAGACCAAGTGCTACGGCCCTGGGGTGGCCGACATGAAAGGCGGGCTTGTGGTGGGAATATTTGCATTGCGGGCACTGGTGGCTACGGGCCTGCTCAAAACCCTGCCCGTTACCTTTGTCTTTAACAGCGATGAAGAGATCGGTTCCCCCACCTCAAGGGGGCTTATTGCGGACGAAGCCCGCCACTCCCGCCTGGCCTATGTGCTGGAAGCAGGCGGGATGAACAATGAGATTGTCACCGGCCGCAAGGGAAACCTCTCCGCAGAACTGACCCTTACCGGCAAGGCCGGCCATGCCGCCTTTGCCGGCGCCGACAAGGCATCGGCCATCCTTGAATTCGCCCATAAAGCAATTGCCATCGAGGCCATGAACCGGCCGGAAAAAGGCATCTCCGCCAATGTGGGAACAATAAGCGGCGGCATCGGCCCCAACACCGTACCCGACCATGCCACAGCCAGGCTGGATTTCAGATTCCTGACCCCTGAAGATGCAGACAGCGTCAGACAGAGGCTTGATGAAATTGTGGCCACCTGCACCATCCCGGGCACCGCCGCAACAATGGCGGTAAGATCCGGCCGCCCCCCCATGCCCCAGACCCAGGGCAATCAGGAATTATTTGACAAAATCCAAAATCTGGCCCAAGAATTGGGAACCCCTGTGCAGCCGGAACTCCGGCAAGGGGTATCCGATGCCAATATTATTGCCGAACAGGGCATTCCCGTCATTGACGGTTTAGGGCCTGCAGGGGAAAAAGACCATAGCGAAGACGAATACATACAAAAGGCAAGCCTCTGGGAACGTGCCATCCTTTTCGGGAACATCCTGGCTGAAATCTGATTTCCCGGCAGGAAAAGGCTTCTTTCCGCCGGCAGTTTTATGCCTGCTTGCCCTGCTCCTGTCTTTAGGGCTCCAGGGCTGTACCCAGGAGAAGAGGCACTCTTCCGCCGGAAATGAAATCCCCGAAATCATTCAGGACGGCATTAAAATTCCCAGATTCTCAACGGCAGCCGGACAGCTGAATTACGCCGCATCGGTATTTGAGGATAAAAAAAGAAAAAGCGCCGCCTTAAGGGCCGTGGCCGCACTCTTTCCTGAAAACCGGTTGGAATGCGGCCATGCCGCCCTGGGGTTGGCTTATCTCCACCTGGAACCCGACTACCGCTTTGCAAAACCCATTGATATCCTCAAGGCGGCAAATGACTTCAAAGCAGTGCTCAAGGCCTATCCGGATATGGATGATGTCGTTGCCAAAACCCATTGGTACCTGGGCTGGATCCATACCACCCTCTGCCATCCTGCTCTGGACGGGCAGACCGGAAGTACTGAAACCGGACGCCGCCATTTCAGGGCCATTGTCCGGGATTTTTCCTCCGTGCCCATGAACCTTTCCCCTCCGGAACCCTGGGTGAACCTGGCCAGGCCCGAGGAATTTCCCACAATCAAACAATCTGCCCCCGTAAAATACTGGGCCCAGGTCGCCCTGCTGGAACTGGTGCGCCATCCGGGATCGGAAGAGGAGGCCCTTAAGGCCGTTGATATGCTCTATGACCGATTCTTTTCCAGCATGGAAACCGGATTTGCCCTGAAACATATGTTGACACGGCCCGGCCCTGGGGTCTCCCTAGTTGAAAAGGCATCTGCCTGGGCGGCCCGGAACACTGCCAACCCTTACCTCTCCAGGGAGATATCAGCCCTGGCCCTGGAAGCCGTTCAATGAACCTGCTGCCGTACAGGCTGATGCATTCCTTCCGCCTCAGGATTTTTTCAGCCCTGATTCTGATCATCATCCTGGTCATCCCGGGCACCGGGTATTTTTGTTTTATCCAGGCGACCCGGATCATTGAGCACCAGATGCAGGCGTTCGCCATCGGATCTGCAGACCAGATATCCAAACGGGTGGAAGCCTTTCTATCCCACCATACCTATAATGTTCAGCTGATCAAATCCCTGTTTGAACAGGGACTCATTGACATGACCGATGACAATGAGATTTTAAGGTATTTTCAATTGTTCCGGCGGGAACATCCAGAATTTTTCAATATCAATTTCGGGGATGAGACCGGAAGGTTTCTCATGTCTCCCGCCCAGATACCCGAGGTCCACGCCACCTTTGATCCCAGAATCCGGCCCTGGTACCAGGGGGCACTGACCAGCCTGGGGGTCCACTGGACAAAGGTCTACCTGTTTGCCTCCACCCAAAAACCCGGAATCACCGTGTCCGTGCCCATTTACGATGCAGACCGGAAACTGCAGGCCGTCTGCGGGATTGACATTGATATTTCATCTTTTTCAAAATTCCTGGGAACCATAAAAATCGGCAGCCGGGGGGTGGCCTATATGTTTGACCGGGAGACCGGGCGGGTCATTGCTCATCCCGCCCTGGTACGCTCCCCCCGCAACCCCTTCCGGGCCGATCTGCTCCGGCAGGTCTACCAGGACATGGCCCCGCCCCAGGCCCTGTCAGATGAGTCCCCTGGAAAAAAATTCGCCATGACAAGCTACCAGGACCGCCAGTATTTCACGGCTTACGCAGATTATCCGGACAGCCGCTGGGTGGTCGGCGTCACCCTGCCCGTTTCCGACCTTTTCGAAAATGTATCCGAAGTGCGGCGGAACATGATCGGCCTTGTCTTCGGCGGTATCTTTCTGGCGTCCCTGCTTTCCTATCTCATTGCCCTGAATATTGTCCGCCCCATGGCCCGGCTCAAACAGGGGATCGAACGGATTTCCAGCGGAGACCTGGATCATAAAGTCGATATCCGGGACCCCGATATTGCTGCGGCCCTGGCCTCGGCCTTCAACCGTATGGCCGCCTCACTGAAAACCAGTTCAACGGAACTTGAACGGACCTATAAGGAGCTTGCCCGCAGCGAAAAGCTTGCTGCGGTCGGGCAGATGACCGCCGGCATCGCCCATGAAATTAAAAATCCTTTGGGCATCATCCAGGGGGCGGCCCAGGTGGTGGCCAACCCGGACCGCCCACTGGAAATGCGGGAAAAAGCGGCCTTGTTCATCATGGATGAGGTGGAACGGCTGAACAACACCCTTACCGCTTTTCTTGATTTTGCCAAACCCCCGTCCCCAAGGTTCCGGCCCATGGACCTTACCCTGCTGATGGGTGAGATCCTTGACGGCTTCAAGGTCCAATACGGCCCCAAAGGGTATACATTCAACACAGATATGGAACAGGCAGAAATCAGCGGGGACGCCGATCAGCTTCGACAAGTCTTTTACAACTTGCTGCTCAACGCGGTTCAGGCCATGCCCAAAGGCGGTTCCGTATCCGTTAACTTGACCCGGGGCGCTGAAGATACTACCATTGTCGCGGTTGAGGACCGCGGCTGCGGCATCGGCCAGACAGAAATTGAAAAAATATTCGACCCCTTTGTCAGTTTCAGGGACAAGGGGATCGGCCTGGGGCTTTCTGTGGTGAACCAGATCACGGAAAGCCATTCGGCAGAGATATCATGTACCAGCACACCGGGAAAAGGGACCTGTTTCACCCTGGTTTTCCCGAGCTTGAAAGAGGACAGCCCCAATGGCGGCACAGATATTATTGATTGAAGACGAACCCCGGATGCGGCAGGTCATTGCCATGCAGCTTTCGGACCTGGACCTGACCATCCACGAAGCGGATAACGGGGAAGATGCCCTGGATATATTTGACAGCCAGACCATCCATCTGGTGATCACGGACTTGAAACTGCCCCGGGGCGGCGGGATGGCGGTACTCTCCCATGTAAAAGACAAGGACCCGGAGATTCCGGTCATTGTCATCACCGCCTACGGATCCATCGAAAATGCCGTAAAAGCCATTCGGAAAGGGGCCTTTGACTATGTGACCAAACCCTTTAAGGAAGAGACCCTGAGGGAGTCGGTGAAAAAGGCCTTAAAAATCAGCCGGCTTACCCGGGAGGTGCGGCTCCTGAGACAGGAAATCGAAGACCAGTATACCTTTAAAAACATTGTGGGCACCTCCAAAAAAATCTGCGACGTACTGGAACTTGCCGGCTCCGTATCCCATACGGACACCTCGGTGCTCATCACCGGAGAAAGCGGCACGGGCAAGGAACTGCTAAGCCGGGCCACCCATATGAATTCCCCCCGCTCATCCGGACCTTTTTCCACGGTCAATTGTGCCGCCATTCCCTCCAACCTGCTTGAAGCCGAATTATTCGGTTACGAAAAAGGGGCGTTCACCGGGGCGCACAAACAGCAGAAGGGGAAATTCGAACTGGCCTCCGGAGGGACCCTGTTTCTGGATGAAATCGGAGATATGGCCCTGGAGATCCAGGCCAAGTTCCTGCGCATCCTGGAAACCCAGGAATTCGAACGGCTGGGGGGCAACAAGACCATCACCGCCGATGTTCGGATCATTGCCGCCACCAATAAGGATCTGTGGAGAATGGTGGGGAAAAAGAAATTCAGACAGGACCTGTATTACCGGATCAATGTATTTCCCATCCATATTCCGCCTTTGAGGGAACGCAAGGAAGATATTCCTGACCTCTGCGCCCATTTTATCCGTGAATTCTCAAAGGCCTTCGGCAAAAGACCCCCCTCCCTTTCGGAGAGGGGAGTGGAAAAACTGCTGGCCTATGGCTGGCAGGGCAATATCCGTGAACTGAAAAATGTTCTGGAGCGGGCCATGATCCTGTGCAACGGTGAACAAATACTGGAACAGCATCTCATTCTCAACCGCTCCCAGGCGCTGCCCATGGAAGACATCACCCTGGAGCGGATCATTCCTTTGATGATTTCGGAACACGGGATGACCCTTGAATCCGTTGAGAATCGCTGCATCCGGTATGCCATGGAACAGACGGGGGACAATGTTTCCAAGGCGGCCCGGCTCCTTGGATTGTCCCGGGCCACCTTAAGATACCGCCTTGAAAAAATAGAAAAAGCCGATTAAAGGCGTCCTCAAAACTAATCGGTCTTAAGAACGGAAAGAAAGGCGGACTGTGGAATTTCAACCGATCCCACCATTTTCATCCGTTTTTTTCCTTTTTTCTGCTTTTCCAGGAGCTTGCGCTTTCTTGAAATATCTCCGCCGTAACACTTGGCGGTCACATCTTTTCTAAAGGCCGAAATGGTCTCCCTGGAAATAATCTTTCCGCCGATGGCCCCCTGGATGGGAATTTTAAACTGCTGGCGGGGAATCTCCTCCCTCAGTTTTTTACAGGCCGCCCGGGCCTTGGCTTCGGCCTTGTCCCGGTGGATGAGCATGGACAGGGCATCCACCCGCTCTGCGTTGATGAGGAAGTCCAGCTTGACCAGGTCGGTCTCCTGGTATCCGGCAATCTCATAATCAAAGGACCCGTACCCCTGGGTAACGCTTTTAAGCCGGTCATAGAACTCATAGACCACCTCGGCCAGGGGAAGGGTGAATTTCATCTCCATGCGGTTGGAGGTAAGATATTGGTAGTTGGTGCTCACCCCCCTGAATTCATGGCAGACCTGCATCACATTGCCCATGTATTTGTCCGGCACGATGATGGAGGCGTTGATAAAGGGTTCCCTTACACGGGTGATCTCCATGGGATCCGGGTATTCGGTGGGGTTGTCAATGATTTTGACATCGCCGTTGGTATAGGTGATTTCATACTGCACCGAGGGGGAAGTAAGGATCAGGGAGATATTATACTCCCGTTCCAGCCGCTCCTGCACCACTTCCAGGTGCAGCAGCCCAAGAAACCCGCATCGGTAGCCGAATCCCAGGGCAACGGAGGCGTCTTTTTCATAGATCAGGGAGGCATCGTTAAGTTTGAGTTTTTCCAGAGCTTCGGAGAGTTCCTCATAATCGTCCGATGCCACGGGGTACATGGATGAAAAAACCACGGGGGTGGGCTCCCGGAATCCGCCCAGGGGGGTTTCACACTTTTTATCGGGCATGGTCACGGTGTCACCGATTTTCACATCGGATATGGTTTTGATCCCGGCAATGAAATAGCCCACCTGGCCGGCCGTCAACCGGTCCTGGGGATTGCGTTTGATCTGGAACAGCCCCACCTCTTCGATCTTATACTCGGCATTGTTGGACATGAACTGGATCTTGTCACCCTTTTTAATATCCCCTTCGAAAATCCGAAAATGGACGATGGTGCCCCTGAAAGCATCGTAATGGGAATCAAAAATCAAAGCCTTGAACTTTCCGGTATCCTGTACATCGGGTGCGGGTATCCCCTCAACGATGGCCTGGAATACTTTGTCAACTCCCAGTCCAGTCTTCGCTGAAACCAGCAGGGCCGTATCCGAGTCCAATCCCAGGTCTTCTTCGATCTGATCCTTGACCCAGTCGATTTCAGCCGACGGCAAATCAATCTTATTTATCACGGGCAGGATTTCAAGGTCGTGCTCCATGGCCAGGTAGAGGTTGGCCAGGGTCTGGGCTTCAACCCCCTGGCTGGCGTCGGCCAGGATAAGCGCCCCTTCGCAAGAGGCGAGGGCCCTGGAGACTTCGTAGGAGAAATCCACATGCCCCGGGGTGTCAATGAGGTTGAGCAGGTACTCGGTTCCGTCCTCGGCCGTATAGGGCAGGGAAACGGTCTGGGATTTGATGGTAATGCCCCGCTCCCGCTCAATATCCATGGAGTCCAGGATCTGGTCTTTCATATCCCGGTCTTCGATAATCCCGGACAATTGGATAAGCCTGTCGGACAGGGTGGATTTTCCATGGTCAATATGGGCAATGATGGAAAAATTTCTAATATTGTTATGGTTGACTTTCAATTGGGCTCCAAACTAAGAGTTGACAAATATCTTGTATCTGGCTAATTTTGAATCTGTATAAATATCAATTGTACCCGGGAGTGTCAAGATCGGGTGCATCCATCAACCCGTTATCCGGAGAATAATATGGCCCACGCCATTCTGATCGTCGATGATGACCTCGCCATTAAAGAATCAGTGGAAGAATACCTAAAACTGCTTTCCTATAATGTCAGGAGTGCAGAAAATGCACAGGAGGCCATTGAAATCCTCAAGACCTTCGAGGCCGACGTGGTGCTCACCGACATCATGATGCAGGGCATGGACGGGCTGGAACTGACCCGGGTGATTAAAACCGATTACGATATCGATGTCATGGTCATGACCGGGTATTCCGCAGATTATTCTTATGAAGAAGCCATCAAAGCAGGGGCCAGTGATTTTATTTTCAAGCCTTTCAGATTTGAAGAACTGGATCTGAGGATCAAACGGGTGCTCCGGGAGACGGCTTTCAAACGGGAACGGGCCAAACTGCTGGCAGAGATGGAACAGCTGGCCATCACCGACGCCCTCACCGGCCTGTACAATTCCCGGCAGTTCTTCCACCAGATTAAACAGGAAATCAAACGGTATGACCGGTATTCCAGGGCCCTTTCCCTGCTGATTCTGGATATTGATTTTTTTAAAAATTACAATGACACCTGGGGCCATCTTGAAGGGGACAAGGTGCTCATGGGGATTGGAAGAATCATATCCTCCTGCCTGCGGTCCATGGATACGGCCTATCGGTACGGCGGGGAGGAGTTTGCCGTGATCCTTCCTGAAACCGGCCTGAAAAAGGCCTGCGTGGTGGGTGCCAGGATAAAAGACAACATTGCCAAAGAGGTATTTACGCCGGATAATGGCCAGACCCGTTCGGTCACCGTGAGTATCGGCGCCGCAGAACTCAAAGAAGGGGAAGACTTTACCGATTTCATCAAACGGACGGATAAAGCCCTGTATAAATCCAAGCAGACAGGGCGTAACAAACTCACCTACTCTGATTAATTCGTTTTACTCCGTATTGATGCGCATGCTCAGGTCGACGGATCTGGCCTGATGGGTGAGCGCACCGCACGAAATAACATCAACCCCTGTGGCTGCGATGGATTTAAGGGTAGCCAGTGACACATTGCCCGAGGCTTCAACAACGGCGCGGCCCTTTATCCTTTCAACGGCGGCTGTCATGGACTCAAGGTCCATATTGTCCAGCATGATCACATCCACATCTGCGGCCAGAGCCTGGTCCACCTCTTCCATATTTGAGACCTCCACCTCGATTTTCATGAGATGGGAGGTTCTGGCCCGCACAAGAGCCACCGCCACCTCTATGGAACCGGCCACGGCAATGTGGTTATCCTTAATCAGAATCCCGTCGTAAAGGGCAAACCGGTGGTTGAAGCCCCCTCCGGCCCGGACCGCATCCTTTTCAAGGGCCCGCCAGCCCGGGGTGGTTTTGCGGGTGTCAACGAGGCGTACATTTGGATTATCCAGGGTATCCACAAACCTGCGGGTATGGGTGGCAATACCGGAGAGGCGCTGTAGGAAATTAAGCGCAGTCCGTTCCCCTTTCAGCTGGGACGCCAGATCTCCCCGGACCTCAAGGACCACCTCTCCGCTGGCGACAGATTGTCCGTCCTTGTACCTCGGGATGCATTCAAGGCCCGCATCCACTTCCCTGAAGGTTCGGCAGGCCACATCGACACCGGCCAGAATAAAATCCTCTTTGGCCACAATAATCCCGCGGCCCTTACGGGATTCGGGCAGAATGCTTTCTGTGGTGATGTCGCCAAGGCCTGTATCTTCAAACAGGGCAAGCCGGACAATCTGGTCGACCATGTCCATGATATTTTCCTTATGCTAGTGTCCTGCCGGAAATTGCTTCCGGCAGGACAAGTCAATTGGATCGGAAATCGTGTTAGCTCATCTCCCTGATCCGGTCCAGGTTGGCGGAAATTTTATCCTGTTTTTCCTGGAGTTCAGCGTGCTGGGCCTTGACCTTGTCGATGACGGCTTCGGGCGCTTTCTCCAGAAAAGAATCATTGTTCAGCCGCTTCTGGATCCCCATCAGTTCTTTGGTATTCTTTTCCAGCTCTTTTTCCAGGCGTTTGATTTCTTTCTCAAAATCAATCACCCCTTCCAGGGAAACAAAACAGGTGGTATTCCCTGTGACCGAGGTGGCCGCACTGGAGGGCAGGTTGTCTGCGTCGCAGAAGTACAGGCTTTCAAGGGTGGCCAGGTTGGCAATCACAGATTTGTTTTCGGCAATGAGCAATTTTTCCTGTTCATCCTCTGTATTGGCCAGCACTTTGATTTTCATGGAGGGCTGGATATTCATCTCGCTTCTGATATTCCGGATACCGGAGATCAGGCCGAAAATGAACTCCATCTGTTTTTCAGCATCCGCATCCCGGTCAGTCTTGTATCTTTCCTCGCTGTATGGGTAGGAGGCTTTCATAACCGAACCTTGGGTGGCCGGAAGAATATTGTAGATTTCCTCGGTCACAAAGGGCATGAAAGGATGGAGAATGACCAGAATGTCTTCAAGCACACCGGCAAGAACCGCCCGGGTGGATTCCCTGCGTACCGTGCCTTCTTTCTCGTAAAGGGCAGGTTTGGCTGTTTCCAGGAACCAGTCGCAGAATTCATGCCATACAAACTGGTATGCGGCCGAGGCGGCTTCATTGAATTTGTAGTTTTCAATGCCTTCTTTCACCGCCTTTGCAGTGGCCGCAGACCTGGACAGGATCCAGCGTTCCGACAGGGAGAGTTTTTCCCGGTCAATAACGGTATCCGCTTCAGTGATGTGCATGAGGGCGAACCGGGCAGCGTTCCAGAGTTTGTTCACAAAATGGCGGTAGCCTTCCACCCTTGACTCGGACATTTTCACATCCCTGCCCTGGGCGGCAAAGGCAGCCAGGGTGAACCGGAATGCATCTGCCCCGTATTCGTCGATGACCTTCAGGGGGTCGATGACATTGCCCTTGGACTTGGACATTTTCTTGCCGTGTTCATCACGGACCAGGGCATGGATATAAACGTCGTCAAAGGGGACCTCATCCATGAAATGGATACCCATCATCATCATCCGGGCCACCCAGAAAAAGAGGATGTCAAACCCGGTAACCAGCACATTGGTGGGGTAAAAGGTTTTGAGCAAATCTGTATTTTCTGGCCAGCCCATGGTGGAAAAGGGCCAGAGCGCCGAGGAGAACCAGGTGTCCAGCACGTCGGTTTCCTGGACGATATCTTTGCTGCCGCAGGTGGGGCAGGCAGTGGGGTCGGTTTCTTCTACGATCACCGCCTTGCACTCGGGGCATTTCCATACCGGAATCCGGTGTCCCCACCAGATCTGCCGGGAAATGCACCAGTCACGGATATTGTCCATCCATTCGAAATAGGTTTTTGTCCAGTTATCGGGAACGATCTTGGTCCTGCCGGACCGCACCGCTTCAGAGGCTTTCTCAGCCAGGGGACCGACTTTGACAAACCATTGTTTGGAAATGGAAGGCTCCACGTCGGTGTGGCAGCGGTAGCAATTGCCCACGCTGTGCTTTAAGGGTTCTTTCTTCTCCAGCAGCCCCTGTTCGGCCAATGCCTCAACGGCTTTTTTCCGGCATTCGAACCGGTCCATCCCCTGGAATTGTCCGGCCGCGTCCATCATGATGCCGCCGTCGTCAATGACCTTAAGCTTTTTCAGCCCGTGTTTTTCCCCCAGGTGGAAATCGTTGGGGTCATGGGCCGGGGTTACCTTAAGGGCGCCGGTGCCGAATTCCGTATCCACATAATCGTCTCTGATGATGGGAATGGTCCGGTCGGTGAGGGGGAGAACCACCTCGGTTTCCACCATATCCTTGAACCGCTCGTCATTGGGATTGACAGCCACAGCCGTATCCCCGAACATGGTTTCGGGCCGGGTGGTGGCCACGGTGAGCCCTTTCTTCTGCCCCTTGAAAGGATAGCGGATATAGTAAAGGTAGGCGTCTTTTTCCTGGTATTCCACCTCAAGGTCGGCCAGGGCTGTACGGCACCTGGGGCACCAGTTGATAATATACTGGTCTTCGTAGATCAGTCCTTCCTTATACAGGCGGACGAAGACTTTCCGGACGGCCTCGGACAACCCTTCATCCATGGTGAACCGTTCTCTGTCCCAGTCGCAGGAGGCGCCCAGCCGCTTGAGCTGGTTAATGATGGCTCCGCCGGATTTTTCCCGCCACCTCCAGACCTCTTCGATAAATTCTTCGCGGCCCAGCTGGTCCCGGGTCTTTCCTTCGGCGGCCAGTTTGCGCTCCACCACATTCTGGGTGGCGATGCCGGCATGGTCGGTTCCCGGCATCCAGAGTACATTCTGCCCCAGCAGTCTGCGGTACCGGCACATGATATCCTGGATGACGTTATTCAGGGCATGGCCCATGTGAAGCACACCCGTGACATTGGGCGGGGGTATTACAATGGAAAAAGCCTCCTTATCGCTTTTGTCTTCAGCTTTAAAGTAGCCGTTTTCCATCCAGTATGAATACCATTTTTCTTCTATCCCTTTTGGCTCATATCCTTTATCCAGAGAATCCGAACCCATAATCCAACTCCTATACCGTATTAATGAAAAAGGGGATTGCATCAATCCCCATAATTTAAATCTGCTTAAATTATTCCTTATAATGGCCTGACTTATGACCTGCCGATGTCGTCAAGATCCTTTTGCAGTCCAGCCTTGATATCGACAATTTCCTTTTGAATCACCTTTTCCATGACCTCAAAGAGAATGGTCTCAATGGTCTGGGAAAATTTCTTTTCTATCACCCGCTCCAGGGCAGCCTCAATATCTTCCCGTTTCAGGGCAGACAGATCCTCACCGGAAATCTGCTCATCAGGTGCCGGGGCGGGAACCGGGGTCTCCGATGTCTCATCGGTGCCGGCGTCTCCGTCCAGGCTTAATTCTTCCTCCGGGCCGATTTCCACGTCTTCCCCTCCGCCCTCAATCTCCAAAGCCTCGAAATCAGGTTGGTCCGCCTCGCCTTGCTCGGTTTCATCCAAGGGGGCCATGTCCGTGAGTTCAATTATTTCCTGGTCTTCCTCCGGCGATGACGCGTCTGTAACCAAATCGGTCAGTTCGATAATATCATCATTGTTTTGAACCATAATTCCCTCACTTTACTCTTCAATAGCTGTAAACGCTGTTTTTATGAGATTCGAAAATCTATCAAAGCCGGATAAAAGTGTCAACAGAATATAGGGGTTGGACCGGGGCACCCCTAAAATAAAAAAAGCTTCCGGCAATGGACCGGAAGCTTGATTTATCGATGGTGCCCAGGAACAGAATTGAACTGCTGACACGGGGATTTTCAGTCCCCTGCTCTACCGACTGAGCTACCTGGGCTTTTTAAAAACAACGCAAAATTTATATGCCTTTTAAAGAACGAAGTCAAGCAAAAAATTAGCAAATTATTACCCTCTTTCAGCCCCTCCCATATCCCCCAAAAGATATTGGACAATCCCGGCTGCGCAGACGGCCGCAGTTTCAGCCCGGAGGATTCTCGGCCCCAGAGAATAAGCGGCAAAGCCGTTGCCGTTGGCCACTTCAATCTCCTGTACATCAAATCCGCCTTCAGGGCCGATGAGCACGGCAGCACTGTGCGATTCAGCGTAATGGATCCGGCTCAGCGGCAGCCCCCCTTCCTCCCAAAATGCGATTTTATGGGAATGGCCTTTGACGAGATCCAGCATTTCGTCAAAGGGCACAGGGGCCAGAATTTCCACCAGGCGGCTTCTGCGGCATTGTTTCAAGGATTCCACTGCAATTGACTGCCACCGTTCCATCTGCCTTTTTTCCTTTTTGGGATTAGCGCGGGGGACCGAGCGGGCTGAATAAAAAGGAATCCACCGGGTGATACCAAGCTGGGTGGCCTGTTTAATAATTTCATCCATTTTTTTATGCTTCAGCATGGCCGTACACAGGGTCAGTTCCAAGGCAGATTCGGATTGCGAGGGCCCTTCTTCCTCCACTTCGACCTCGATACGGTCCGGACTGACAGAGTCAATTTTGCCGGTAAAATCCCGGCCCCGGCCATCGGTCATTGACAGGGGATCACCGATTTTTAACCGGAGCACCCTGCAGATATGGCGGGCATCCTGTCCGGAAATACGAACCTGCTGCCCGGATTCAGTGGCGTCGGAGACAATAAATTTTTGCATACTCATCTTCCTTCCATGATCAAAAAGATTCGACACTATAATATATCACCCCGCAACCCACAAGGTCAGTTCCGTTTCAAACCAGTGCGCCCCCTTCCATGGCAGATAACGTCCAGCCGGTATAAGCGGCCATAAATCCCCCACCGGGCACCCCGGAAAGGCAGATCGTCCATATATCCTAGGATTTTATCAGCTTCCTGGTATTGCTGCATCTGTTCTTAGCAGTTAAATTATGGTAAATAGGGGGCCATGGAAATTATCAATACAGAAAAAATCATATTGGCATCCGGCTCCCCCAGGAGAAAAGAACTGATGCAGACTGCAGGCCTGGTATTCGATATCATTCCTGCGGATATTGACGAATCATCAATCCCCTTTAACGGGGATCCCGGTGCCTATGTGCAGAACCTGTCCGCCAGAAAGGCGGAAGCAATCGCAATGAACCACCCCAATGCCTGGACCGTTGGTGCGGACACCATTGTGGTGGCAGACAACACCATTCTGGGCAAACCCCGTGACAAAAACGACGCGGTGGCCATGCTGACGGCACTTTCCGGCAGAAACCATTCGGTTTTCACCGGGTTCAGCGTTATCCGCCCCGCCGGAGACATCTCCTTCACCCAGTCCGTAGAAACCATTGTGACATTCAAACCCCTGTCCCGGGAAGAAATCCTCTGGTACGCCGGCACACAAGAGCCCTATGACAAGGCCGGCGGCTACGGCATCCAAGGCATCGGGTCCTTTATGGTACAGGAGATCGCAGGTTCCTATTCCAATGTTGTGGGCCTGCCCGTTTGCGAACTGATTCAGACCCTGGCCCAGCTCAGGGTAATTCAATTTTAAGGACCGGTATCCATGCAGATTCAGAACAATATCAAAGCCATTGAGGCGAAAATCCGGCAGCACGCCCAAGACTGCGGCAGAAACCCGGATGCAATAACCCTTATCGGGGTCAGCAAACGAAAGCCTGCCGCATTGATCCGCAAGGCAATAGAGGCCGGCCATGGGAACTTCGGTGAAAATTATATTCAGGAAGCCATGGAAAAAATAGATGAAATCGGCCGGAATGCGGCCACCTGGCATTTTATTGGCCACCTTCAGTCCAACAAAGCCAAATTCGCTGTTAAATACTTTGACCTCATCCACACCGTGGACAAGGTGAAACGGGCCAGGGAAATCAATAAACAGGCGGCCAAGATCGGCAAGGTTCAGGAGATCCTGATCCAGATCAATATTGCCGAGGAAGAAACCAAGTCCGGGGCCGGTGCCGAAGAGGCACTTGAACTGGCCCGGCAAATCAGCAGTTTTGATAATCTATCCGTCAAAGGACTGATGTGCATGCCTCCTTTTTTTACAGACCCGGAAGAGGCAAGGCCCTATTTCAGAGCCGTAAAGCAGATCAGCCTGGATATAAAAAATGAAAACCTGTCCAATGTGACCATGGATCACCTCTCCATGGGGATGAGCAACGATTTTGGCGTAGCCATTGAAGAAGGGGCCACCCTGGTACGGGTGGGCACCGCAATTTTCGGGAGCCGGGATTGAAAGTATTATTGCACACCTGCTGCGGCCCATGCACCATTTATCCGCTCCAGGTGCTAAGGGAGAAGGGTATGGATGTCATGGGATATTTCTACCGCCACAACATTCATCCATTTACGGAATGCCTGCGCCGGGAAGAAACCCTGAGGGAATATGCCGAAGATGTTGGGCTGAAAATGGTATGGCAAAAGGGGTATGAGCTGGAGGAGTTCTTGCGTTCCGTGGCTTTCAGGGAAAAGAACCGGTGCAGGTACTGCTACCATGCCCGCCTCAAAGCGGCAGCCCTGGTGGCCAAAAAAGGAAAATTCAAAGGATTCACCACCACCCTGCTCTATTCAAAATTCCAGAATCACCGGGCCATTATTGAAACCGGGGAAGCCCTGGGCAGGCAATACGGTCTGGAATTCATATACCACGATTTCAGGGAAGGCTGGAAACAGGGAATTGAGACATCCAAAGCCAGGGGCATGTACCGCCAACAATACTGCGGATGTATTTACAGCGAAAAAGACCGGTACTACAACGAAAAACAGAACCATTAGGCCGTCGAATGACAATTGCCTGATGGTTCTGTTCTTTTGACTGTTCTATTCCACCGGCCTAGTTGGCGGCTTTGCGTTTACGGATCTGGTTGTAAATGGTGACAATCTTTTTATCTGCGGCGTGGAGACGGTCTGCCAGCACAGAGAATAGATGTTGTGCCACTTCCGGATATTTTTCAATGATCTCTCCCAGCTTGTCCCCGGGGAACCGTTTTACCTTGGCCCGCCCCTTGGAGATAATGGAGGCCGACCTGGGATCGCCGGTGATGGCTGACATTTCCCCGAAATAATCCCCGGGTTGTGAAATTTCGGCGATCATCTTCCCGCCCTTTACGACATATACCGATCCCTGGACCAATTTGAAAAAATCAATATCCGTGTTGCCTTCCCGGATGATGACATCCTTGTCCTCGTACTGTTCGACATCGGGGTTCACCAGGTAGGCCGGCAGTGCTTCTTTGGTGATGGTGGTTTTCTTGAGCACCTCGTCCAGGGAGGTTTCAGAGGATTTGATTTTCACCAGCCCCGCATCCCTCAGGGTGATCATGCCTTCGGAAACGGCGACCTTTCGAAGCTGGTCTTCGGGGACCTCCGCCGAAATGGCCTTGCCGACCTCATCTGTCACCTCCATCAACTCGTAAAGCCCCACCCTGCCCTTGTAGCCGGTACCATTGCAATGGGCACAGCCCTTGGGGCCGTAAATGGTGAGATCATCAATCTCATCCTTGTTGAATCCGTACATCTCCAGGTCCTGCGGATTGTGGCCGGTGACCACCTGTTTGCACTCAGGACAAAGGCGGCGGGCCAGGCGCTGGGAGAGGACCATGGTAACCGAAGATGCCAGCATGTAGGAAGGGATACCAATGTCAGCCAGACGGCCGATGGTCGAGGGGCAGTCGTTGGTATGAAGGGTGGCAAAGACCAGATGGCCGGTCATAGCCGCTTTGATGGCGATTTCTGCGGTATCAATATCCCGGATCTCGCCCACCATGATGATATCCGGATCCTGGCGGAGAAAGGCTTTGAGGGCGGCGGCAAAGGTCATGCCCACCTCCTCTTTCACAGGCACCTGGTTGATCCCTTTAAAGTTGAACTCCACCGGATCTTCGGCGGTAAGAATCTTTATATCATCCTTGTTGAGCCGGTTCAAAATGGAGTACAGGGTTGTTGTTTTACCCGAACCTGTGGGCCCTGTAACCAGAAGCAGTCCGTAGGGCCTGTTGATACAGCGTTTGAGCATCTCAAAGGTGCCGTGCTCAAACCCCAGCCGGGTCAGATCAATGCTCAGGGCGCTCTGGTCAAGAATACGCATAACAATACTCTCGCCGAAGAGCGTGGGCAGGGTGGACACCCGGAAATCCACAGATTTTTTCTTACCGAATTTGAGCTTTATCCGCCCGTCCTGGGGGACTCTTCGTTCAGCAATATCCAGGGAAGCCAGGATTTTAATCCTGGAGATGACTGCGTTTTTAATGGACAGGGGCAGGTTCATGGCCTTGTACATCCCGCCGTCCAAACGATATCGTACCTGGAAGGACTTTTCAAAGGGTTCGATGTGGATATCCGACACCCCGTCGTTAATGGCCTTGGTCAGAATGCCGTTAACCAGCTTGATGATGGGCGCATCCGAGGCCATGAACTCGTCCTTGCCGTCATCCATGTCCGCAGCACTGACCTCGACTTCCTCAGCCGCCTCAGACACGAGTGATCCAAAGTCGTCCACCGAGGTAACAGGCTCTTCATCTTCCACATCATCTTCAAAATGCAGAAAACTCTTATATTCATCGTCGGATATCTTATAGAAATCCCTGTAGGACTGTATGATGTCGTTTTCAGTGGCAACCTTAACCTGGATATTCTTTCCGGTTGCCTTACCCAGGGCTTCCACCGCTTCGGTATCCGTTGGTTCGGCCATGGCGACCACAAGGTCATCGCCGGATACTTTTAAGGGAAATACCAGATCTGTTTTGGCGGTCTCGTAGGGCAGAGCCTCCATTGCCGCCTTATCGCCCTTGATTTGGGAGAACCTTACAACACTGTAATTGTAGAGCCGGCCCAGCACATTGACAATGGTATCCGGATCAATATATCCTTTGCTCAGCAGGATACTGGAGAGGCGTTCCTGGGTCTTTTTATGGGTCGCCAGGGCTTCATTAAGCTGGATACTGGTAATCTGCCCCTCTTTGGACAGAATTTCACCTATTCGGGTCTTTCCGGCACCGGACTGGTCCTTAATTGTGGATTTAAGGCTGGAACCGGTTTTTGTCTTTACACCATTAGCCATAGTCAATCTCGACGTAATTCCCGGCGATGGGGCACGGGATTAGCGATCCTGGTCCTTTTTTTTGTAATTTTTAACAATCCTGATGCCGCCGGCAAGTACCAGAAGGAAACCCAGGAAATAAAAACAGAAGGTGACCGCACCGATTTTATTCTTAAAAAAATCAATGGTCTCCACCTGGCTGACGACCTCGGGAATCCTGAAAAACACACCAATACCAACAGCAATCAAAATAATCCCATAATAAAATGTAAATGTACGTTTGTCCATCCTAATTAGCACCTTTCTAATTCCGACATTTGCCGGTTAAAATCCTGTTCCACAGATTCTGCAAGTTCACTTTTCTCTTCAAGACGCTCAAAGAACGCCTCGATCTCAGACTCCAGCCCTGCAAGGGCCTTGGACAATTCCTGAATTTTGTTTCCGTCCTGGCGTTCCGAGGCCGCCATCAAGTCCCTATTCACGGCAGCCACCCGCTCCTCCCTGGCTTCAATTTGATCTTCCAGTCTTGAAATCTCCTTTTTTAAAGGAGACAATTTTTTGGACTTGGCCGCCACCAGTTCGGATTTCTTCTTTTTCAGTTCTTTTCTGGACAGCTTGGGCTCCCTGGACTTTTTTGCAGGCAATGCGCCTTCATCCTCCCATCCTTCCTTATCAAGGAATTCCTGGTAGGTTCCCTCAAACACATCAATGCCGTCTTCCTTAAACACCACAAGCCGGTTGGCCAATGCATGGAGAAACATTTCGTTATGGGTGACCAGCACCACAGCCCCTTCAAAGTGGTTCAATGCGGCCACAAAGGCATCACAGGCTTCAATATCCAGATGGTTTGACGGCTCGTCCAGCAGCAGAAGGTTTAACGGGCGGATCAACAGCTTGCCCAGCATCACCCTTGCCTTTTCCCCCCCTGACAGAACAGATATTTTTTTTAGCGCCGCATCCTGCTCGAACATCATAGCGCCGCAGATATTCCTGGCCGCCTGGCGTTCCGTGTCTGGATTGGAATGGAGCAGTTCCTCTTCTATGGTGAATGAAGGGTTCAAGGACTGGACATTGGTCTGCTCAAAATAGCCGTGTTCTACCCCCGGATTGTTTTTTATCCATCCGGCATCCGGTGCCATGGTCTGGTTGAGCAATTTAAGCAGGGTGGTTTTACCCTTACCGTTCTTTCCGATCACGGCCAGTCGGTCACCTGGATAGACCGTCAGGGAAAAGTCCCGGATCAGCGGGGCCGTTTTTTCATACCCAAAGGTCAGATCCTTGGCCGTAATTACCTGCTTTCCCGAAAAGGGCAGGCTGTTAAAACTGAAATCCAAATTTTTCAACTCGGCCAGCTTGTCCTTGGTTTCCAGTTTGGACAGGGTTTTTATCCGGGACTGGACCATGTTGGCCAGCCGGGCCTTGGCACGGAACCGTGTAATGAACTGCTCAATTTCCTTCTTGCGCTTGGCCTCATTCTGGCGGGTTTTTTCATAGATCTCCTCATCCTGGGCAACCTGGAGGTAGTATTTCTCGGTGTTGCCCTGGATCTTACGCATTTTCTTTCGGTGGACGCCCACCACATGGGTGACCACATTGTCCATGAACCCCCTGTCATGGGTCACCAGGAGCACTTCCCTGGGCCAGGAAATCAAAAACCTGGAAATCCATCTTATGGAGGTAATGTCCAAATAGTTGGTGGGTTCGTCCAAAATGAGCAGATCCGGCTCGGAAACCAAAACCTTAGCCAGGTTCAGGCGGACCTGATAACCGCCTGAAAATGCCATGGGATCCTTTTGCATGGCTGTATTGGAAAATCCCAGACCGGCCAGAATCTTTTCAGCCTTCCAGAAGTGGTCCCGCTCATGCTCGGGAAGCCCCATCATGGCTTCTTCCAATACCGTGTTTTTTTCAAACTTTATATGCTGGGACAACACCCCCATGCGGTACCCGCTTGGAACCGAAATTCGTCCTTCGTCGGGATGGTCCAGCCCAGCGATCATATTGAGCAGGGTGGTTTTTCCGTGTCCGTTGCGGCCCACAAGCCCCACACGTTCTCCGGGATTGATCTGCATCCCCGTATCATCGAACAGGATCTGGTCCCCAAAGCCTTTGGATATGGATTCTATATTCAGCATCTGCCTATACGCTTTATGGTTATTTGCCCGGTACGCTCAACACACCGGCAATAAGTAAAAACGGAATCATACCACCGGACGGATGAATTATAAATACAAGATTTTGCTTGACTTGATTTTTCCTGGGCTTTAATAAACTGTTTTTAACCCTTTCCTTTTAATTACTATCGATATAGAGGATAAAATGACCCAATATATTTTTGAGTTCGGTCCCGAAAAGACTGATGGGGACGCCTCCCAGAAAGATCTCCTGGGCGGCAAAGGCGCCAATCTTGCCGAAATGGCCAGACTCGGCCTTCCGGTTCCACCCGGCTTTACCATTTCAACTGAGTGCTGCAACCATTACTTTGATCTCAACGGTCATTTTCCCGACACCCTTGAAGCCGAAACCATGACCGCCATGGTAAATATTGAAAAACAAACCGGTATGGGGTTCGGCGATCCTGCCAACCCCCTGCTCATCTCCTGCCGGTCCGGGGCCAGAAGCTCCATGCCCGGCATGATGGAAACCATCCTCAATGTAGGCCTGTGCTCAACCACCATCCCGGGGTTGATCCAGAAAACCGGCAATGAATGGTTTGTATACGACGCCTACCGCCGGCTAATCATGATGTATTCCGATGTGGTCATGGAAAAAGCCGAACAAATAAAACCGGAAGACGGCATGGGCATCCGGCTCAACCTTGAGATGATGATGAACAATCTCAAGAATGACAAAGGCTATGACAATGACACGGATATTACCACAGAGGACATGAAAGCCCTGTGCGACCGGTTTAAAAAAAGGATCCGGGAATATCTGAATGTGGATTTCCCCGACGATCCCAGGGAACAGCTCATGGGCGCCATCGGTGCCGTATTTAAAAGCTGGAACGGCAAAAGGGCCGTTTCCTACCGCCGCATCGAACATATCCCGGACAACTGGGGCACGGCCGTCAATGTCCAGGCCATGGTTTTCGGCAATATGGGGGACACCTCTGCCACAGGCGTGGCCTTTACCCGCGATCCGGCAACTGGGGATAATAAATTTTACGGGGAATGGCTGGTCAACGCCCAGGGCGAAGATGTGGTGGCCGGCATCCGGACTCCCAACCCCCTGAACAACGACACTAAAAACGCCCAGAACAAGCACCTGCCTTCGCTGGAAGAGGCCATGCCTGAATTATACAATCAGCTTTTTGATATCCGCAACATGCTGGAAGCCCATTACAGTGACATGCAGGATATTGAATTCACCATCCAGGAGGGGCGCCTCTACATGCTTCAATGCCGGGTCGGGAAACGCACGGCTACAGCGGCCCTGAACATGGCCATGGACATGCTGGAAGAAGGGACCATTGACGAAAAAACCATGGTCTGCCGCCTTGATCCCAAAATCCTGGACGATCTGCTCCACCCCATTGTGGACCCTGCAGAAGAGAACTCTGCCGTTCAGATCGCCGAAGGACTGCCTGCAGGTCCCGGAGGGGCCTGGGGACAGATAGTGTTCACGGCTGAAGATGCGGTACGATGGGCCAAGGCCGATAAAAAAGTGATTCTGGTCCGGGAGGAAACCAACCCGGAGGACATTGAAGGCATGCGGGCCGCAGCCGCCATTCTCACCGCCCGGGGAGGCATGACCTCCCATGCAGCCCTTGTGGCACGGGGCTGGGGCAAATGCTGCATCGTGGGGGCCGGCGCCCTGAAAATCGATTTTGAAACCAAGGAACTCCGGGTGGGTACCCGGGTGTTTAAAGAAGGGGATTACTTCACCCTCAACGGCACCAAAGGGGTGGTTTACGATGGGCGGCTTAAAATGAAGGACGCGTCTGAAAACCCCAAATTCCAGAAATTCATGGCCATCGCGGACAAATACAGGACCATGGGGGTCAGAACCAATGCCGACACCCCGGACGATGCCAGAACCGCGGTTGAATTCGGTGCCGAAGGCATCGGACTATTCCGTACCGAGCATATGTTCTACGGGTCCGACTCCGACCGGCCCCTCTTTTTGCTGCGGAAGATGATTCTGAGCAAAACCCTGGAAGAACGCCGGGAAGCCCTGGACGAACTGTTTCCCTTCGTGAAAAAGGAAATCGGCGCCACCCTATCGGTCATGGACAATATGCCTGTAACCATGCGGCTGCTGGACCCCCCGCTCCATGAATTTGTGCCCCAGGCCGAAGAAAACCAGCGGGAAATCGCAGAGGCCCTGAGAATCGATATTGAAGAAGTGGAAAACAGAAGCGAACACCTCATGGAGTCCAACCCCATGATCGGGCACCGGGGGGTGCGGCTCGGCATTACCTATCCTGAAATCACCCATATGCAGGTCAAGGCCATTTTCGAGGCCTGTGCAGAACTGATCCAGGAAGGCAAAAATCCCCAACCGGAAATCATGGTGCCGGTAACCTGCAATGAAAAAGAACTGGCATTCACAAAAAAAATCGTCACCCAATGCCATGATGACGCCCTGGCCAAGTACGGAATGGAAGCCATCCCCCATATGTTCGGCACCATGATTGAAATTCCCAGGGCAGCCCTCATTGCTGACAAGATGGCCGATTACGCTGAATTTTTCTCCTTTGGCACCAACGATTTGACCCAGATGACATTCGGTTTTTCCAGGGACGACATCGGCTCCTTCATGAACGATTACATCGATAACGCCATCCTCAACTCCGACCCCTTTGAAACCCTGGATCAGGAAGCCGTGGGCAGCCTCATCACAACTGCCGTAGAACGGGGCAGAATCACCCGGCCCGGAATCAAACTGGGCATCTGCGGCGAACATGGCGGAGATCCCGAATCTGTGGCATTCTGCCACAAGGCCGGACTCACCTATGTCTCCTGTTCTCCCTATCGGGTGCCCATTGCCCGGCTGGCAGCGGCCCAGGCCGCAATTCTCACCCCTTAGATTTCAGGGGCGACAGAGGCCGTAAATAAAAAAAAGAGGCGGTTCCGGCATATATTCCGGAACCGCCCCTTATTCTTGTTCTATTTTTTTTGTCCTATACTCTAATTAATCCAGATCAATCCAGTACCGGGTCCAGGGACACCGCTCCATATACGGGAACCGGAATAATTCAGACGCAAGGATGGAAAACGTCTTTTTCCTTATGGTGTAATAACTGACCTTCTCCCGGCCCGCCACCGGCTCGACCCCCACAGCCACATACAGGGTCCGGTAGCCGCCGTCCACAAAACACTGGACCGCTCCGCATAGAATTTTCATACCGGATTCCGGACGGATGTCATGGAGACTGACCATGGTAATGGTGAATGGTTTTCCTTTGAAATGATCAGCAGCATCGGTGCGGGTCAGCTCGCAGGTGATGAAATTTTTAAAGCCGGCCGCATATTTGTCATACTCATTATCTTCCGCCTTGACCGGGCCGGTACAGGCCAGCATCAGAAGTATCCCAATGGAAATCAATTTCAGGGGCTGCATATTATCCGTTTACCTTCACAGGCTTGACCAATTGATTGATGGTTTTTTGCAGATCGTCCAGAACCACCGGCTTGATTGTCACGCTGCCGGCACCTGAAAACTTGGACAGGAATCGCTCCTTGAGCGGATCATTATTGTACCCGGTTTCAACCAGGATGGGGATCTGATAGTCAATTTTAAGCAGATTGTCGATGAACTGATCTGCTGCCATGCCCTGGATGTCATGATTGGTGATGATCATCTTAAATTTTTCCGGCTGAACCTTGAACACCTCCAGGGCCTGTCCGCCGTCCCTTGATACCATGGCGTTATACCCCATGCGTGTAATCACCGAGGCAATCAAACCGCTCCGCTTCATGTTCCTGTCAATGACCATGACATTCTGGTTACCGAAAATGGTACGTATCTGCTTGGGTTTTTCCTTTGTTTTAGTTCCTTTTTGCTCCCCTGTGCCCGGCGTCCACTTTTTCCCGTTAAAAGGATGGACCCGGGTAACCTCTATCTTAAATACACGGGACCCCACAAAATCGTCGTTTTTTTCATCCGGCACCTGGACCATGAAACGTTTGTCCCTGGAAATATACTGTCTCAACCACTTGCGGTATTCCTGGGAGTCGCCGGAAAGTATCAGCAGCTTGGGGCCGGCATCGGATCGGACTTGAAGGGTATGATAAATCTTTGGACGGTGTGAAAAAGGGACCTCGGTCTCTTTATAGTTTTCCTCCACAAAGGTCACCATGAAGTCCCTGGCCGGACATGGAGATGTACTCATTAGAAAAAATACAGTCAAAAGCAGATAAATCAGTCTCATGGGTTTTCCCGGTAAAAATTTGCGTCTATCAGATTATCGGCAGCTATTGCCTCTTTCTTAACGGCCCGGGCGCAAATTTTAAAGCAGCAGCCATGAAAGGATAATGAGTATCAAATAAAGAACACCCAAAATAACAATGGGTTTCCTATGGTCTGTATGCCGGCGCGCCCTGAAAAGAGATAGACCTAAACCGGCCGTGGTGGCAGCCAGTCCGGCCCCGGCAATGTAAACCAGGTACCGAATAAAGGTTTTGTCCCAGTAGGTACGCAGATTCAGCTGGTAAAACTTGTCGAAAAAGGTTTCGAATTCGGGCTGTGCCCTGTGAAATACCAGTAAAAACACCATGAGGCCGGCCCAGGCCAGATAATTCACCCAGATAAAAAGCCTGGCCCAGAAATCCGCCGACTCTCTCCGATCAACCCTGTTGGGCCCGTCTTGAGCGCCTCCTGCCCTGCCCTGCTTTCCCATTGTTTTTCTATTTACATCCATTGGCGCTTTATATTATGATTTCTCCATGAATTCCATACTTCTCTCAAAGAAAGAGTTCAGTGAATTACAGCAGATGGTATATGCCATATCCGGAATCAACCTGCACGAAGGCAAACTTGAGTTATTAAAATCCAAAATTGCCAAACGGATGAGGGTGACTAAAAAATCCTTTGGGGAATACCTTGCCTACCTGCGTAACAGTGAACATGAGGTGATCGAGTTCATTGACACGGTCACCACCAACCACTCTTTTTTTTTCAGGGAAAACAAGAGCATATCCCATATTGTCAGCCAGCTGGCGGCGGAACCCGATGCACGGAGGCGGGAATTCAAAATCTGGTGCGCCGCCTGCTCCACCGGTGATGAACCCTATTCCATAGCGGTTCAGATGGCTGCCCTTGGCCTTGACTTTTCCATCAAGGCCACGGACATTTCCCACTCGGTCCTGGCCACGGCAAACCGGGGAATTTACAGGAATGACAAACTCAAAAACGTCCCCCTGCCCCTGCTCCACCGGTATTTCCAAAAGGGCTCGGGCAAATACAAGGGCTTTGTCCGGGTCAAAAAAGAAATTGCCTCCAGGGTTGTTTTTGAGCGGTTCAACCTTGTCACCGACCCGCCGTCTTCAGACCTGTTTGATGCGATTTCATGCAGAAACGTAATGATCTATTTTGATCTGCCCACCAGCGAAAAAGTGGTAAACAAGCTCTACGGGTGCGTCCGCCCCAGGGGATTCTTTGCCATCGGAAATGCCGAAAGCCTGATGAATCTGAATCACAGGTTTAAATCCATATCCAAGATCCCCAGCCTCTACGTCAAATAATATCCCAGCGCTGATCCCCCTCATTTTTCGGTGGTCAAGCGGGCACCGCTCTGCCAGGCGCCGCCCCTCTTTTTTCTTAACTCGGGAAATGGGCGTCCGCCTTAAACCGCCGGGTGATCATCTCAGCAATCTCTTCCGCACTGGTCTCAATGGGCTTGTTGCTGACGTTGATCATGGAAAAACCCTTGGTAATATAGTACCGCTGTGCATTGCGGATTTCTTCTTCGATTTCCTCCCGGCCGGAATAGGCGTAGATATCATTTGCACCAAGGCTTTCCTGGCGCATTTTCCTGTGGGCCAAAAGCTGCTCGCAGTTGATATTCAGCGCAATCACACGACGCCGGTCCACATGGTCCAGGGTCATGGGCATGGGCACTCCCGGCACATAGGGGATATTGGCCACTTTCCACCCCATGACCCCCATGTACATGGACAATGGGGTTTTTCCTGCCCTGGACAGCCCGACCAAAACAATTTCCGAATCGGTGAGGGAGTCGGGATTGAGGCCGTCGTCATGGGCCAGGGCAAAATCGATGGCAGAAACTTGCTGGAGATCCACCTGGTGGATTTCCCGGTAGAGGCCCGGGGTTTCAAGGGGGGGCTGGTCGAGAAAGGTTTCTATTTTTGAAATAATGGGCCCCATAAGATCGATGGTCACAATGTGGTTCTCAAGCCCCTTGCGGGTAAGGTACTTGCGAAGCTGGGCATTCACAATGGTATGAACAATGAGGCTTTCAATATCTTTTACCTTGTCGATAAGTTCGTCCACCTGGCTTTCTGTTCTGATATGGGGCATTTTTACCACGGTGATATCCGAATCCGGAAATTGAACCAGGGTGGATTCCACCAGGTGGAAGGCATTGATGCCTTCCCCGCAGGAGGCAATGTAAATCATCTGAAACTTATTGGGTATAAGCTGGTCTATCATTAAATAAGGCCTTTATCACGTCAATGTTTTAAGTTATAAAATTAAGGTCATACATAAAGTGTAAACAGGAGTCAAATAGAGGATATATTATGGCACATGAAGACAGAGGGCATTACGCACAAAAACACCCCGACGCCAAACAGAATCCGGAAATTGCGGATAAAATCACTGCGGCGGCCAAAGACGGCACCTTAGACTGCGCCTCCGCCCACAGAATCGCCAAATCCCTGGGGATAGACCCGGCCCAGGTGGGGATACAGGCGGACCTGCTGGAACTGCGCATTGCCAGGTGCCAGATGGGACTGTTCGGCTACGGCCCCGGCAAAAAGAACCTGGATCCGGATGTCAGCGTAGACGGCCCATTGAAAGACGATATCATCAACACCCAGAAAGAGGGCAGTCTCTCCTGCCGCCATGGCTGGGAACTGGCCAAAGCCCATAAAATATCCAAAACCGAAATGGGGTCGGCCTGCGAAAAACTGGAAATAAAAATAAAGCCCTGCCAGTTGGGGGCTTTTTAAAAAGGGCGGATCACTATGGTTGTGGGGGTGGGAACCATAAAGATCAAGCTGTTTGGCATTGATTCTCTCAAGGCAAAGCGGAAAATCATGAAATCCATGATTGCCCGCATTGCCAACCGATTTAATGTTTCAGTGGCCGAAACCGGCTGCAACGACAGCCTGGAATGGGGGGAAATCGGATTTTCCGTCGTGGGTAACGATGGCAGGAGGATCAACGCCAAAATAGATAAAATTTTCAATACGGCATATGGCATGGGAACCGCCTATATTGCCGACACAACAATGGAGATCATCCATATTTAGCCGCCGTTGACGGTTACCCGTATTTCATCTGCTGCACGCTTCTTTTTCAGGGATTTTCGCTTCCGCCGCTGTTTCTGCTTTTTCAGTTTGGCAATTTTACGGTCTTCAGGAGACATCCCCCCGCTTTTCTGAGCTTCGATCTTTTCAACCAGGCCGCGCAGCGCCAGAAACCGGTTCAGGTGCTGTGACCGGGTTTTGCCCACTTTCACCGATATCCCGGTGGGGGTATGGACAAGAAAAACTGCAGAGGAGGATTTATTTAGTTTCTGCCCCCCCCTCCCCGAGGCTTTAATGAATTTTTCCCGGATATCCTGCTTCCGAATCCCCAGGGCCGCCATTTTTTTTTCAAGGGCATCGATTTTTTGCTGACCCGGTCCCAAACCTAAAACCTTTCTTCTTATGGGTAAGTATCCAGTCCGGGATATCATACAGCCAAACAGAATTAAGAACAATAGGAAGCCCCAGCAAACCACATATAGGGCTTGAAAAAAAACAACACACAATATATAGTATACTATTCCTTTTGTAAAATATTCCAATAATCCAGATAGGAGCCTGTTTATGCCCTCTTCCCAGAACAATGCAATTGATTTTATAACTGAAAATGCACGGGTTGTACTTGAACGCAGATACCTTAAAAAAAACGATGCCGGTGACCCCATGGAAACCCCTGAGGAGATGTTCAGACGGGTGGCCGGCCATATCGCCCTGGCCGAAAATAATTACAGTGATAAAACCGATGACCGGGAAATGGTTCAAAAAATGGAAACACGGTTCCACGAAATGATGACCGAATTCAGGTTTCTGCCCAATTCCCCCACCCTGATGAATGCCGGACGCTCCCTGGGCCAGTTGGCCGCCTGCTTTGTCCTGCCTGTGGAAGACAGTATTGACGGGATTTTCGAGGCGGTCAAAAATGCCGCCACCATCCATAAATCCGGAGGAGGAACCGGTTTTTCCTTTTCACGGCTCCGGCCGGAAAACAGCCGGGTGGGCTCCACCGGCGGAGTGGCTTCGGGGCCTGTTTCTTTTATGAAAATTTTTAATTCCGCCACGGAACAGATCAAACAGGGAGGAACCCGGCGGGGGGCCAATATGGCCATTCTCAGGGTGGACCATCCGGATATCATGTCCTTTATCCGCTGCAAAACCCTTAAGAACGAACTGAATAATTTCAATATTTCAGTTGGCGTCACCGATATTTTTATGGAAGCGGTGTCCAAAAATGAAGACTACGATCTCATCGATCCCAGAACCCAGAAGCCCTCGGGCCGGCTCAATGCTGCGGCCGTTTACGAGGAGCTCGTCCTCCAGGCCTGGACCACCGGAGATCCCGGCATTATTTTTCTTGATGAAATCAATCGCTGGAATACCACACCGGAACTGGGAGAGATTGAATCCACAAACCCCTGCGGGGAACAGCCCCTGCTCCCCATGGAAGCCTGCAACCTGGGGTCCATCAACCTGACCCGGTTTCTTACCCGGGCGGACGATCACCCTGAAGTGGACTACCGCGGGTTGAAAGAAACCGTTCACCTCGCAGTTCGTTTTCTGGACAACACCATTGACATGTCCCTTTATCCCATCAAGGAAATAGCGGATATGGTCCGGGGAAACCGAAAAATCGGCCTGGGCATAATGGGGTTTGCCGACCTGCTATTTGCGCTTAATATTCCCTATGATTCCCCCGAAGCCATAGATAAGGCAGAAGAGATCATGTCTTTTATCAAGAAGGAAGCCCATGCCGCCTCATCGGCACTGGCAGCCGTACGGGGCGTATTCCCCAATTACGAAAAAAGCGTCTTCAAACATAGGGGCATCCCGATGCGAAACGCCACCTGCACCACCATTGCCCCCACCGGCACCTTGAGCATTATTGCCGGTTGTTCCAGCGGCATTGAACCGGTTTTTGCCCTAAGTTTCATACGAAATGTAATGGACAACGACCGGCTTGCCGAAGTCAACCCGGTATTTGAGCAGACGGCAAAAGATAAAGGGTTCTACAGCGACACGCTGATGGAAGAAATCGCCCGTACCGGCAGCATTAAGGGGAATCCTGACATTTCGCTGGATTTAAGAAAAATCTTTATTACCGCCCATGAGGTGGCCCCTGAAGTCCACATCAGTATGCAGGCGGCTTTCCAGCGCCATACGGACAATGCGGTTTCCAAGACCGTGAATCTGCCTAATGAAGCGCAGCCCGAGGATGTGCGGTTCATTTACGACCTGGCCTACAAACTAAAATGCAAGGGGGTAACAGTTTACCGGGACGGCAGCAAGGCCGATCAGGTTCTGTCCGTTAACAAGGATGCCGACCGGGAGACGGAAACGGATTTTCTCACGGCCGGAAAAGAGCGGCCCGGTATCCTTGAGGGATTTACAGAAAAAATAAAAACCGGCATGGGCTATCTCTATGTGACGGTGTCCGAATACAAAGGCCGGCCCTTTGAATTGTTTGCCACCATTGGGAAATCAGGTAAATCCACCCAGGCCAAAACCGAGGCCATCGGACGCCTCATCTCCCTGGCACTGAGGTCGGGAATCCAGGTGGAAGAGATTGTTCAGCAAATCGAAGGCATCCGGGGGGAGCATGCTGTGTTCCAGGACGGCGGACTGGTCCATTCCATTCCCGATGCCATTGCCAAGGTTCTGTCCAAGCGGTACTTAACCGGAAAGACAGGAAATGGGAAAAAAATATACAACAGCCTAAAATCCGATCTTTGCCCGGAATGCGGACAGCCCATTGCCTACGAAGAGGGCTGCAAGACCTGCCATTTCTGCGGGTATACGAAATGCGGATAACACTGCCAGACAAAGATAAGGCATTTAATTCTTGTTGAAAGCATACCGGCGAAATGATATCAAGACGGCCCATGGCATTGACAATATCCCATAAAGAATGGCTGGTGTACCTGCTCCAATGTTCAGATAACAGCCTGTACTGCGGTGTCACCAAGGATCTGGATGCCCGCATTCGCATGCATAATGCCGGGCGGGCCTCCAAATACACCCGGGCGAGACTGCCGGTTAACTGCGTGGCCCAAAGCCCGCCCATGACAAAATCCAGGGCCTTTAAGCTTGAGTATCATATCAAACGCCTGCCTGCAGACAAAAAAATTGCCCATGTACGCATGGGCAAGATCCCCGGGCCTAAAAAGGCGAAGCAAATAAAAAAGCCGACACTGAGCCGGCCTTAATCGGTAAGTTTTTGATTGGCGATATTTCTTGGGGTATCAGGCAGACATGGGCGGCGGTCAGGCTCAGCACCGACCCGTGCCTGCATAACTGAACACATAATCTGACCGGATACCGGTTCCTATTCGACGATCTCCAGGATAACCCGTTTCTGTTCCTTGGCTGAAGCGCAGGACAGGATGGTTCTCATGGCCTGGGCGGTCCGCCCTTTTTTTCCGATTACCTTTCCCAGGTCTTCTTTGGCAACCCTGAGTTCAAGAACCAGAGTCTGCTGGGCTTTAATCTCTTGTACATCCACTTGTTCGGGGTCATCAACCAGTGCCTGTGCGATAAACTTAATCAACTCTTTCATAACCTGATCTCCTTTAGCCAAGGTGACAATGAAAATGGTATAATTAAAGCTACAACTTTTAACTGTTAAGGGCTGACTAATCAGATGGTAAAAACCAGCATACCATAACAAACTATAATCACAAGTACTATTTGCACCATTCCGGGGATTGGACTCCGAAAATCTCAATTTTAACGGCGAACAACGTTTTTAAACATTCAATTCGCAGCTGCCGCCATCGTCAACCACCCTTTACCGGTATCTTTTTGCCCTTCTTTTGCTTCCTGGTTTCATTTCCCTTGACATAAAAAAGAAATACCTTATTTTAGGAAGGTTATTAAACATAAGAACCGTAAAATATTTTATTCCATGCCCGGTAAGATATTTTTGTTTTGGTTAGGGCTGTATAATGAGGGATTTTTAAGTGGTCACTGAAATTACAACAATGGATGCAGAACGTAAAATGCTGTCAGATGCCGGCTATGCAAACCCGGCCATTGATTATTATCTTGAAAAAAAATATATGGGCTGTATTGAAAATGCAGACCAGGTGTCAACCAAAATTGGCTCCTGCGGGGACACCATGAAGATTTATATAAAGGTTAATGAAAACGATACGATTGAAGACGTTCGCTATGAAATCACAGGATGCGCAGGCGCCATCTCTGCGGCAATGGCCTCGGTGGATCTGGTTAAAGGCAAAACCCTGGACCAGGCCCTGAGCGTTAATGACGGAGATGTATTCAATGCCCTCCAAAATATCCCGGAAAAAAAGCACCACTGTATTCAGCTGGCCGTTAAAACCATGCACCAGGGAATCGAAGAGCTGAAATCTGCAAAAGCGTCTTAGACATACAGCATATATTGTTCTTATCTGTTTATCTTTCGCAGCGGCCGGGTGTGTCTCAAAGGACTTTAATGTCGGCACCCTGGCCAAAAGCGACGTCAACCAGATATCTGATATCCACATCCGGCAGACCCTGACACTCCTAAAAGCCCTTACCCGCAAGCTGTATAAAATGAATTCAGCGGAGCTTGCCAAAACCCAGGGTGCCACCATTGATTCCAGGGTCGCCAGGATTTTTCAATGCCCGCCCCTGCCCCCGGACACCGAAATCGACCAGAAACAGGGCACCGATGCCATCCTGCTCGGCTTTGAACCGGAATACACCGGCGACCGCGTCTATGCGGTGATGTACGGGCTATACACCATGATTAATACCGCATACAACGGCAAATGCGACCTGTATATGCTGGATTTTCTGGATGCCCAGAACCTGTACAACGCCGCCCGGAACATTGAGATCCTTGTATGGCGGCTCAAGACCCGGCACCGCCTCGACGGCAGCCTCTACCTGACCACGAACACCTGTGACGGCCCGGTTCAGAACCTTAGTTTCGAACGCCTTTTCGGTAAACTGATTTCCCTTCAGGATACCATGGCGCTGATTGCAGAAAGCCGGGGGGACAGGATCATCAAGGAAGTGGTTAAAATGACCGGCATGGCATTTCTGCCTGTGGGCATTAGTCTTTAAAATTCTGCACACCCTCCCTTTGGAGGGCGTCCTCAAACCGGCGAACCTGGTCCCGGTAATAGGCCTGCTTTTCTTTGGCACCCGCCACAGCCCGACGGGCGGCCTCCAGGGCCTCTGCTCTCCGTCCATTCAAAAACAGGGCTTCGGCATAGGTATCCAGGATAAAGGCTTCCTCTTCTTGTTCCAAGGCACGCTCCGCCAGCGCCAAAGCACGAACCGGTTCCCTCAGGGAAGTTTCAGGGCAGGTGGCCAACAGCCAGGCCAGATTATTGAGGGCATGGACATTGTGGGGATCAATCCTGAGGACATTCTCATAGGCATCCAGGGCTTTATCATAGAGGTTGTCGTTATAGTAGTAGTCCCCACCAATACATACAGATCTGAATTTTCAGGATCAAGCGCCAGCTCCCTGGACAGGACCTTTCCGGCAATATACCGCCCGAAGGGCTGTTTCAGGCTTCCGTAGCTGATGCTGTACCCTGTGGAAAACAACGCTGCCGCAATCAACAGGTAGGCCAGTATCATTCTCCTGACCCGGGCGTGGTGCCGCACCACCAGGCCCGGATTATTCCTGCATTGCTCAAGGAACCGGATACGCTCCCCAATGCTGAAATGGTGCCAATTGGGCTTATCAATGGACTGGCGACTCAGGGAGGCGATTTTATAAAAAGTGGAAATCAATGCAGAGGGTCCGGGCTGAAAATTGAACACATGGAGATCGGCCTGGCGTTCAAAATTACGCATAAACAACCCGAAAATCAGCCTGAAATATAAAAGGAACACCCCTATCATTCCGGCGCAAACGGTGGCAGCATGACCGGTTTCCTTGGGTATACCGATAAATTCAAAAACCAGGTAAACGGGCTGGGCCACATAGAGCATGAGAAAAAGGGGTTCAAAAAAAACAAAATTGCAGGCAATGAATCCGGCAAAAAACATCAGATAAAAAAGCATGTGATGGTACCGGACATGGCCGATCTCATGGAGGATCACCCCTTCTATTTCATCGTCATCCAGAGAATTGAGCAGCGCCGGGGTGACCAGGATGTACCTGAACCGCCCCACAATCCCCATGACCCCGGCTGTAATCATGGCCCCACCGAACAACTCCCATTTCAAAATATTATTGTACTTCAGCTTCGCCCGGCGGCAGGTTTCCTCAATCCGCGCCCTGGCCTCCCCGGGCGGTAAAGGCCTGCAGCGCCAGAGCCGCTGGATCAGCACGGGGCCGAAAACAGACACAGCCGTTAAAAACACAATGATATAAATAAGCTCGCCGGTGGTGGTGTTTAAGAAATTTCGGACTGACTCAAAGGGGAGTGCCACCAGAAGATCCGCCAGCAGAGAGATGCCGCACCAGGGTAGCAGTGCGGGCAGGGAAAAGGCGATATTGGAAAAAATAAAGGCCTTTTTAGTAAGGTTACCCGGAAAATACCGCCTTTGAATTTTATAGGCCGCATTCCAGATCAAAATCAGATACCCCATAAAAAGCCCTAAAAAAATTAGGGCCTCCAATGTCGGAATCCATTGAAACAGGAAAAATTCCCCTACGAGATGATTGAGGCGATAAATATAAATATTCGCCCCAAAAAGGATGAGGGCCGCAACCGAAAGCCGGGTGATGGTCCTGTTCACCTGCCGGTCAATACCGGCCATGGAAACAGCCCCCCTGCTTCTGGCCAGCCGTCTGAAAGAAAAGTTGCAGACCAGGGCAAAGGCCAGTCCCAGGGCCAAGCTTGCATAGAGCCCGGTGAGTCCAACCGTCTCTGGTTTTTCAAGCAGGTCAGCGGTGGTGTATATCACCAGGGCGATCAGCACATATATAAAATTGGAAAACATATCAATCCCTATGCCATCCCCATCAGAGGACACAGCCGGTGGCGGCAAACCGGTCCAGTACAATCCAGGATTTCACATCAAATAAGTAATCCTGCTGCTGCAGAAGCGCTTTCGCCTCTTGGGGGGAAAGCATCACGACGTCTATCTCTTCCGATGCCTCATTGTGATGGGTGTCCGGGCGGCCGTCACATTCCACATATAAAAGACAGATGCTTTCATCGGTCATGCCCGAGGACGAAAATATAGGCGGGCTTTGGCGAAGTACCTTGGTGACCTTTAGCCCTGTTTCCTCGTATAATTCCCTGCGTCCCGCCGTATCCACACCTTCCCCGGCATCCACCAGGCCGGCAGGGAATCCGTATTGATAACCGCCCAGGGGAACTCTGAATTCCCGGATAAGCACAAGTTTATCCTCCGCTTTATGAAAGGGAACCACAACAACGGCATCGGGCCGGGACTCTTTTCCCCTGGAGGCGTAAATCCATTTTTTTCCGGTTCCGTTCCGGTCCAAATAATCCACTGAAACCAGATTCAGGTGACTGTGGTCCGTTATATTCCTTGAGCTGCATATCTTCATGGTCATCTCCCAATGGTATCGCCGGATCATCTCCAGGGTCTCGCATAAGGGTAACGTAATCACGAAAAAGCTAAAACACCACCCTAGGCCCGGAAGTTTTGCAAAGAATCAATCAAAAGACAAGAAAAGAAAAAACACAGGGTTCAGATATACATCAAATACCTGAAAGACAGCCAGAAATGGCAGGCGGATCCCAGAATCACGAAGCAGTGCCAAATCTCATGGAACCCGAACACACCCGGAAGGGGATTGGGCCGCTTTAAAGCGTAGACCACAGCGCCCACACTGTAAAAAAGTCCCCCCAGGGCCAGCCAGAACAAGGCCATGGGGACCAACGTCTTGACCAGGGGATACACCGCCACCATACACAGCCACCCCATCATCAGGTAAATGAAAGTGGACACCCATCTTGGAGCGGTGATGAAAAAAATCTTGAGGAAGATGCCGGCGACGGCGATTCCCCACACCGTTCCGAAAAGGCTCCACCCCCAGGGCCCCCTCAGCGGCACCAGGCAAAGCGGGGTATAGGACCCGGCAATCACCATGAAAATCATGATGTGGTCGATGCGGCGGAAAACCAGCAGCGCCTTTTCAGAAATTTTCAGGGCGTGGTAAAGGAAGCTGGACGTATACATGAGAATCATGGTGGCACCGAAGACTGAAAAGGAAACCACATGCCAGACATCGGCCCGCAAAGCAGCAAACACCACCATCAGGGTCAGGGCGACCACAGCACCCACGGCGCCGGCACCGTGGGAAATGGCATTCACCGGTTCCCGGAATATTTTTCCATAGATACACATGGACTCTGTCTTACCGGGCGGCGGAATCATATTCAACCACCGGTACTCTATTTACATTTTTTTTACCATTTCATTTCCCATGTGGGCTTTGGGCAAATTTTTTCTTTGAACTGTAAATTTCCTTGAATTATTACTGCGTTGTGCTAATACTGACGAAGGTTTTCGTAATCTACATCACGTGTTTAACTTTTTACTGCAGGAGGGGAGTATCTATGAAATTGTTCAAAATTTTAATCAGTTGCATCACCATTCTGGCTATGACATCCTTGGCTTGGGCCAACACCCTGGATGAAGTAAAAAAACGCGGATATATAAAAGCCGGCGTCAACGGCAATGTATTCGGATTCAGCATGCCCGATGACAAGGGCGAGTGGAAGGGAATTGATGTGGACACTGCGAAAGCAGTAGCCGCAGCCGTATTCGGCGATGCCTCCAAGGTTAAATTCGCATCTCTGACAGCGGTTCAGCGTCTGCCCGCCCTCCAGTCCAAGGAAATCGACGTGTTGTGCAGAAATACCACCCAGACCCTGTCCAGGGAGACCAAATCAGGGTTGAATTTCGTCCAGCCGAACTATTACGACGGCCAGGGCTTTCTCATCCCTAAAAAGCTTGGGGTAAAAAGCGCCAAAGAACTGGACGGGGCAACTGTCTGTGTCCTTCCCGGCACCACAACGGAAATGAATGCCGCCGATTACTTTAGAACCAACGGCATGAAATGGTCCCCGGTTGTCATTGAAAATACAGCAGAACTGAACAAGGCCTTTTTTGCAGGCCGCTGCGATGTGCTGACCTCAGACGTTTCCCAGCTCGCCGCACAGAGATCCGTAGCCCCCAACCCGGCCGATTATGAGCTGCTGCCCGAAGTTATTTCCAAAGAACCCCTCTGCCCTGTTGTCCGTCATGGCGACGATCAGTGGTACGATATTGTCAACTGGACCGTGATGGCCATGATCCAAGCCGAGGAATTCGGCATCACCTCCAAAAACATCGACCAGATGCTCAAATCAACAAATCCCGGAATTAAACGCTTCCTGGGCGTGACCCCGGGTATGGGCGCCCAGATGGGCATTGATGACAAATGGGCCTACAACATCATCAAACAGGTGGGCAACTACGGCGAAATCTTTGAACGGAATATCGGCCCCAAAACAGCCCTTGCCCTTGAACGCGGCCTCAACGACCTGTGGACCAAAGGCGGGCTTATGTATGCGTCTCCCATCAGATAGTTTGCTGCCCGGCATAACTGCCTGGTATAAAAACCCGGCATAGATGCCTGATCTGAACTTATCGGCGGCGCCTGCCCCAGGCAGGTGCCGCCCTTCATCCGGACAACTTCAAACCGAACACCTGAAACCGGAAAACAAAGAAATATGAAAAAGAGCATTTCAGAAGAAAAAGTGCCGTTCTGGCTGGACCCTGATAAGCGGGCCATCGGCTACCAGGTGCTCACCTTCTTAATGGTGGGGCTACTGGCCTGGTATCTGGTGAGCAACACCCTGGTCAACCTGGAAAAGCAGAACATTGCATCGGGATTCGGATTCCTTGATAAGGAAGCCGCCTTTGAAATCGGTGAAAGCGTAATCCAATATTCCGCAGCCGACTCCTATGGCAGGGCACTGGTGGTAGGTGCGCTCAACACCCTGAAGGTGAGCTTTATCGGCATTGTCCTCTGCCTGGTCATCGGTGTATTTGTAGGTGTGGCCCGCCTCTCCACCAACTGGCTGGTCCAGAAAATGGCCACCATCTATATTGAAGTCATGCAGAATATACCGGTGCTGCTTCAACTTTTCTTCTGGTATGCCCTTTTTTATGAATCATTTCCCTCCCCCCGTGGCGCATTGAATCCCCTGCCAGGGCTGTTTATCTGCAACCGGGGGATGGCCATGGGCATTCCTGCGGCCCACCCCGCCCACAAGTACATGCTCATGGCACTCATTGCCGGCCTTGTCCTGGCCTGGCTCATCGGCAGATGGGCAAGAATCAGAAAGGAAAATACGGGAAAAGATTTCCCCGTACTCTGGGCATCTGCGGGGACCGCCCTTGGGCTGCCGCTTTTGGTCTGGCTCTTTTTCGGTGCCCCCACCCAGATGGATGTCCCTGTGCTCAAGGGATTTAATTTCAGGGGAGGACTCATGCTCTCACCTGAGTTCATCGCCCTGCTGCTGGGACTTGTCATCTATACCTCCGCCTTTGTGGCCGAAGCGGTCCGGGCCGGAATTCAAGCCGTCAGCCGGGGGCAGACCGAGGCAGCCATGTCCATCGGGCTTAAAAAAGGACATATCCTCAATCTGGTGATCCTGCCCCAGGCGCTGCGGGTCATCATTCCGCCCCTGACCAGCCAGATGCTTAACCTGACAAAGAACTCCTCTCTGGCCATTGCCATCGGATACCCCGATTTCGTCTCTGTGGCCAACACCACCATTAATATCACCGGGCAGTCCATTGAGGGGGTGGCCCTGATCATGGGATGCTATCTCATCTTCAGCCTATCCACCTCCCTGTTCATGAACTGGTATAATAAAAAATCAAAATTAGTGGAAAGATAATATGGCTGTCATCCCCATAGACCATGAATATATTAAACGCCTGCGTCCCCCTGCCAACCGGAGGGGCCTCGTGGGATGGCTAAAGGAAAACCTGTTTAACGGCGTATTTAACTCCATTCTAACCATTGTGGTACTGGGATTTTTAATCAAATTCCTGCCGCCTTTTCTCAAATGGGCAGTGATAGACGCCTCCTGGTTCGGCACTTCTGCAGCCTGTAAATCCGGAGATGGCGCCTGCTGGGCTGTGGTCGCCAAAAACCTGCGCTTCGTTATTTTCGGTTTTTACCCCCATGACCTGCATTGGCGCCCCTTTACCGCCATGATGATGCTTTTTGTCCTTCTCTTTTTCTCCAACAACCGGAAATACTGGGGAAAAGCCCTGGCCTACGGATGGGTCGGCGGGCTGATTGCCATGGGTATCCTCATGAAAGGCGGCATACTTGGGCTCACAGCGGTGGACAGCATGAAATGGGGGGGGCTTCCCCTGACCCTGCTGCTGTCGGTATTCGGGCTGACGGCAGCCTATCCCCTGGGTGTCATCCTGGCACTGGGGAGGACATCACACATGCCCATGATCCGGTATCTTTCCATCACCTATATCGAAATGATACGGGGTGTGCCACTGATTTCGCTGCTGTTCATGTCATCCATCATATTTCCACTGTTCCTGCCCGAAGGGGTTACCATCAATACCATCCTCAGGGCGCAGATGGCCATCATTCTATTTACTGCGGCCTATGTGGCAGAGGTGGTGAGGGGCGGGTTACAGGGCATGTCCTCAGGCCAGTATGAGGCGGCCGACTCGCTGGGGCTCAACTACGTGCAGACCATGCGCCTGATTATTCTTCCCCAGGCCCTGAAAATAGTGATTCCGCCGACGGTCAGCGTACTGGTCTCGGCGTTCAAGGACACCTCTCTGGTGGTCATAATTGCACTATACGATTTTTTGCTTACCTCCAAAACAGTGATTCAGAATCCTGAATGGATGGGATTTTCAACGGAAATGTATCTCTTTGTGGCTTTGATGTATTTTCTGGGATGCTTTTCAATGTCAAATTTCTCACGTAAACTCGAACGCGAACTGGATACCGACCAGAGATAGGCAAGGGCCTGCTAACCACTTGAGGTTCAAATTTCAACTAAAGGAAATTATAAACAAAAATGACTGAAGACAACGATAATATTATCCAAATCAGCGGCCTGAATAAATGGTACGGTGATTTTCATGTATTAAAGAACATCAACCTGGCAGTAAAACGGCAGGAAAAAATTGTCATCTGCGGCCCCTCCGGTTCTGGCAAATCCACATTGATCCGTTGCATCAACCGGCTTGAGGAACACCAGAAAGGGCAAATCATCGTGGACGGCGTTGAGTTGACCAACAACCTGAAAAATATCGAAAAAATCAGAACAGAAGTGGGCATGGTTTTCCAGCACTTTAACCTTTTCCCCCACCTCACCATTCTCCAGAATCTGACCCTTGGACCGGTGTGGGTCAGAAAGACCCCGAAAAAAGAGGCCGAGGACACCGCCATGTTCTACCTTGAAAAGGTGAAGATCGCCGAGCAGGCTAAAAAATTTCCAGGCCAGCTCTCCGGCGGCCAGCAGCAACGGGTGGCCATTGCCAGAAGCCTGTGCATGAAACCCAAGGTCATGCTCTTTGACGAGCCCACCTCCGCGCTGGATCCAGAAATGGTCAAAGAGGTCCTTGACGTGATGGTACAGCTCAGTGACGAAGGGATGACCATGATCGTTGTCACCCATGAGATGGGTTTTGCCAAAACCGTTGCCCAGCGGGTGCTGCTCATGGATGAGGGAATGATCCTGGAAGAAAACAATCCTGTGGACTTTTTTGAAAATCCAGAGCATGAACGGACAAAATTTTTCCTCAGCCAGATCCTCCACTGATGGAAAGGATAATGATTAAGGGGCTGCGCGTTTTCAACTGCAGCCCTGATGTTATTTCGTCACACATATTAAATAACACCATATCCCACCAATTGCCTTGATGCGTCATAACACCAACGGGCCATGTCAATTTTTTTTCATTCCTTTCATAATTTTCTTTCCCTGGTATCGCCATACTGGCGCTTACCGCACCGTCAATGCCAGAAATTCTAACGGAACGCTTTTTGCAACAACTTCCACCAATGAAAATTAATTTATAAACCACCCATAAAAAACGACAATTATGAAACGCATTAAGGGAGACCTAATTAAGCTGGCCCAGGCAGGGGAATTTGATGTCATCATTCATGGCTGCAACTGTTTCTGCGCAATGGATGCAGGTATTGCCCGCCAGATTCGGGGAACCTTCCCAAAGGCCTGGCAGGCTGACAGGGAAACACCGGCCGGAGACCGCCAAAAACTGGGGCATTACTCTTGGGCACTGATCAACAACCGGGCCTGCCCCCTGGTAGTGGTCAACGGGTATACCCAGTTTCACTATGAAGGGGATGGCGTACTGGCCGATTATCAAGCCATCGAATTGTTGTTCACCCAGCTGAAAGGAGACTTTTCCGGCAAACGTTTCGGATACCCGAAAATCGGGGCAGGCCTGGCCGGAGGGGACTGGGCGATCATCGGACAGATCATTGAACAAGCCCTGGCGGGAGAGGATCACACCCTGGTAGAACATTTAACAGAGTGAGCATTTGGGGATTCCGGGTTTCACCGACTACTCCAACGGCGAATCTCCGAGAAATCCTGCCCAAAACCCTATTAAAAGGTGAAATCACTTGACATGCGCTGGATTTCATTTATAAGAGAGTGGAGATGAAAAATAGAATTAAAATATGGTTTCACGCCGGTGACAGTTCCGACATCAAAGAATTTTCCCTGCGCAAACCCGTGGCGGCCGCCATGGCATTGCTTTTCCTGGGATTTGGCGCAGCACTTTCCTATATAGGACACGATTACTACCTTTTAAAAAAGAAATCCTTTGACAATGCCAGCCTGGGCAGAACCATCGCCCTCCAGAAAGAGGAGCTGAGAAACCAGCGCCGTCAGGTTCAGACCTTTGCCAAAGATATCGAAACGCTCAAGGGCCAGGTCCGCAGCCTGGTACGCCTTGAAGACCAGGTCAGACTCATCGCCGACATTGAAAAAACCGGCAACTCCTCCGGCCTCATCGGCATCGGCGGCATCCCTGAAAATGACCTGCTCCATGATATTTCCCTTGAAACCCGCCACAACACCCTGATCCGGGAAATGCATCAGCAGGTGGCACAGGTACAAAATGCGGCCGACAAAAAGAAACTGGACTTCAACGATCTGATTGACAAACTCGAAAAGAAAAAGAATATCTTGGCCGCCACCCCATCCATTAAACCGGTGAACGGCTGGATTACGTCCAGATTCGGATACCGGAAATCTCCGTTTACTGGGAAAAAGGACTTCCACTCCGGCCTTGATATTTCCAACCGCAAGGGCACTAAAATAATTGCCACGGCCAATGGTAAAGTCACCTATGCAGACAGAAAAATGTACTACGGCAATTTGGTCACCATTGACCACGGTTACGGCAAGGCCACCCGGTATGCCCACCTCAAAGAGATTCTTGTCAAAAGAGGACAGAAAGTAAAACGCGGGGACGTCATTGCAACGTTGGGAAATACAGGCCAGAGTACCGGGCCCCATCTCCACTATGAAGTGCGCATCAACGGTGCGCCGGTGAACCCCCTGAAATATATCCTTAATTAATCCCCACCCCCACAGTGTATTCCAATCCTGCCCCAGTTCCCGATTCCGGGCGGCAAGAATAAAATTAATTTTTTTATTTTATTTCTTGGAATAATGCTTATATGTTGTACAGACAAAATTTTTGGTACACGAATTAACCCGGATAACGACTAAAATACTGACTAATAGGTAAGGCTCAATGGTATTCAAGCTATTCACTAAGATATTCGGCTCCAGCAATGACCGGATCCTGAAAAAAATTCAACCGATTATTGACCAGATCAACGCACTTGAACCCGACATGCAGGCCTTGTCCGACCAGGACATGGCTGCAAAAACAGAAGAATTCAAAGAAAGAGTCTCCAAGGGTGAAACCTTAAATGACATCCTTCCAGAAGCCTTTGCCCTGGTCCGGGAAGCGTCGGTGCGAATCCTGGGCATGCGCCATTTTGATGTCCAGCTCATCGGCGGCATAGCCCTGCATAACGGCACCATCGCCGAAATGAAAACCGGTGAGGGCAAGACCCTGATGTCCACCCTGCCCGCCTATCTGAACGCCTTGGCCGGCAAAGGGGTGCACATCGTTACGGTAAACGATTACCTGGCCAAAAGGGACGCGGACTGGATGGCCAAAATCTATAACTTTTTGGGACTCTCTGTGGGCGTTATCCTCCATGATATGGATGACCAGGAACGGAAAGTGGCCTATGCGTCAGATATCACCTACGGTACAAACAATGAATTCGGGTTCGACTATCTCCGGGACAACATGAAATTCGAACGGGAAAACCTTGCCCAGGGCAACCTGAACTTTGCCATCGTGGACGAGGTTGACTCCATTCTCATTGACGAGGCACGGACACCGTTGATTATCTCAGGGCCGGCGGAGAAATCCACCCATTTTTACACCCAGGTGAATACCATTATCCCCGGGTTCAAAAAAGATATCGACTATACCCTTGACGAAGAATCCAAAAGTGTTTCACTCACTGAAGATGGAATTGCCAAAGGCGAGGACCTGCTCAAAGTCGACAACCTTTACGATCCTGCCAATATTGAAATTCTCCACCACCTGAACCAGGCCCTCAAGGCCCACACCCTGTTCAAGCGGGACACCGACTATATTGTCAAAAACAATCAGGTGGTGATTGTAGACGAATTCACCGGGCGGCTGATGAGCGGCAGACGCTATTCCGAAGGCCTCCACCAGGCCCTGGAAGCCAAGGAAGGGGTAAAAATCGAAAATGAAAACCAGACCCTGGCGTCCATCACCTTCCAGAACTATTTCAGGATGTACGACAAGCTCTCCGGCATGACAGGCACGGCGGAAACGGAAGCCCCGGAATTTAAAAAAATATACAACCTGGACGTACTGGTCATCCCCACCCACAGGCCCATGGTCAGGGAAGACCGGGCCGACCTGATCTATAAAACCCAGAAGGAAAAATACGACGCCGCCATAAAAGAAATCATCCAGCTGCACAGAAAAGGACAGCCGGTTCTGGTGGGTACAATTTCCATTGATGTTTCCGAAGACTTGAGCAAAAAGCTCAAGAAAAAAGGGGTTCCCCACAACGTACTCAACGCCAAGCACCATAAGGCAGAAGCGGAAATCGTAGCCAATGCGGGGCAGAAAGGGGCGGTCACCATCTCAACCAACATGGCCGGCCGGGGTACGGATATTAAACTCGGCGAAGGCGTCAAGGAACTTGGCGGCCTGCATATTCTGGGCACCTCCCGCCACGAATCCCGCCGCATTGATAACCAGCTGAGGGGCCGGTCCGGCCGCCAGGGGGACCCGGGCAGTTCCAGGTTCTATCTTTCCCTTGAAGATGACCTTCTCCGGATTTTCGGCGGGGACCGCATCCACTCCGTCATGGACCGCTTAGGGATAGAAGAAGGCGAGCACATCGAACACCGGTTTATCTCCAAGGCCATTGAAAATGCCCAGACCAAGGTGGAAGGCCACAACTTTGAAATCAGAAAGCACCTGCTGGAATATGATGATGTCATGAACCAGCAGCGGGAGGTGATTTACCGCCAGCGCCGCCAGGCCCTTGAAGCCGAAGACCTCAAGGATGTGACCCTGGAAATGATGGAAGACCTGGCCTACGACCTGGTTGACGGGTTTGCCCCGGAAAAGACATCCATCAAGGAGTGGGACCTCGAAGGGCTGGACAATGGAATTAAACAATTATTTAATATGGCGGTGCCATTGGACAAGGCCGCAGAAGAAAACTACTCAGCCGAACAGGTCTCTGAGTTTATATTCAATGCGGCAAAGGAACATTACCAGGTCAAGGAAACCATCATCGGCTCTGAACAGATGAGGCAGCTTGAACGATTCATCATCCTACAGACCGTGGACTTACGCTGGAAGGAACACCTGCTTTCCATGGACCACCTGAAGGAGGGCATCGGGCTTCGGGGCTATGCCCAGCAGGATCCGCTGAGGATTTACCGGAAAGAAGGATTTGAAATGTTCCAGGCACTGATGAACCGGATTAAAGAAGAGGTGGTGGACATCCTTTTCAAGATCCAGATTGCATCACCTGACCAGGTGGATCAGATGAAACAGGAAGAAGAGCAGGAACTGACCTTCTCCCATTCCGACGACCCCAGTGCCAAACAGCCGGTGAAGCGGGCCAACGACAAGGTGGGGCGCAACGATCCCTGCCCCTGCGGCAGCGGCAAAAAATACAAAAAGTGCTGTATGAACTAATCCTGGAAGGCCAATTAATACTCAGGTATCAGCCATGACATCAACGGATTCCAAAACCAGACCGGACATATCTTCAAAATCCAAGGAAGGCCAGCCCCCCATGTACAAGGTGCTGCTTCACAACGATGACTATACCACCATGGAATTTGTGGTGGATATTCTGGTCACTGTATTCGGAAAATCCCTTGAAAAAGCCACTCAAATAATGCTTAATGTACATAATAGGGGAAAGGCGGTTTGTGGCATTTACCCCCGGGAAATTGCGGAAACCAAAGTCGAAACCGTCCATAGTCTGGCCGCAGGAAAAGGGTTCCCTCTGAAAAGTACAATGGAAAAGGAGTAACGAGGTATGATAAGCAAAGAACTCAGTACAGCTCTCGGGTTTGCCGTTCGGGAAGCCAAGAAAAGAAGGCATGAGTATGTATGTGTTGAGCATGTTCTTTACGCTATCCTCAACCATGAAAGCGGACTTGAAACCATTGAAAAATGCGGCGGAAGCCCTGACCAGATCAAAGAGGAACTGGAAAAATTCTTTGATGAAAAACTGACAAAAATAGACAGCAAAGAAGAATATGTGCTCCAGCAGACCATTGGATTCCAGCGCATGATCCAGCGGGCGATCAACCATGCCCGCTCTGCTGAAAAATCAGAGGTAAATCTTGGGGATATCCTGGCCTCCATCTTCCAGGAAAAAGATTCCCATGCAGCTTATTATCTTGAGGCTGAAGGCATTACCCGCCTGGATGTTCTCAAGCACATCTCCCATAATGAAGAAACCGGAAACAAAGAATTGCCCAGGGACGATCAGGGCAGAAAAATGTTTCCCCAGGCAGATCCAAAGCCCAAACGCCAGAAGAAGAAAGACCCCCTTGAGGCCTTTACGGCCAATTTGCTGAAACGGGCCGAGGATAAAAAAATCGACCCCCTCATCGGCAGGGAAAACGAAACTGACCGGGTGATGCAGGTCCTCTGCCGCCGAAGGAAAAACAATCCCATTCTGGTGGGAGATCCAGGTGTAGGAAAGACCGCAATTGCAGAAGGGCTCGCCCTGAAAATCCATGGGAAAGAGGTCCCCGACCTCTTGGAGGCCTGCGAACTCTACTCTCTGGATATGGGGGCCCTGCTGGCCGGCACCAAATACCGGGGGGATTTTGAACAACGTCTCAAAGATGTTATCAATGCCCTGGAAAAAAAGGCAAACGCCCTGCTGGTCATCGATGAAATTCACACCGTTGTCGGCGCCGGGGCCACGACATCCGGCTCAATGGATGCCTCCAATATCCTAAAGCCTGCCCTGTCTTCAGGAGACATCAAGTGCATCGGCACCACCACCTACGAGGAGTATAAAAACCATTTTGAAAAAGACCGGGCTTTTTCCCGGCGGTTTGAAAAAATAGAAGTGGCCGAACCCAGCGTAGAGGAAACCACTGAGATTCTCAAAGGGTTGCGTCCCTATTACGAGGACCACCACGGGCTGAAATATCCGGACAAGACCATTGAGGCGGCCGCCTACCTCTCTGACAAGTATATCAATGACAGATTCTTGCCGGATAAGGCCATTGACGTACTGGACGAAACCGGTGCCTTTCTCAGGCTCAAAGGTGACGGGAGACGCAAAAACGTCAGCACCAAAGACATTGAAAACATCGTGGCAAAAATCGCCAAGGTTCCTGTCACCAGCGTCACGTCGGCGGATAAGGCCAACCTTGAATCCCTGCCGGACAGGTTGTTCAACGTGATTTACGGCCAGGACGACGCCATCCACACCCTGGCGACGGCCATCAAGCGTTCCCGGGCCGGCCTTGCGGCACCGGACAGGCCCATCGGTTCCTTTCTGTTCATGGGCCCCACCGGCGTGGGCAAAACCGAGGTGGCCAAACAGCTGGCTGCCAACATGGGCATCGAATTCCTGCGGTTTGACATGAGCGAATATATGGAAAAACATGCCGTATCCAGACTCATCGGCGCCCCTCCCGGGTATGTCGGCTTCGACCAGGGCGGCATCCTCACGGACAGTATCCGGAAATACCCCCATTCTGTGCTCCTGCTTGATGAAATAGAAAAGGCCCATATGGACCTGTATAATATCCTGCTGCAGGTCATGGACTATGCCACGCTAACCGACAACAACGGCAAGTCCGCCGATTTCAGAAACGTCATCATCATCATGACCTCCAATGCCGGTGCTAGGGAAATGAGTGCCAACGCCATCGGCTTCGGCTCCCAAACCGCCAACGCCGACACCAAAGGATTCAAGGCCGTGGAAAAAACCTTCAGCCCGGAATTCAGAAACAGGCTGGACGGCATCGTTCAGTTCAACCACCTGTCCGAACAGGTCATGGAACTCATCGTCGACAAGAATATGAGGGAACTTAAGACCATGCTCAAGGCCAAGGATATTACCCTTACCTATTCTGCCAAAGCACGGACCCATCTGGCCCGGAAGGGGTACGACCCCAAATTCGGTGCCCGCCCCCTGAGCCGCCTGATCCAGACCACCATCAAGGACAAACTCACGGATGAAATCCTTTTCGGCAAGCTGGAAAAAGGCGGTAAACTGTCCATCGGCCTAAAGAACGACGAACTGACCTTTAATTTCAAATCGGCATAATGCCCCTGTTCAGGTTATCGGAACGAATTGAATTTCCGCCGGCCTGGCTGGCAAGATCAGACGGTCTCCTCTGTATCGGAGGAGACCTTACCCCCCAGCGCCTGATTCTTGCCTACCAAAACGGTATTTTCCCCTGGTTTTCCCATAACGAGCCCATCCTCTGGTGGTCCCCCGATCCCAGGCTGGTACTGGCACCTACCGGTGTCAGGATTTCACGCAGCCTGAAAAAGAAAATCAAAAAACACCCGTTTGACATCAGAGTAAACACCGACTTTGAGCAGACCATTGCTGCCTGCTCCCAACCCCGGAGCAAAGAAGAAGAAGGCACCTGGCTGGTGGACGAAATGATAGAAGCCTATATCACGCTCCACCACATGGGCTATGCCCACTCCATAGAGGCCTGGCAGGGTGATTCTCTTGTGGGAGGGCTTTACGGAGTCAGTCTTGGCCGCTCCTTTTTTGGAGAATCCATGTTCAGCCGCCGGACCGATGCCTCCAAAATCGCCCTGGTGGCCCTGGCCGACCACCTGGCACAATACAAATTTGACATGATTGACTGCCAGGTCACCACAGACCACCTCCTAAGCATGGGGGCCAGGGAAATGTCCAGGGACAATTTTCTGAATATACTCAACCGTTCAGTGGCCGCCTCCGTCCCGGAGGCAGTCTGGCTTTCGGGGCGCAGCCTCACTCCTGCAGCAGTTCCCAATTAAGCCCGGCGCATGAGTTTTCCATCTCCATTCAGATCCCGGTTTACCGGGCAGAACCTTGACAAAACCGCTTTCATCGCCATTATGCTTTAAGACATTAACCTTATTGGAGTCATCCATGTTACTAAAACTTTTTTTGTGTTTCACCCTTATCCCGGTCATAGAACTCTATCTCTTAATTAACCTGGGAACGGTCATCGGTGGATTCAATACCGTACTGCTGGTGATTTTAACCGGTTTTGCAGGCGCCTGGCTCGCCCGTATGGAAGGCCTGAACACCATGTTCAAGGTGCGCCAGAACCTTAACCAGGGTATCATGCCGGCAGAAGAACTTATTGATGCTTTGATTATCCTCATTGCCGGCCTTGTGCTCATCACCCCTGGCCTGCTCACGGACTGCATGGGGCTGCTGCTGCTCTGGCCCTATACCAGGAACATGTTCAAACGGTTTTTACGCAGAAAATTCGATGAAATGAATGCCCGGGGCAATATCAACATCACCCGGTTCCATTAAACGGTACAACCAGGAGGCTAAATGTCATCTGATTCTAGTTTTTTCAACCTTATCAGAAAACGGCGAAGCGTTCGAAAATTCACCACCCGTCCCATTGAAGAAGAAAAACGGAAGCTGCTGATAGAAGCCGCCCTGCGCTCCCCCTCATCCAGGAGCTTCAATCCCTGGCGGTTTATCCTAATAGACACCCCCGAAATGCTGGAGAAACTATCCCGGTCCAAACCCCATGGCGCGGCTTTCCTGAGAAATGCGCCCATGGGCATTGTGGTCTGCGGAGATGCATCTGCATCCGACGTCTGGGTGGAAGACTGCTCAATTGCATCGGCCTTTATCCACCTGGCAGCATCTTCCCTGGATTTGGGGTCCTGCTGGATACAGATTCGAAACAGGGAGCATGCCATATCCGACGAGGCCCCCACAATAAGTGCTGATACCTATATTAAAGAATTACTGGGCATTCCCGATAATTTAATGATTGAATCCATTATTGCCATCGGGTATCCTGATGAGACCAAAAAAGGACATCCGGCTGACACGCTGAACCGAGACAAGGTATTTTTGAACACGTACGACCCCAAGGAATAGATGGACGTAAAAAATAAAATTCTCAGGATGATCCAGAAACGGGAGAGCGACCTGCCCACCCTCCCTGTGGTCGTTGACCGGATTATCAGTATCGCCTCCGATGAAAACACCACCACAGAAACACTGGCAGAGGTCATTGCCTACGACCAGGGCATGACCAACAAGCTGCTCAAACTGGCCAATTCCGTTTATTATGCCCAGAAAACCAAGGTGGAAACCATTAAACGGGCCATTTCCGTCATTGGATTTGATGAAATCATCGGCATTGCACTGGGCATGGGGATATTATCCAGCGTCAGTTCAAAATCTGGGCTCACCCTGGACATGAAGGCCCTGTGGATCCACGGCATCGGAGTGGCAACCGTTTCAAAGGAACTGGCTAAACGGACCAACCCCGGCATTGCCGGAAAAATTTTCATCCCCGCCCTGCTCCACGACATGGGCAAGGTTATCTTTTCGGTATATTTCAAGCAGGACTACCTGAAGGCCAGGCAATTTGCCATTGAAAACAAAAAGCCCTTATATTTCAGTGAAAATGCCGTATTAAAACTGGACCATGCCGTGCTTTCGGCCCTTCTCATGAAACGGTGGAATTTCCCTGCCTCCATCATGATCCCCTGCAGGTTCCACCATAACCCGGAATCCTCGCCGGTTCAGTATAAACACCAGGCCCTGATCATCAATCTGGCCGATTATCTCACCCAGAAAGCTGGGGTGGGCCATTCAGGCAACCCGGTTCCGGTCAGCATTAAAAATGCCCCAAAAAAAATCGGCGTGGGGGAATCCGTGCTCCGGCTGACCATAGACCAGCTAAAACGCAAGGAGCCTGAAATCAAGGAATTTTTCAAGATCACGACCTCCTGAAATCAGATATCTTTGATTTTCCTTTCCCCTGCAGACTTCCGGGCCGCGCCTTCAAAACGCTCAAGGCTCTCCTCAAGGGCTCTGGCCACAAACGCACCGTCCGGTACCGCCACATCATCCCCCTGTCTCTCCACAGCAGAGAGGACATCCATGATGCTCATACATTCCACATCCATGGCCGGTGTATAACCGGCAGGCGCATCTCCGGACGGATTTACTTCAAACAACACCTGGGAGGCCACCAGGATTTCCAGAAGATGGCGGACAACGGCAGGGGGGAGATCCAATTCCCGGGATAATTGTTTATGGGTCACAGGCGGACCGTTCCTGACAAACCGTCCCACACACAGGCGGACAATGCACAGCATGAAAAATTTGCGGGACCTGGGACTCAGGGTCTCCGGATTTATATCCCTGGAAAGGTGAAAATCCGTATTTTCCCACTCGAAAGCAATTTCAGCGCCGAAAAGCAATACGATCCAGGATGTCTGGAGCCAAATTAAAAACAGGGGGAGCGCGGCAAAACTGCCGTAAATCGCATTGTAGGAGGCCACCCCCACCTGAAACTTCAAGTAGGCCAGCTGAAGGAACTGGAACAAAGTACCGGCAATGACACCACCTGCTGCGGCCGCCCTCACATCTACACGTTTATTGGGCATGATCATGTAAAAAAGAATAAACAGAATCCAGGTAGACAAATAGGGAAAAAGATTAAATCCAAAGGAAACCATCCCTTCAAGGGGCAGGCCCAGGGCAGCAAGCAGTTTTTCAAGCCGGGTGGAAACAAAAATATTCACACCGCCGGAAAGAATGACCAGCAGCCCGGCAGCCAGGGAGATGGTAAGATAATCGGTGATCTTCCGGATCAGTGAGCGGCCGTCGGCCACCCACCAGATCCGGTTGAATGTCCCCTCAATGGTGGCCATGAGTTTAACCAGAGAGTAAAGCAAAAGGAGGATGCCCAGGACCGCCATCAATCCTCCCTGGGTTTTTTCCAGCAGATTATTGGAAAAAGTCAGCACCCGGGCAGCGATTTCCTCCTGGCCGGCAAACAGGGTCATCACTTCGTTTTCAAGGTATTCCCTGAACCCGAAACCTTTTGCGATACCAAAGGCCATGGCCATCACCGGCACAATGGCAAAAAGAGTGTTCAAGGATAGGGCCGATGCACTCAGGGCGCACTGGTCCCGTTGAAAATCCTTGGCCGCCTGCCATAATACCCGTCCTGTTTTCTTTACAATCTGCCGGAGCCCGGGATTGGCGTGCATATTATTCTCCTTTTGAAAGCCAGGCCCTCAACCGTCTCAGGCCCTCTTCCGTGGACACCGCCGGGGCATATCCCAGCTCCCGTTTGGCCCTTGAAATGTCAAACCAATGGGAAGTGGCCAGTTCCTTGGCCACAAAGCGGGTCATGGGGGGATCGCTTTGAATGCCCAGCAGCCCGTAGATCTTTTCAAATACCCACCCTGCCGCATAGGCAGTTTTCGCAGAAACACGGCCTGTTATCGGCGGTTTCCCGGCCGCGGCCAAAAATTCATTGGCCAGGGTCCATTTTGATATGGGGTCATCCTGGCTGATAAAATAAATATTCCCGGACAATTCAGGCTGCACCGCCAGCTTTTCCGCAGCCAGAATATGGGCATCCGCCGCATTGTCCACATAGATGGTATCCACCAGATCGTCCACACGGCCCACAATTTTTAACCGCTTTCCCCGGCTGACGATCCTGGGAAGCAAATGGTTGTCCTCCGGCCCCCAAATGAGGTGGGGCCTTAAAATGATCGCCGGCAGTCCCGCTTTGGCCGCCCGGACCACCTCTCTTTCCGCCAGCGCCTTGGTCTCCGGGTAAGGTCCCAGGTATCGGTCCGGATAGGGCGCAGACTCATCGACATTTTCCATATCCGCGTCGTCAAACACCACTGACGGAGAACTGGTATGGATCAAACGGGACACGTTGTTCTGCCTGCAGGCCTCAATCACATGTAGCGTTCCCCGGACATTGACATCATAATAGCTTTCCCATCTGCCCCACATACCGGGCCTGGCTGCCACATGAAATACCGTATCCACCCCCTTGACTGCCGGGAGCACCTCTTCTCTTTTGGTCAGGTCCCCCTGGATCTGGGTTACACCGAGTTCATCCAGATCTGGATAGCGTTGTCGTGAAAAAGAACAAACCTTTATTTTTTCCCTTACTAATTTTTTCACAATGGCCTTGCCCAGAAAACCACCGCCGCCGGTAACCAATACTTTTCTTATTTCCATTTCCCTCTTATATCAATGCGTTAAAAATTTAGTAAAAAATAATCCAACTCTTTGCTTGACATCCCATAAGGATTCCTGTAGATATGCTTCCGTCTTCAGCTGAGCGGGAATAACTCAGTGGTAGAGTGCGACCTTGCCAAGGTCGAAGTCGCGGGTTCAAATCCCGTTTCCCGCTCCATTTCTTTTTTTGCTGACAAGACATTTGCTGAGCGGGAATAACTCAGTGGTAGAGTGCGACCTTGCCAAGGTCGAAGTCGCGGGTTCAAATCCCGTTTCCCGCTCCACACACCCTTTCCAATATTTTCCCTTTTTTCCAGACCAGCACCCTGAAAACATGACAAATGCTGAATTTTTAAAAATCAAGTTCAACACCGAAACCATTTTCTTTTGACAATTCATAGAGCACGGCAGCCACGGCCAGGTCAAACAGGGCCATGCCCACGGATTTAAAGAAGGTGGTACCGGCAGCTTGACCGCCTGCAGCCCCGGCTAAGGATGCAAAGGGATGGATGTTATCTTCTTTCACAATGTTACGTTCCAGGGGAATACAAATATCTCCGGATTCCTTTGCTGCAAAGGGGGTATCCACATACACCTGATCCGCTGTTTTAATTACAGCATCGGGAAACTCCTTCATGTCAGGCCTGAAGGACCCGATGGAGATAAAGGTTTTTCCCTTGACCAAATCACAGTCATCACTGAACAGAGGCCTGGCACTGGTTGTGGCCGCTATGACAAGCGCGGCATCCTTAACCAGGCTATCGGCATCCTCTGCCACCCGACAGGTGAGCCCGGGACAGTCCGCCGCCAATGATTCAGCCATTTTCTCTGCGGCAGCCCTGTTGGGATCAAAAATACTCAGGCTGCTGATTTCACGGTTCAGCAGCAGATACCTGGCCTGGCTCATCCCCTGGACCCCGGCCCCGAAAATCCCTGCTGTTTTTAATCCCGGATTCGTCAGCCTGTCTACAGCCAGCCCACCGACGGCGCCTGTGCGCTCGGCTGTCACGGCGGCACCGTCCATAATGGCCAAAGGCCTTCCGCTCATATTATCGGAAAGCGTCATGATCCCGTTCACCACCGGCACCCCCATCTGCGCCGCACCTGGAAATACCGAAACCAGTTTGGTGGCAAAGTAATCCCCTGCAAAGCAGGGCATGAGCAGCAGCGTATTGTCCCCGTCCCCCACGTGAATGCGGTCAGGCATATTGAATCCGCCGTTATTCATCAATTCATAGGCCCTTTGGACAGCATCCTGAATCCGTCCGCGATCAATTCGGGCAATATCTTTTTTATTAAGAAAGAGCATGAACTACCTCCGGAAACGTTATCAATTAGTCTCCCCATACCATAGTCATAAAAAAATCGCCATGAAAAGGGCAGTGGGCATGCAATTCACCTCAATTTATGCTATTTAAGCCCATTCCGATTTAAACAATAACACTAATTTTTTTTAAACATAAAAGGAAAGCGTATGGCCTCAGGCGGTGAACAAATACTATGCATCAACCGAAATACCCTGCCCTCCGCATGGGTTGAAAAACAAACCGTTCTTCCCATGGAGATTACCACATTCACCGAACAGTGCAGCCGGAGTGGATTTGCCTTTGCCGACCGGGCAGGGGCGGAGGAAGACCCTGGCAGAAAACAGATCATACCCTATATCCTGCTCCAGACCCGGGACGGATCCCTCACCGCCGCCTATACCCGCAGAGGCAGTGAAAAACGCCTCCATGACCTCTGGTCATTGGGTATCGGCGGCCACATCAATCCCATTGACAGCCGTAATAACGACAACGGAGGCCCCTGCCCCCCTTTCAAGGACATTTTAATCACAGGAATGGAAAGGGAACTTGATGAAGAGCTTATCCGGCGGCCGAAAAAAGACAGGCCTGAATTCATGGGAATCATCAGCGAAGATATCACCCCGGTGGGCAGTGTGCATCTGGGCGCTGTATTCAGAATCCTGACAGAAACCCCTGACGCCTATCTCCCCGGAGATGAGTTGTACCGTTTTACCTGGCTGCCCACCAATGACCTTGGCGGGATTAATATGGAGTTGTGGTCAGAACTGGCATTGGAACTGATTAACCGCCAGTGATTAATCGTTGAACTGATTCAGCAGTTTCAGCATGACTGAATCCTTGTTTTTCAGCACCTTGGAGCCCCGGGTGATTTTGCACAGGCTTATCCCGTACTTCTCGGCAATCTTGCGCTGGGTCATCCCCCTGTGGAGGTCCTTGAGCAGTTTCCAGCGAAGCGAAATATCCTCAAGCTCGGCCGGGGTAAAAAGGTCTTGAAAAAAATTGCTTAGCTCGTCCAGTTCTTTAATGGACAGGACCATTTCCAGAAGTTCTTGATCTACACTCATATTTAAAACTCACACAATTGTTAATCCGGTCATACCGCTTTTTTTGAATTTGCAGCGAATGTACCTGTTTTGCCGGAATTTACAAGTTAAAAATCATATTTTTTCAGAAAATGACCGGACTTCATAGGTATACACCTCCGGTACATCCGTTTCCCAGGCCGTTGGCGAAAGCCCGGCTTTCATACATAGACGGCTTAAAAAATCCTCTGCCTCAGGTAGTTGCTCCCACACCTGGGGCAGAAATGTGGCCCTGGCCCCTCTACTTTTAATAATCACCCCATGGATACCGGGCTTAAGCTTATCCACCAGTTCTTCCGGGCTGGCAAACCCGAGCTTTTCAGGCAGAGAAAGCAGACTGATCTCAATATCCATCTCATGGAATTCCTCAGCCGTCAAAGGGGTAAACCGGGTATCGCTGAACGCAGCCTGGCGTGCATTCTCCCGAACACCTTCACCCAAGGGATTCACCGGTTCAATGGTCCCGATGCATCCCCTCAGTGCCCCATGGATGTGAAGGGTGACAAAAAGCCCCTGTCTTTTCTTTAAAAACTCCGGGGTTTCCGCCCCTTCCGAAGGGACGTCACCGAATCCCAGTTTTTCTCCGATGCTGGCCCTGGCCAGTGCCAGAAGGATCCGGCCCTGTTCTTCCATTTTTGCGTCGCCTCCCATTTATACCACCTCCTGCAACTGAATTTGGAATGCAGATTAACACCCCGGCCCATATATTTAAAGCGAAACTTTGGCCTGCCGGGCATTCCACGCAAAATTCAAAACGAAACTTTAAAATACGGAGCAATTCACAGCAATTCAACGTAATTCAAAGATAAACCACATAGATTATCAACAGGCAAAACGTGGAACCATTGTATTTCCGACCCATTTTTTCCTCTTGTTTTCAAACGCTTAACAATAACCGGATTTGACTCGGTTATCAATCTCTACTATCGTGAAGTTTAATCGCAGAGGCAGACGAAAAACAAACTCACCACGAACCGGACAAACCTACAATGACGATTATTGACCGAAAACTAAGGCTCAAACTGATGGAAAACGGGGTGGAACCCACCCTGATTCCAGGTTTTATTCGTAGCCTTGCCAATGCATTTCTGGTCAATCCTGATATGTCCCTGTGCCAGGCAAACAAGCGTCTGAAATACCTGGGCTGGGAGGATATTGAAATTGATTACCACACCTTTTCGCTGGCAATCAATTCACTGGAAACCAAGGGCCTCAATCAATTGGAGTACAAATCCGCCCCCTGGTATATCTCAAGCTTCAAAACCGGTCCGGTCATCAAAAGCAGGCAACCGGTCCATTGCGGACTCCCCGTCACCTGATTACCTGTTATGCCTTTGGCGGATGCCCCGCCCTACTCGGGAAACCTGCGGTTTATCTCGTAAAACTCGTCAAGATGGCCTAAAAAGAGGTCAACAAGCTTGGAATCAAAATGGCTGCCTGAATCCCGCTTAAATGTATCCACGATCTTTTCCACCGGCCATGCCTCCTTATAGCACCGTTTATGACTCAGGGCGTCGAAAACATCTGCCACAGCTGCAATACGACCGTAAATATGGATGTCTTCACCTTTCAGCCCCCTGGGATATCCCGAACCGTCCCATTTTTCATGGTGTTCATAGGCTGTTATGGCCGCCGCCTTCATAATGGGCCGGTTTGATTTGTTCAGAATCTCATGGCCGATACGAGCATGGTCACGCATCACTTCAAATTCCTGACGGGTAAGCCTGCCGGGCTTATTCAGGATGGATTCCGGCACACCTATTTTTCCCACATCGTGCATGGGAGAGGCCAACCGCAGCAACTCGGCCTCATCATCATCCAATCCGTATTTTTTGGCCAACAGGTAACAGACCTCAGCCACTCTTGTAACATGGTGGGCGGTTTCCTGGGAGCGGGTTTCCACCACTTCCCCCAGAATCAAGATCACCTCTTTCTGGGTATTTATGATTTCCCTGGCAAGAGTGATATTGTCGAAGCCAATGGATACGTTGTTGGCATAAACCCGGAGCAGATACCTGTCTTCGGAGGAAAGACGGTCCGCATTTTTAAGCAGCAGCACACTGGAAACCCCTTCTTTGGTGCGGAAGGTCTCGATATATGTATCGGCCACAAACACCTCGCCCCCGGTCTTGGAAATACGGACGTATTCATTAAGTGCCTCTGTGGTCAAAACAGCCTCAATGGGAGTGCCGTCCATGCCCTCAAACTCACCGCTCCCGGCAATCATCAGCACCTTGCCTGTGGGCATACCGATAAAAAAACCTGAAGAAAATGGCGCCTCCTCCTTGCATTTAAAGATACGGCAAAGCTGTGCAAGGACCTGGCTGCCAAAGGCCCTGAAAGAGGTTTGATTAAATACGAGGGCAGTGGAATTAATAATGGCCTCCAAGCCTTCCTGGTTCCGCTCAATGGCCTTGAGGTTTTTATAGGCCCTCAGGCAGGCGGTTACGCTGGTAAAAAGACGCTGGGCGGTAAACTCTGGCTTGGTGCGGTATTCATTAATGTCGTACCTGGAAATGATGGCATGCTCGGGGGCTTTTCCCGGCTGACCGGTCCTAAGCACGATCCGGACAGTTTTGTTCTCCATTTTTTCCCGGATGTATTCCACCAGTTTAAGCCCGGTATCCTCCTCCTCCATGACCACATCCAGAAGGACCATGGCGATATCGGGTTCCTGATCAAAGATGGCTTTGACCTCCTGCCCGGAATAGGCACTGATCATTGCGACTTCCCGGTCCTCAAAGGTGAATCCCTTCAATGTGATCCGGGTGATGTCGTGCACATCCTTTTCATCATCAACAATCAGAATTTTCCAGGCACCCTCGATATCTTCCGGTCGCAGGGACTCCTCGCAGGGTTGGGAGTCTTCTCCGGCAAATTCAAGGGGGCCGTCAACTGCCTTTTGAGATTTCAGCCCCATATCTGCCATTTCTCTCCTTGATTATTTATTTTGAAAATACCTGTCCACAAGTGATTCCGCAAGGCCAATATAGGTATCCGGGCTGAGGGTTTCCATCCTCTGCTTCACCGGGCCTGGGACTTTTTCAAGCCCATCCACAAAGGCGGTCAGCTCAGCCTTGCCAATTTTCCGGCCCCGGGTCAGATCTTTTAACCGTTCGTAGGGATTTTCCTCCCCGTAAACCCGCATTACAGTCTGGAAGGGTTCTGCCAGCAGTTCCTGGTTGTCAGCCAGATCCCGGGCCATCACCTCGGCATTCAAGTCCACCTTGGCCAGTCCCTTCATGGCATTTTTAACCCCGATGGCAAAATATCCAAAAGCAGATCCCAGGCTCCGAAGCACGGTACTATCGCTCAAATCCCTCTGGAACCGGGATTTCTGGAGTTTCACCGCCAGGTGCTCCATCATGGAGATGGCAATTCCCATATTGCCTTCGCTATTTTCAAAATCAATGGGGTTTACCTTGTGGGGCATGGTTGAAGAGCCGGTTTCGCCCTTCTTCACCCGCTGCTTAAAATAGCCTAAACTGATATACCCCCACATATCCCGGTCAAAGTCAATCATGGTTGCGGCAGCCCGGACCATGGCATGGAGGACCTGGGACAGGGCGCTGTTGGGGTTGATTTGGGTGGTAAAAAGAATCGGTTCAAGATCAAGGTGCCGGGAAATGAAGCGTTCCGAGGCACCGATCCAGTCAATATCAGGGAAGGCAAAGAGATGGGCATTATAATTTCCGGTTGCCCCGTTTATTTTGGCCTGGACCTTTTTATTTACCAGAAAATCAATTTCCTGGTTCATCCGCCAGGCAAAATTAACAAGTTCCTTGCCCACAGTTGTGGGGGTGGCGGGCTGACCGTGGGTCCTGGACATCATTGGAACTGATTTATACGCTGTTGCTTTCTCTTCCAGGTCGGAGACATACCCCTTAAGCAGCTCCGCAATAATGGTTTTGCCCTGTTTGAGCATCAAGCCGTAAGCGGTGTTGTTGATATCCTCTGAGGTGCAGGCAAAATGGACCCATTCACGGATTTCCCCAAGTCCTGCCTGATCCATTTTCTCTTTGATCAGATACTCCACGGCTTTGACATCGTGGTTGGTCTTGCGCTCAATTTCCTTTACCCTCAGGGCGTCTGCCTCACAGAAAGACTCAACCAGAGTGTCCAAGGCCGAAAGATCCGGTATCTGTTCACCGGCAAGTTTCAGGTCATTGATAATAAACTTGAGCCATTCCACCTCCACTTTTACGCGGTGGCGGATCAGTCCGGATTCGCTGAATATCTCTGCCAGTTCCCCTGTCAACCTGGCATATCTTCCGTCAAGGGGAGTAATTGCTGCAACCTGTGTCATCATTTCTCCGTGGTGAAAACCGTTATTTCCAGAATTTTTGTTCCGGGATTCGAAACCTGCTAACATAATAGCATGGCGGCAAACATTTTTTCCATACAAATACCAGACTATGGGGGAATTCTCAATCTAAAACAGGCCATGTTACCATCCCCTGGCATTGCCCATGGAAACCGTCCGCGAAACATAACCGATCTCCCTTGACAAGGGCCCGGGTTTTAAAGTATTTTAGCACTTCATTTTTTTATGACAATCAATATTTGAATACCTAATATTATAAAAGGTATTGCAGGAGTAAAATTTTATGGCATTAACGAAAACCATCATTGCAGAAAGGATACAGGATCAACTCAACCTTTCAAGAACAGAGACCTATGAAATCATGGAAGAGTTCCTCGAAATCTTTAAAGAAACCATTGAAAACGGTGAAGACATCATGATCAGCGGTTTCGGAAAATTCTGCGTTAATGAAAAAAAGGCCAGAAAGGGCAGAAATCCTGCAACGGATGAAGAAATGGTCCTTCCGGCCAGACGTGTGGTCACCTTCAAATGCTCGGGCAAGCTCCGGGACCAAATCAATAACGCCTGACCCACACCAACACAGGACAGTTGCCGATGCTGCTGACAGACCAAACCATCACTGCCATTATACTCGCCACCCTGATCGGTGCCTACCTGATGAATCTGGCAGCGGATTATCTGAACATCGGCAACTTAACCGCCTCACTCCCACAGTCCTTTGAAGATGTTTTTGACAAGGACCGGTACAAAAAATCACAAGCCTACCTGAAAGCCGGCACCCGGCTCGGGCTGGTGTCCGCCAGCGCAGACCTGTTACTGCTGCTGGCGTTCTGGTTTCTGGGCGGATTCGGTTTTCTGGATGACTTCATCCGGGGCCTGGAACTTGGCCCGGTACTGTCCGGGCTGCTTTTCATCGGCATTCTGGCAGCCCTGAAATCCATTACCGCCCTGCCCTTTTCAATTTACAGCACCTTTGTCATTGAAGAGCGTTTCGGGTTCAACAAGACAACACCCGGACTTTTTATACTGGATATGGCTAAATCAATACTGCTCTCCGTTATTCTGGGTGCAGCCCTGCTTTCGGCCATTTTCTGGTTTTTCATGACGGCTGGCGACTGGGCCTGGCTGATCTGCTGGGGCGTCACCTGCATCTTTCTGCTGGGAATCCAGTATATCGTGCCCACCTGGATCATGCCCCTGTTCAACAAGTTCAGCCCATTGGAGGACGGCCCTTTAAAAGGGGCCATATTCGCCTATGCCAGGTCCATTGACTTTTCCCTGACCCAGATTTTTGTCATGGACGGCTCCAAACGCAGCGCTAAATCCAATGCTTTTTTTACAGGATTCGGCAAAAATAAGCGGATTGTGCTCTACGATACCCTGATCAAAGAACAGGAGACAGACGAACTGCTGGCCGTATTGGCCCATGAAATGGGGCATTACAAAAAAAAGCATATTCAGCGGCGGTTGGCCTTTGGGATCGGCCAGATGGGTATCATCTTTTATCTGCTCTCCCTGTTTCTCAACCATCAGGGGCTGTTCAGCGCCTTTTTCGTGGACACGCCTTCGGTCTATGCCGGACTGGTATTTTTCAGTATTCTCTTTTCACCCATCGACCTCGTAATTTCCATTATCATGCAGGCCGCTTCACGGAAGGACGAATACCAGGCAGACCGATTTGCCGCCCGGACAACTAAAAATCCCGGTGCCCTGATATCCGCTCTGAAAAAGCTGAGTGCCCACAACCTGTCCAACCTCACCCCCCACCCCTTTTTCGTTTTTTTAAACTATTCCCATCCCCCGGTGGTGGAACGGATTGCCGCCCTCAGCCTGATGGACAAAGCCTAAACGCCATGTCCAGGCTTCTGGTATTTGCAGATATCCACGGCAGCCTTGGAGCGTGGCTGACCGTCAGGGCCCTTCTTTCCGGGGATGACAGCCTGGCTGTGGCCGGAGATTTATTCGACACCAGGTATGGTAATTACGGAAATCCGGATTTTCAGCCGGACGAAATCCGCTCGGATCTGCGGGCCTTGAACCATTCCCTGCATTATGTATACGGAAACTGTGATGCGGCATCTTTTTGCCCGGGGTACGAAAACGAAAAAATATTTGAAGTATTTGGGAAAAGGATCGGCATCCACCACGGCCACAGGGCCTTTTCAGATTCCATTGGGCTTGATGTGCTGATCCAGGGACACACCCATTTATGCCACCTTGAACGGCAGAACGGACTCATCCTGATGAATCCCGGCAGCATCACTTCCCCCAGAAACCAACTGGCCACCTACGGTATGGTAGACGCAAATGGCGCCGCCCTTGTTGAATTGAAATCCGGAAAAATCCTGGCTGCCATTCCCTTTGAATAAAAAAAAGCGCCCGTACGGCGTGGCGTACTACTCTCCCAGGCCATCCACCCGACGGACGGGCGAAATCTTTTCCACCCTGCCGATGCCGCCTTCCTGGGATCGCTGCTGCACTGATTTCATTCTCTTTTTCAACGCCATGTAACGCCTGTAATTGTCATAGGGCATTGCCGGCCGCCGAACCGCCCTGCCCTCACGGCATGCACTCCCATGAAGGCCCGGCGCCACCCTATTGAACACCGACTTGAAATCCCTTTGCTTTTTTGGGGCAGCCTTCATTTTTCGGTCAACTTTCATTTTTCGGGAACGAACTTTTGCCTGCTCCCTCGTCCTCCCGGGCTGTTTTTTAAAAAAGGTACGGAAAGATGAAAAAACACCGAATTCTTTAACGGGTTCAGTTTTCGGATTCCTTTTCCGGACGTGGGATTCGGCTTCAGCCGCATTGCACTCCGGTTCCTGCTTTGCCGGTTCAGCCAGCAACGGCTTAAGGCTCATGAAGGCGGCGTTGATCTCCTTCATCCTGGCCTCGGCCCGCCGGGCCCCTTCAGGGTCTCCTGCAAAGCGGTCAGGATGCCAGATCTTGGCCTCGGCACGAAAAGCTGCCTTCACCTGCCTTGAATTTGCCTGGGGAGGCAGTCCCAGTATGCCGAATGCGGTTTTTCTGTCCATGACCGGACCATACCCCTGGAGGACGGTCAGGTCAAGGCCCGACAATACAAAAGGGATAATACAAATCCTTCCGCCCGGATTTGTAAATCCCAATCTAAAGTGATAAGGTTTTTTTGATATATTTGAGACGGCACAAAGGAGATCTTATGACTGAAGCTGCGCACACTCCATGGCGAATAATGGAAGATGATCCGAACCAGAACGCATGGCTCACCGCTTTCTTCCTTGAAAATCACATCGACCCCTTTGCCTACCCCACCAAGGTCGGCACCCTGGAACAGATCGAATTCATGGTTTTTCCAGAAATAGATGAACGATTCTACCCCTGCTCGGACAAAATGTTTTCCGCCATCATGTCCCGGAAAAACGGACGATTCATCAATGAGCGGTACAATGCCGTATACGACAAAATTATCGGGCTGGTGGATGAATTCATCGATTCCGAATATGATAAAAAATTTCTTAGGTCCCTGCTCAAAATTAAATATGACCACGAAATCAGCAGCCACCTGCTCATCCCCTCACGATTGGAGAAACGCCTCTATAAGATTTTTTTGAGCCGGACCCACATTGAAGACCCTTATGCCAACCGCAAAAAAGAAGAAAACAAAAGGGCCAGCAGGCTCATTGCATCTGAAACCTTTAAAAAGGCCTTGAACCACATCAACGGCACCATTGACAATATTGAGGAATTAAACCTTTACCAGCTGCGAAAAAAAATAAAAGAAATTGAATTTCTAAGGCTGCTCAGCCTCCTGGCCCAGGGGAACCTCTGGCAGGACAGGGACTTCAAGGTACCGTCCCTTGCAGCAGTCAAAGCGTTCTTTGATGTCAAAATTTCCGGCCAGGGCCTTGACCGGTTGCTCCCCCTGCTCCACCGGCCCAAAAGCAAATTCCTATGGCTGCTGGATGAAGCCGGTGACGCGGTTATTGATATCGCCATTGCCAAATTTCTGGCGGAACTTGGCCATGTTGTCATCCTGGCGGTCAAGGAAACCCCGTTTTTTAACAAGATCTCCCTCACGGATATCCGCACCGACAACACCCTGGCAGACGCCCTTGGAAACGCCCATTTCATCCATGACAAAACCATCAGCAAAAACAAGCTGGTCCAGCGTCTGAAACAGGATGAAAACCTTTATGTGGTCTCCGACGGGACCCAGGAAACCCTGAATCTGCTGCTGGTTTCCACCGCTTTTTCCAGAATATTCAAAGAGGTGGACTGCATAATTTCAAGGGGAAACGAGCAGAAAAACCGCCTCATCCATACCCATTTCCGGTTCACCCGGGACATCATCAATATAACAGCCGAAGAAGGCGGCCTGTCCGTAGTTTTCAAACCACGGCACCCGGATTTCATCAACTTTTCCCACACGGACCTTGAAGAAAAGGCCGGTAAGATAATCGACCAGATGAAAGGGGCCAAGGCCAGAAACATGACCGTTATGTTCTACAGCGGCATCATCGGCTCAATTCCCGGCAAAATCGATGTGGCCAAAAAAATCATGGGCCAATTCATCGACCACCTTCACAACCAGTCTGCAAACCTTTTCATCATCAATCCCTCGCTCTATTATGAACAGGGTATGGATGCCGACGACCTCATGTATATGTGGGAAATTGTACAGCGGAGCGGATATATTGATATCTGGCGCTTCCAGACCTCGGAGGACATCGCGGAAAGCTTTGCCCTATTGAATAAAAAGGTGCCGCCGGAATGGATCGGCAAAGATTCCACCTACAGCACCGGATGCACCAAGGAAATGCGGATTGCCCAGGATGTCCAGAAAAAAAACCCCGAAATGCAGCTCATCGGCCCGGCAGTAGACAAATTTATGCGAAGGGACGAGTACGGGGTTGGCTCCATGTACGATCAGCGCCTGGCCGATTAGGCAAGGCGCCTTGCGCCCTCCGCCCGGTTTAGGGAATCATAGCCCTTTTCCCGGACCAGATATCCGTAAATCCGTTCCGGAAAGGTCTCGCCGTGGTTCCGGCAGTCCAGGATATCGTCATACAAAGAGGCCAGGGTTCGTTCCGAATAGGTTTCCAGCTCGCCCCTGAGATAGGTTTCAAAGGAGACGATATCGGCCCGGTCCTCTTCCCGGGTCAGGGGTCTTCCGCCGGACATGATACCGGGATACTTGCTGATAAATGCGTTCTGCCATTCCACCAGTACATCGGCAATCAGGTCTATATAGCGGCTGTTGTTCTCCTTTGGGATGAGATTCTCCATCCTGGCATATTTATAGGTCATCAGATTTTTCTGCCGAACCTGGGCGTCCTCCAGGTCCTTGAGATAGAGGGACAGGGTCTTTGGGGACCAGACCATCAGCTGGGCGGTCCTGTGAAGCCGGAATTCTTCAGGGAAATCCCTGCATGTGGGGCAATTCTTCCGGGCCGGGTCCAGATCAGCCCGGTCATTCACCGTTGAAAACATCGCCCATTCCCGCTTAAGAATATTGGAGATCAATTCTCGTTTTGACAATTCCTGTCCGTCTCCCCCGGACGGGGCGGGTCCGGACTTGGCATCCCCCCTGGCTTGGCTATTGCCATCCGAGGCGCCCTGCCACTGCCTGCCCCTGAATTCCTCGTCACCTATCCGGCTTAGGATACTGGGCACATGGTCTATCAAAAAGGGGCGGTTTCCATCACTTACCCCCTTATCGCTCAGGGCCTGAATCATTTTCTGACAGATAGTATCCAGCAGCTCCCCGGCGGCCTGCCAGGCCTGCCCCCCGGAAGTGCCGGCATCATTTACGCCAAGAAGCCGGCATACCAGACTGTAAATGTCCCCGCCCATAAAAGGCAATTGCCGGGCACCGGCAGCCAACCATTTATAGTACGGCGCATAAGCTTTATTCAGCAGAAAGACCAGCTTGAAAATTTCTTTGCAGAATGCAGTCTTGGCCGTTTGAATCACAAAGGGATCATTGCGCTGGATTCCCCGCTGCCAGTTATACTGGCCGGATTGTCCTGCCCTCATGCAGGCGTCGGCAATTTTTTTAAGCCATATGTCCCGGGGATAGAATCCCTCCAGGTCCCTGCGCCATTGGGAAAATGTTCCCAGCGGATCGGAAAAAACCCGGCCGTTAACGCACAGGGCCAGGTTGGCACTGGGGATATCCCATTCATCAAGATTCTGGGGCGGGTGGTCCAAACCGGTGTACCGTTTGAAAAACGCCTCAATTACCATCACACCGACCCGGCCGGTTTCACCGGCGCTCTCCCGCCTCGGGCCGAAACCTAGAAAATCTTTAGGCAGCGCGTCGTAACATTCCTGAAGTTCACGGCCGTACCGCTGAAAGTCATCCCGGGTCACCCAAAGGCAGAATCCCGGTCCCCAGTCATGGTCCCGGGAAAATTCATCATCAAATCCAAAACATTCCGACCCCGGACCGGCCAACCCCACGGCCACCCTGTCCATCAACGCGCCAAACCGTTTTGAAAACGTATCTTTCCCCACTTCCGAATAATACCGCTCGCTTAATTCCAAGCCCTTCATCTCGCTGCCTTATTTTGTATCCTTAAATCCAGAATGTTGACTGATAAATTGTTCCCCGCGACCTTCCCCGCCGGAATAAACCGGCGCATCTATCCTATGCAAGGGCGGTAATATACCAGAAAAAAACATCCGCCGCATCCCTAAAAATTCTTTTTTAACTGGATTATAGATAGTGGATACCCTATAAGAGAATGCCATGATGCCTGAAAACAAGCAGATTGACATAAAAGGAGTGGTGCTGCTGATTATTCTCTGCGCCTCCTGGGGGGTAAACCAGGTGGCCATCAAAATCGGAGTCACCCAAATCCCCCCGGTATTCCAGGCCGCACTCAGGTCCGCGGGTTCAGGCCTGCTGGTCATGCTATGGATGAAATTCAAAAACCAGCCCATATTTGCCAGGGACGGCACACTGCCATGGGGAATCATCATCGGCACCCTCTTTGCCGGCGAATTCATCCTGATCTACTGGGGCCTCGAGTTCACCAACGCCTCCAGGTCTGGCATTTTTCTGAACACCTCTCCTTTTGTGGTGGCCCTCGGTGCCCACCTCTTTGTAACATCAGAAAAACTGAGGCGCAGTCAGGTATTGGGGATGCTCATTGCCTTTTGCGGGATCATGATCGCATTCCATGAATCACTCAAGATGCCAAGCCGGGAAATGCTTCTGGGAGACGCCATGATACTTGGGGCAGCCCTGCTCTGGGGCACGGTTACCGTCACCATCAAGGCCTCTCCCCTCTCCCGCATCCCACCGGGAAAAACCCTGTTATACCAGCTGGGTATATCAGCCCCTATCCTTTTTGCAGCCTCAGCAGCCCTCGGGGAAACCGTGGGACTGAACTGGCGTCCTGAGGTCACGGCCTGCCTGGCCTACCAGATCCTATGGGTCGCCTTTATCACCTATATTGCATGGTTCTGGCTGATCCGGGAATATCCGGTATCCAAAATCGCCCCATTTACCTTTCTGACCCCTTTATTCGGGGTGGCAGCCGGTGCCGTTGTCCTGGGCGAGCCGCTGACGGCCGCCCTGATCTTTGCCCTTATCCTGGTGGGAACGGGTATTTATCTGGTAAACAGGTAATTATCTGGAAATTTCTGATCAAAACTGTTTAAAAATTCTGGCCAACGGGTGTCCCTTGGCCTCAATGCTCAGGTCGTTATAATAGCCGAACGCCGTTAAATCGGCCTCATACCCTGCCTTTATCAACCGGTTTTTTGCCCGTTCCAAAAGAGACTTTGCCTCATCAGGTCCGGCTTTTTCTTCTCCCAGGTGGGTAAAGGAATGGAGAAGCACCTTGGACACCTCCCATTTCCGGGCCACCCATTTGGCGTTTTTCACCAATTTGGTTTCCGCAGAACTGCCCGCTTCCACGTCCCCGGGCTCCACATGCACAAAGGCCACCACCACCTCATCCCGCTCACCGGACGCCGACTCCGGAACATCTTCAAGGGTCTTCATGGTCGGGGTCCAGACAAATCTGTCGCAATACCAGAACAAAACTCTCATATCATATGATCCTGTCACTTATCCTCATTATTTATTCAAACCCAGGGCAAATTCTTTTGCAGTCTATCCCAATCCACCCTTTCGCCTTGCCAATAACGCATCGCCTATCCACGAACTATTTGCAGGAATTGTTCTCTGAATTTTTCAGCCCCGCCCATAGCCGGATGCCTTACCTTTTCCGCGTGTATGCCGATCTTGTTTAAACTGATTTCGGCCTTATTTCCCAGGGCTATGATTTTTCTGAAATTGAAAACGTCTAAAAGCATCCTGATGACCACCTCGCCCTCCTTCAGCTCCGATACGGTTGGCGTTCTGTTGGATAAAATATTGCCACAGGCTTTATACGGATGCCATGGGAACGCATTCCAGAAAACAAAATTCCTGGTATCCAGCCCCTCACTTATCAATTTCCCCCAGACAATTGTTGCTGTGGGTTCATTGAAGCCGTCTTTGTGCCTCCTCTGGTTGCTCGTTCTGTTCAATGGGGTGTTGCACACATGTTCCGGAGCAATTCCCTTGTGCCCCATCTTTCCAAGAACAATTCTTTCCGAGGTCATCGGAATACCGGTAAAATGCCCGCCCTGGTATCCAAGTGCTTCAGCCAAGAGAAGGTATTCAGCCTCTTTGCGCTCAGCCAGATAGGATTTAAGATTGGATAATCTTTTTTTCGGTCCGTCCTTATCAATATCGTTGTCGGGGTCAGTGTCAACCCATGGATTAAAAACCAGGTTTGATTTGCATCTTCCTAAAGCATTATAAAATGATTTCAATTTACTTCCTTTATCCTTACTTTCCACTGGCCATTCGTCTTGAAAAATAAAACTATAACATCCACACAGGAAATCTCAATATCAGCATCTCTTTGCCTGTAGGCACAAAAAGCAATATTTTATAACTTTTTTTACCTAATTTTCATTCTTTTTTATCCACGGTTTCGCAAAGCCAAATCATACAAAACCATAAACCATTGATAATTAAGCAACATCTCTCCTGGCATCTATTTTGCTATCTACCATAGGCGAATATCGATCACACTCAGGAGGCCATAAATGAAAACAATACTTGTCCTGGCAGTAATTACAGCCTGCATACTCACCTCTTCTATTGCATTTGCAAATATCATTTCCTTTTCCCAGACAAAGTTTGACCCTGCATTCATGCTTGGTATTGGATTTTTCCTTCTTGGTCTTGCAGGGCTTGGGAGAAAATTCACCTAAATTTTTCTTAACCGCCTGACAACCATCAGTCATTTCAAGGCAAACTCTCCGCAGTCGCAAGGAGCAATTCAAGGTAAAGCCTATGTCTGAACATTTGTTTGCTTCGGTAGGGGGAAAATTTCCCGGCTGATCTTATAATCTGCAGTTCAATGCCGCCGGACGGAATGATATATAGAAGTCATATATTGCTCTCAGAGAGTAATCGAATTAAATTCCCGGATAAAACCGCCTTTTCAATAGCCTTCCTCAAATTAAGGTCTATGATTTTTTTGAGTTCGGCAGCAGGATCTCCAAATGGGAAATCCGACCCAAACATGATTCGCTCATATCCATAATTCTCCAGGTAATGCTCAATTTCATAAACAGATGCAAGGGCTGTATCCGCATATACTCTTGGATTTTCCCACAATCCTGCCTGGGCAATCTTTTTATACCCTCCGTTTAGCCCCCCGAGATGGGGAATGATAACCCGGGCATCAGGGGCGTAATTATTTATAAATTTAAGGGTATTGGAAAACTCCTCCTCCAGAACAACGGGCATATTTTTTTGGGTTATTGTCTTTATGGCAGCCTCGCACTTGCCCGAGTCATACTCATACTCAGGTTCTGAAGGATGTCGGTGCCATTTTATGCCCTTATGTTTAGAAGTGATCTGATCTACGGCAAAATCATTCCAGATAAAAAAATAGGGGATGACTTGAAGGTCATTGTTGCCAGCACTTAAAAGGTACCGGTTTGCCCGGGTCCGTCGATTGACCCAATAATCATTATCCTGGAAATAATAGTCAGAGCGGTCATATATTTCAGCCACCGGAGGAAAGGCAACGACGCCTGAGATCCCCGTGTGCCTTGCATAGGAAAAATAAGACTCAAAAGACTGGTCAAATGAATGATCCTGTATACCACAGTGGGCATGGGCATCAATTATGATAGGATCATCTGCGTTCATTACCAAAGGTCCTTGAATGAATTATTTATAGAATGGGGTTACCCAATTTAATTATCATATTCAATTTTGAGGATCAAAGTTTATTAATCATCCCCAGGAAAATTCACACAGGCCTGATTATTTTGGCATTGCACTCTTATCTTGTACGCGGGGCTTTATGGGGAAAATATTGGTCACTATCATCTCCAATTTGTCCAGACAAGCCCCGTTAATCCACATTGCCCATTTTTCCATTGCCTATTCATTGATATCGTGGCAATTACAAATCATGAAACCAAAATCCGGCCGAGACTGACATGATACAATCAAAGCAGGTTACAACCAGCTAGGCTTGAAAATCATAGGGAAACGCATGTACTTCAACGTAACATATTCGTCTATCTACAATTGGAAAGGTTCCGGAACCGAAAGAGAACAGAACAATCCAAACCTATTGGATTCGTTTTGTCACCTGATTATTGCCCAAGAAGCCATTACCGGCGCCACCTGGGTACTTCTAATAGACCAGGGAGATGACACTGGAATATCAACAACCAACAGTATTGAATACATTATCCCCCGAATTTGTGAAAAATTCACCTTGGAGATTTCCAATTTAAGAGCGTTTGAAGTCTGGCCACACCACAAGGATGACCCTAATCTTAAATACACAGAAATTGTTATATCCGATGTAAAATTTGACAACGAGGGGGATTGGGTTCTTCGCAACGCCTGGCGACCTGCGGATAAACGGGATGCCAAAATCCTGGAACAGCTCATTGAAACGGTTGGGGATAAAGTGATCCGGGAAGAAGAGTGATTCGTTTTTTTCGGTGCCTGTACAAGGAGGCATTCGATGAAAAGCTGTACCAAAATGACTAGAGGGATCAAAATGAAAAACTCATTGGCCATAAACTTTTTAATAGCTGCTGTGATTCTTTCTCTCTTGAGCGGCTGCAAGACGACACCCAAGCAAATATCCACTTCTCCTAAGAATCAAGTAAAAATTTTTCCAGTAAAAATAGTATCTGAGCCATCAGGTGCCAAAATTGAAGTCAACAAAAACTATGTTGGAGAAACGCCGCTAACAATCAACATAGAGGGATGGGAAACAACCCGCACATTTATTCGCAACTACTCAATTATTGCACACCCGGTAAAAGCAGGTGGTCAAATGCAGTCTAAATGGTACAGGGGTTGGAATGAACCAAGCCTATCCCGTGGAGATAAGATCCCGAACACGATCTATTTCAATATGAACCTGATTTACCCCACCCTTTTCCCCTCTGAAATTCCTAGGGCCGTTTTTCCCTGAATCAGAGTCATGCTATTTGATACTCTCGGCAATAGAATCCAGTATTGGCTCAATTTGATACCTTTTCTCTAAAGGCGCTCCGGCTTGAAAGATATACAAACGGTCATTCCCGGTAAGTTTTTAGCCTTTTAAAACTATCCGATTTGTGCAAATTGAGGATAACGAAAGCTAAATGCAATATTACCTTTTTACTAAAAGTTAGCGTCCATCTATTCGTAGAATCAGCTTTCGAGTTTTCCACCCCCATCTTAAGCACTGCATCGTGATTCATCACGTAATATTATTTAAAGTTTACCCAATTAACTACAAAATAAAGTTTTACGATTTGACTTGCCCCCTTCTTTAGTACAACCCGCAATGTTAGGAAGGCTCCGAATTTTCAAAATATTGTTGTTGTGTACCACTTCCTTTGCTACTTTTCAAATACCTGCCCAGGGGATAGGGCAACGCTGGGGAGCGACCCGAGCACTGCGGCAGGTGCCAATACGGATGGGCCATGTTCATAGCGTGGCCTTTTCCTTTGGCCCATCCGGATGGCCCGTAGGCGTTAAACCCCGGGGGCTTGGGGGCAGAGCCCCCATATAAGATTGTTCCCATTCCTTTCTAATGTTTTCCGGTGTCTGATATCCCAGGCTGCTATGCAATCTTTTCGTGTTGTAGTACTGGCGCCACGTCTCTATGATTGCCCTGGCATCCGGGACGGAATAGAAGACCTCCTGATTCAGACATTCGTCTCTGAACCGGCTGTTAAAGCTTTCTCCAAAAGGATTCTGCCATGGTTTGCCTGGCTCAATGTACTTGGTTTTCACCCCTTGCTCTTTGAGCCAGTCCTGGATTTTATATGCAATAAACTCAGGCCCATTATCGCTCCTGATGTATGTTGGAACCCCACGGGTTGCAAATAGAATCTGCAAAACGATTTTCACCTGTGAAGATGGTATTGAGGTATCAATGTGGATTGCCAGGCTTTCTCGTGTATATTCGTCAACCACCGTTAAAAATCTCAGCCGCTGCCCTTCAAGGCAGGAATCTTCCATGAAATCATAGGTCCATACATGATTGGGATACTTCGCTGATATTGGCAGCGTTGTCCCCTTGCCACGCCGCCTCTTGCGCCTGACCCTCGGCACGCACAGCCCTTGTTCCTGCCAGAGCCGCTCGACTTTCTTATGATTGATGATCATCCCGGATCTGACCAACTGCATATGGGCCTGGCGGTACCCATGCCTCGGATACTTACCAGAGAATGTTCTTAGCCAGATAACCAAAACAGTGTCATCCCTTGGGTTTGCTTGGTATCTGTAGCTTGACCGACTTATCTTCAAAAACAGACATGCTTTGTATTCTGAAAGGCCCCGTTCCGTCATAGTATGTACGGCTTTCCTGCGATCCGGGACCTTTACCACTTTTTTGAGACCACCGCCTTTAGAGCATCAACTTCGAGGTCCCGTTCAGCCAGGAGCCTTTTTAATCGTACGTTCTCCTTCTCCAACTCTCGCAGCCGCTTTACATCCGGAACGGACATGCCACCGTATTTCTTTTTCCAGCGGTAATAGCTTTGCTCGGAGAATCCTCCCAGCTTGCAGAATTCAGCGATAGGTCTTTCCTGTTTCTCGGCTTCAAGCAGAATTTTGACGATCTGTTCTTCAGAATAGCGTTTCTTTTTCATCTTGATCTCCTTTTTAGCTCGGAGATCCTAACATATCACATTGTACTGTTTTTGGGGGGCATGCCCCACCACTACAACACAATCAAGGAATCACTCAAGACTACCTGACCGTGTTCTTTTAGTTCTGTGATATGGAATGGGGGTCAGCTTGAGAAACATTTAGAAATGAGGACCGTTTTTCAATCAGGGAAAATGTGATTGGAAAAAGAAAAGCGGAACAACCTTCACTTTATATCATTTTAAATCAGCCCCCATCACTTAGAAAGTGGGGGCTATGTGGGGGTAGCTTACCAAAAAACTAAAAAAGGCTTCCAACCTGAAGGCTGAAAACCCTTGCTGTTTGTGGCGCGCCCGGCGCGATTCGAACACGCGACCCCTTGATTCGTAGTCAAGTACTCTATCCAGCTGAGCTACGGGCGCCCAAACAACTCGGACTTTATACCAGAGGCTTTTAGCTATGTAAAGCTATTTTATGGATCTCGTGAAGTTTTTTTTACCCCAGGCCGGATTAATAATTTGACCTTGAAGAAAAAGGCTTATATAAGTGTACGTTGGAAGATGAATGATGAATACTACATGATGCTTGCCATTAAGGAGGCACAAAAAGCAGAAGAGATGGATGAAGTCCCGGTGGGGGCTGTCATTGTGGATGAGAACCAGCGGATCATCGGCCGGGGGTTTAACCGGCCCATTTCTACCCATGATCCTACGAGCCATGCGGAAATCAATGCCATACGCGCGGCCTGTAACCGCCTGAACAATTACCGTCTGCCTAAAACCAGCCTCTATGTGACCATCGAACCCTGCATCATGTGTATGGGCGCCATTATTCATACCCGGATCGACCGGGTTGTTTACGGTGCGCCGGATCCCAAATGGGGGGCGGCCGCTTCATTATATAAAATGGCGGAAGATCATCGATTGAACCACAGCCCGGAAATTGTGCCGGGCATATGCGAAGAAGAAGCAAAAGCGATTATTAAAGGCTTTTTTAGAAAAAAAAGGAGAAACCGTGACAAACACAGTTGTTGTGGGAACCCAGTGGGGGGATGAAGGAAAAGGAAAAATAGTTGACCTGCTCAGTGAACATGCGGACTGCGTGGTCAGATTCCAGGGCGGAAACAATGCCGGGCACACCATGGTAGTTAACGGCAAGGAAATTATCAGCCACCTGATTCCTTCAGGCATCATCCAGCAGAAAAAATGCTACATCGGAAACGGTGTGGTGGTCGACCCCTTTGTACTTTTAGATGAAATCGATTACCTGACTGATAATAATATTGATGTCTCCCCGAAAATGCTGAAGGTAAGTAACCGGGCCCACATCATCATGCCTTACCACCAAGAAATTGATAAGGCCAGGGAAGAGAAAAAGGGAAAAAACAAAATCGGAACCACCGGCCGGGGCATCGGCCCCTGCTACGAGGATAAGGCGACCCGCAGGGGAATCAGATTCTGTGACCTGCTGGATTTTGATTTGTTCCAGGAAAAAGTCATCACCATCATGGAGGAAAAAAACTTTTACCTGAAACATTATTTCAAGGCTGAAACCCTGGATCCGGAGCTTGTCATCGACCAGTTCAAAAAAGTAAGGGAACGCCTGCTCCCATACATTGATGACGTATCTGTTTCCCTGTTCGAAGGCATCAAGCAGGGAAAAACAGTTTTGTTCGAAGGCGCACAGGGCACTCACCTTGATATTGAACACGGCACCTACCCCTTTGTCACCTCCTCATCCACTGTATCCGGAAATGCAGCCAACGGTTCCGGTGTGGGACCTGGACAGCTCAATGAAATCATCGGCATTGTAAAAGCCTATACCACCCGCGTGGGAGCGGGTCCCTTCCCCACAGAACTCTTCGACGAAACAGGTGATAAAATTCAGAAGACCGGTGCAGAATTCGGGGCCACAACGGGCCGCAAGCGCCGCTGCGGATGGCTGGACATGGTCGTACTCAGAAATTCCGCCCGGCTGAACAGCCTCACCGGACTGGCCATCACCAAGCTGGACGTTCTGGATGATCTGGATGAAATTAAAATCTGCACCGGGTACAGCTACGATGGCAAGGTCATTGAACATTTTCCTCCTGAAATCAAAATTCTTGAAAAATGCACCCCGGTGTATGAAACCCACCCCGGCTGGAAGGAAAATACTTCAGGCATCACTGAATACGACCAACTGCCTGAAAAAGCAAAAAATTACCTTAAACGTGTGGAAGAGCTTTCCGATGTTAAAATCAAAATTGTATCCGTTGGTCCGGGCCGGGAAGCAACAATTATAAAAGAAAGCATTTTCTAAATTGACTTTTCTTTTTTTTTGGTATATCTAATAGCGTCTTCAGCGTCGGGATGTGGCTCAGCCTGGTAGAGCACCTCGTTCGGGACGAGGGGGTCGGAGGTTCAAATCCTCTCATCCCGACCAGCTTTTAAGACAGTTTCATAAAAACAAGCGCTGCTTTGTCAGCGCTTTTTTTATTGACAGAAATCCGCTCCACACTTATCCTCACTTTCAACGTATCATTATTGCGAGAGAAGTTATGGATACATATTTTGCCCCGGCACGCCGAACAGACCGGCGGAAAATAAGGAATCAGATAAAGGATATCAGCAAAAGCCCGGTAATGAATGCTGTGCTGGAAGTTTCCTCCGGGATTCTGGTGGTATTGAATCAGGACCGGCAGATCGTTGCGCTGAATCATGTTTTTTTGGAGGAACTCGGCCTGCCAGACATTGAAGATGTACTGGGATTGAGGCTCGGGGAAAGCCTGCGCTGTATCCATGCATTTAAAGAGCCGTCGGGCTGCGGCACCACAGAGCACTGCGAAACATGCGGTGCGGCGATTGCCATGATGTCGGCCATTGACGACGACATCGAAAAGGAACAGATCTGCGCTCTTGTATCCGACCGGAAAGGGAGTATTTCAGATATCTGCCTCAAGGTACGTGCCAAACCCATCACAGTTGACGGGAACCGCTGGATTCTATTTTACGCCCACGATATAACCCAGCAGCAATTTTGGCTGAATATGGATCGCGTCTTTTTTCATGATATCAACAATACCCTGACCGCCCTTTACGGCAATGCCCAGATGCTGCAGATGACCGAACCGGATAACCGGGATATCGCCGCCATTTGCAGAAGCATCGAACGGCTGGTAAATGAAATTGGCGTTCAAAAAGAGTTTTCCCACCACAGGGATGCCGCATACACACCGGTTACACTTCCTGTCTGCATGAGCCAGATCAAAAAGGAACTGGAAGGAATCATCAGCGGCCACAAAGCCTCTTCCGGCAAAAGGATTTCATCCGACTGGCCCAAAGAGGATATCATCCTGAACACGGATCACCTCCTCCTGGCGCGGGTACTCGGCAACATGGTGATCAATGCCCTGGAGGCCACACCGCCGGCGGGAGAGATCCGCATCGCCGTCACCCTCCTGGACAATACCTCAGTAAAATGGGAAATCTGGAACCGGTCACACATCCCGGCTCCGGTGCAAAAACGGATATTCCAACGGTATTACAGTTCCAAGACAGGAAAGGGCCGTGGGCTTGGCACCTATTCAATGAAATTATTCGGTGAATCCTATTTAAAAGGTAAGGTTGCCTTTACCTCCTCTCCGGAAAAGGGCACCACCTTTACCTTTACCCTTCCCTTGGAGGCCGGTGACTGATTGGCCAGCTACCGGTTAAACAGACTTTAATAAAGCCATTTATAACTGGTACATCTCTTCGCTGGTGCGTTGCCAGCCGGCGGCATGGCTTTGGAACCGTCGATAGGACGCATAAACACGCCGGCTAAGGCGGTCTGCGCCTCCGGCTTCGGCCACCACTGTTCGGGCGATGCGCTCCAGCCCCTGAAGCACCGGCTTTGGAAACCTTCGAAGCTGGACCCCGTTGCGGGAAACAAGAGTTTTCAAGGCCCTGGAGTTCCGTTCCTCATATTCAGCCAGCATCCAGGTATTGCATCGGCTCGCAGCGGCCTCCACTATGGCTTTAAGATCAGCGGGCAGGCTTTTCCAGGCGTCAAGGTTCACCATGGCTTCAATACCCGTACCTGATTCCTGCCATCCCGGATAGTAATAATATCTGGCGGTCTTATGCAGCCCCATTTCCAGATCATGGTAGGGGCCGGCCCATTCCGTGGCATGGATGAGGCCCCCGGCCAAACGGTTTCGGATTTCCCGGCCGTCGACCACAACCGGCTTTCCCCCGGCCCGCTCAAGGACCCTGGCGCCAAGGCCGCCAATCCTCATCTTCAGGCCCTTCAGGTCTTCCATGGTATTGATTTTCCGGTTGAACCAGCCCCCCATCTGCATACCGGTGTTGCCCGCCGGAAAGGGTTTCAGGTTAAACCGGGCATAGACCTCGTCCCAGAGAGCCATGCCGCCCCCGGAATAAAGCCAGGTATTCAGGGCCTGGGCGTTTAATCCAAAGGGGACAGCAGAAAAGAAATACATGGCCGGTGATTTATGGGCCCAGAAATACGAGGCGCCGTTCCCCATTTCAATTTCACCATTGCTTACGGCATTAAAAATTGTCAGCGGCGGTAAGGCATCATCTTCGCCCAGGATCCGGATATTAAGCCTGCCGCCGCTCATCTCGCCCACCCAGCGGGAAAAGTTCTCAGCCCCCTCCCCCAGTATGGGAAAGCCGGCGGGCCATGCGGTTGCCATGCGCCATTGAATGGCGTTCCCGGTCCGGACTTGCTTTTCTCCCGCTGCAGCAGCAACTTTTGACGGGGCACCGCCCAGCACGCCGGCGACACCGGCAGCTCCAACGGCAGCACCAACCCCCACGCATTTGATGAACTCCCGCCTCCTGTTTTCCGGCCTCTTCTTATCCGGCATAAGCGGTCTCCTTTCCGGTTGAGTCGTTACAAAGATGACTTCCATAAAAAACAGTCACGCATTCGCAGTTTTTCACCTCTGGCGAGACGCCCTGGGTAAAATGAATCGGCCACCATGGCTGTTATTAACAGCCATAGTACAAAAAATTCATAGAAGTCAAGGCTGTGGCCGGAAATCAGGGGGTAAAAAACTTAATCTCAGCCTTACGGGCCAAAATGCCTTGGTCATGGAGAGAATCGAAGAAAACTCCCATGGCCCTGACCTTGGACCTGTCGAGGTCACAAATGAGCAACTCATAATATAATTTGATCAAATCACTGGAAAGGCAGAGCTTTTTCTGCCCGGCTCTGATAACGGTATCAAGATTCTTATATCCCATGGCCATGGAGGAAAGCAGCAGGTTATGGGCCGCAGCCGTCATATCCGGGTATTTCTCTGCAAAGGACTTTCTGACCACCCAGAGGGCAAAAACAAAGGGCAGGCCCGTCATCTCATGCCAGACCCGCCCCAGGTCAAACCGGTTTTTGAAACGCCGTTCCCAGGGCTGGGTCAGGGCGGTATCCCCGATGACCATTATCGCGTCCACATCTGCCGGCACCTGGTCGATGGCGGTCACGGATCCGACCCTGAACCGGGGGGTAATCCCCCTGCGGGAAAAAATCATTTTCAGCAGCGAGGAAGAGGTGGCCGACTCATTGGAAAACATCACCTGTTTTCCGCTTAGTTCGTCCAGGGGATAATTGCTGGCGCAGATTACGCTGAGCACGTCACCGTTGCAGGAAATGGAAAGATCCGGCAGCACCAGGAGGTCTTCGTGGTTCATGGCGTAGAAGGCCGCCGATATCGGACTGATATCTATCTCCCCCTTTTTGATACTGGCATTCAGGGCCGTGGGCACATCAGGCACCAGTTTCAGCCATTTGGGAAGCATGCCGTGGTCCAGGCCGTAATAGACCGGAGAGGCGTTGATATAGGAAATTTTTCCCATTAATACATTAGATTTCATTGGCGGTCAGTCTTTCAAAAATTTGATTTTGGCCGGATACAGATAGGTTTGCATATAAAAAACAGGCAGGCTTCCCAGGGGAGAGCTCTCCCCAATTCTGCCCAACGCCCAAGGCCCTGGCCCCGTATACCGTAGCCATTGAAAATAGTATTTCGGGCCGGAGGTCCGGATATTTGCGCCGGATAAAGGCCATTTCATCAAACAGATTCAAGGAATCGCAGGAGGCCAGGCTGTCCGTTCCCAGGGCCGGTTCAATCCCCTTTTCAAGCATGAGGCCAATATCGGGCAGGCGCCGGTGGAGGTTTTCGTTGCTCCTGGGGCAGATACAAACCCGCGTGCCGGTCCGGGCCAGAATCTCCATGTCCCGGGCATCGGCCCGGAGCAGATGGACAGCCAGGGTCCCGGGCCCTAAAATGCCCAGGCGGTTCAAATACCAGACCGGGGTGGTGTTGCCCAGAGGCCAGTCCCCGGTATCAATGCCCCTGGCGGCCAGAAAATCGGCCCAGGCGCCGGCGCCTGTATCCAGAAACTCCGATTCCGTCCGGGATTCAGCCAGGTGGATGGAAAAGACAAGGCCGCTGGCTTGGGTGATCTTTTTCAGCCGGCAAAGCCTGTCCGGCCCTGTGGTATGCGGGGCATGTCCGGCCATGGAATAGGAAAGGTCCGGTGATTTTTCAAGGCCGTCACTGATATCCATTCCCCCTAAAATTTCCTGGAACCAGACCCCGGAAAGCCCCAGGTTCCTGAGGATGTCCCGGGTAATACCAAGGGTGGAAATTTCACCGACCACCCCTGTGCCCATGATTGGAAGGCGTTCAGCTTCGGCGGCGGCAGCCTCCCGAAGGCGCTCCGTTCCAATGGCTTCCCGCCTGGCGAGCAATTCCTGCACCCATACCGCAAATCCCCGGTCAAAGGGGACAGCGCCGTGGAGCGCGGACAATTCCAGGTGGGTATGGGCATTGACCAGTGCCGGCAGTATGACGCCCGGTCCCAGATCCGTCACCGTCCCCCTGGGTTTTACCCTGGAAACGGATTTAATCTTTCCATTTTCGGTTTCAATATATCCGTTTTCAATCACCTGATCCCGGCTGCAGACAATCCAGCGACTGTGGAAGCAGCCCCCGGCAGCCGGATGAATGAATCTTATTCCGGATCCGGGTCGGCTCATAGCAGGTTGTAGTAGCAATCACGCTGCCGGGGCTCAAACCCTGCGGTTTCAATGAGGCGGCGCAGTTCGCTTTCAGGCAGCATGAAATCCACCCCTGCCGAGGCCACCACGTTTTCTTCGATCATGGTGGACCCCATATCATTGGCACCGAAAAACAGGGCGGCCTGGGCGATCTTGTCCCCCTGGGTCACCCAGGAGGCCTGGACATTCTCAATATTGTCCAGAAAAACCCGGCTCAGTGCCAGGACTTTTAGATATTCGGCACTTGTTTTTTTCCTCACATGGATCTTAGTGTTGGTGGGCTGGAAGGTCCAGGGAATAAAGGCGGTGAATCCGCCTGTTTCATCCTGGAGGGAGCGGATTTTTTCCATATGCTCTATGAGATGGATATCTTCTTCCAGGTGGCCGAACATCATGGTGGCCGAAGACCGCATACCAGCCTTGTGGGCTTTGCGCATGACCTCAAGCCAGGCATCGGCCCCGCATTTGTTGGGAGACGCCTTATGCCGGATGTCGTCGCAGAGAATTTCCGCCCCGCCCCCGGGAATGGAGGCAAGCCCCGCCGCCTTGAGGCGGGCGATGGTGGCTTCAACGGTCAGTCCTGATTTATGGGCAATAAAATCAATTTCCGGTGGAGAGAACCCGTGAATGTGGATGGGATAATTCCCTTTGATGAACCTGAGCATCCCCTCGTAAAACTCAATGCCCAGGTCCGGGTGCATCCCCCCCTGAAGCAGGATCTGGGTACCGCCGAGGTCCAGGGTTTCCTGAATTTTGGCCCCCAGTTCCTCCTGGGAAAGAATATATCCCTTTCCAGAACCGGGGGTGGCATAAAAGGCGCAGAATCTGCATCCGGACACGCACACATTGGTATAGTTTATATTCCGGTCCACCACAAAGGTGACCCGCTTTTCCGGATGGAGTCGGAACCGTCGGGCGTTGGCAAGCCCGCCCAGGGTCAATAGATCGGCATGGCGTAGGAGTTCAAGGGCCTCTTCGCCGCTGATGCGCCGGTCTGCCTGGATATTTTCAATAATATGTTTCATTTCTCGCTGCATCTTTTTCTGCCCGTTTTATGAATTGGCGGCAACCGGATTGTAAAAGGAATCCCGTTGCACCGGCTCAAATCCGGCTGCCCGGATCATGTGCACCATCTCATCCCGGGCCAGCCCCTTGGCGGACTTGGCCCCTGCCGTATGGGTAATCCGCTCCTCGATGATGGTCCCGTCCAGATCATCGGCTCCGAAATTCAGGGCCACCTGGGCCAGGGACTCGCCGATCATCACCCAATAGGCCTTGATATGGTCAAAGTTGTCCAGCATCAGCCGGGCTGCCGCAATATTCTTCAGATCGTCCACCGCCGTTGTCGGGGGCAATTCCTCAAGCTGGGTATTCTGTGAGTGGAAGGCCAGGGGAATAAAGGCGGAAAACCCGCCGGTCTCGTCCTGGATCTCCCGAAGCTTCATCAGGTGTTCCACCCGTTCCTCCATGGTCTCTATGTGGCCGTAGAGCATGGTGGCATTGGTCTTTATTCCGGCCCGATGAACGGTTTTGACGATTTCAAGCCACCGCTGGTGGCCGATTTTCTTAGGAAACAGCGCATCATGGATTCTGGTGTTCAGCACCTCAGCCCCTCCGCCTGGCATCATGTCCAGGCCGGCGTCCTTTAGCCGCGCCACGGTATCTTCAAGGCTCAGCCCCGACAGATTGGACAGATAATCTATCTCCACGCAGGTAAATGCTTTGACGGCCGCCCCCGGCCGGATCCGCTTCACCGTTTTTAGCAAGTCGATGAAATACTCAAAGGTAAGCTCTTCATTGAGGCCGCCGACGATGTGAAGCTCGGACACGGGCTCGTCAATCCGTTCCAAAAGTCGCTTTTCAATCTCGGCAATGGGCCAGATATAGGATCCGTCTTCCCCCCTGTCCTTGGCATAGGCACAAAACTTACACCTGTTTTTACAGATATTGGTGTAATTCAGGTGCTGGTTATAAACATAAAAGGCTTTTTTGCCGTGCCGGGCCTGCCGCACATGGTCGGCTATCCTTCCCAGCCCCTGGAGGTCCGGGGTATCATAAATACAAATCCCGTCTTCCTTGGAAAGACGGGAACCCTGCCGCACCTTGGCGAAAATACGCCCAAGCCGGTCGTCCATAAAAGGAATTTCCATTACCGCCTCTTTCGTCTCCTTACAATTTTCTTTTTCTTTTTTTTGGGTGCGGCCGCATCCGCTGCTGCCGCCATATTTTGTTTGGGGTCAAGAAGGTTGTTTTGGGTATAGGAACAGGCTGCCCGGGGGCACTTCAATCCTTTTTCCCCTGTCGGGCTATCCATTTCAGTTAAAAAAGGATTTTTGCACAGCGGACATTCAAAATGATACGGTTTATCCCAGGACACAAACCGGCAGTCCTTCCGGCTGCATGAAAAAAAGACTTTTCCCTTTTCTGTGGTCTTTTCTTCTATTTTGCCTTCGGCGCACAGGGGACAGGGCATGGCCAGTTCCATTTCAAATGCAGCGATACGGGATTCGATATCATCCTCGTCCCCGGGATCTTTGCCACCCTCAGTCCGGGCGCTTTCCGCCCTGCGGGCTTCCTCTTCTTTGAGACGGATCTCCTCTTCCAGCGCCTTGAGCCGGGCCTCTTTTTCAGCCATCAGCGCTTCCCTGGCCTCCAGTTCGGCGGCCTTTGCTTTTGCCTCCCTGGCCTCTTCCCTTACAGATTCCAGGGTTTTCTCCATCTCGTCCAGGGCCTTGAGCTGGCGGGCAAGGTCTGCTGCAGCCTCTTCGGCCTCTTTTATTTTCTCATCCTTTTCGGCCAGTTGCCGGGCAAGGTCTGCAGCCTTTCTGGCCACCTCTTCGGCATGGCGGATTTCCTGCTTTTCCGCCTCAATTTCCTCTTTGGTCGGCCCCTTGTCGAACACATCCTGGACCTTGACCCGCTCCCGGTATTCTCCGGTTTTCTTTTTCCGGGTCCGGATCAGCCGTGAGAGGCGGTTAAGGTTCTCTTTTTTCAACTGAGTGGAAATTTCTCTGGACCTGGCCGTAACGGTCTGCTGGACCCCCTCAGCCATTTCGCTGGCCCGCTGTTCGGCCCGGTCCTGGGATACGGCAACGCCTCGGGTTTTCAATGAACTGGCAAAGCTCTGCTTGGCCAGTTCCAATGTCTTTCTTCCGGAGTTCACCTCGTCGTTCATCTGGAGGACAAAGGCAATGAGATTCATGCCCTGCATCCCCGGGAACATGGAATCCAGAAGGCCGGCCATCATGAAAGCGGCCATTTCAGCCCTGAGTTCGCCATTGGTTTGGCTGATATAGCCACTGTTCAGGGAGGCGGTAATGGCGCTTTTCAGATAATCATCATTATCCAGGCCGATATCCACCAGCTCAGAAGTAAAACTGTCCACGGTGTAACGCTCAGGGGGAAAATCCGCATACTGTTTTATCTCCCGTTCCCGCTCCACAATAATGGTAACACATGAAATGGTGGCCAGATTAAAGGACATCATGGCCGAATCGGAATCCACATCAATGAATGCGACAATTTCCCTGGTAAGGATTTCATCCAGATGGCTTCTGACATCTTCCGGGGTGGTGCCGTTTTCCTGAACCGATTCCATCTACCTTATTCTCCTTCTTTATTGATTTCAGAGATCATATCCGCAATTTCCGAAACCATCTCCCCCCCTCTGGCCTGGCGCTCCTCTGGCGGCATTCCTGACAGGGGGCCGTTCTCCATTGTGGCCTCTCCTGGTTCATCCTCTTCTCCGGCTGCAGGATCGTCCTCTTTCCGGGTGCTGATCTCAAGACATTCTCCTTCCCGGTTGAATATCACCGAGAGGGGAACCTTGATTTCAAAATCGAATTTATACGCAATCTCATTATTGTGGACAATCAGGTTGCCGTCTTTGTAGTCCACATCGTCCTGAACTGAAAATCCGTGTTTGTCCAGGAGCATCTGTTCAATGGCATCCCAGTCAAGCTCGGCATTGATCGTATCAATAAATTCCTTCTCACTTTCCTGGATAGATTCTGAATTTGTAAGCTTCAAAGGATCACCTCAATTTTCAGTTAAACGAAAGGATGATTTCCCTGGCAAGGCCCAGATATGCCCGGGCCGCCGGGGCATTTACATCATAAAGCACCAGCGGGGTCTTTTTGCCGACGGCTTCCTGAACCGTTCTGTCATCAGGAATACGATTGTCATAGAGCAGGTCCCGCATGCCGCTGCCCCCCCCATCAACATCCCCGTCTGCCCAGTCCTGGGAATCGCTGCACCTGTTCAGGGAAATACCGGCTATTTTCAAATCCCTGTCATGGGACTTGCGGATATATTGGACGGATTTCAGCAAGGCGTAAAAATCCCCGATCCAGCCATCTTCCCCGCTCATTGCAGCGACCAGCCGGTCCGCGGCGGTCATGGCCGCAATGCTCAAAAAACCACAGGATGACGGGGCATCCAAAATAATAAAATTGTAATCCCGGCGGATATCTTCCATGAGCAACCTAAGTATTTTCTCGTTGGCTGCTGCTCTGGACAGGTTCAAGGAAAGGGCAAATAAGTCCGTGCCTGCCGGAAGCACATCCAATGAGGGGAACTGAGTTTTGACCACCGCCCGGTCCAGGGGAGTCTTTCCCCTCAGCACCGAGGCCAGGTCAAAAGGGCATTGGACTGTCTCCACGCCGGACCACCGGCTTACCGCCCCCAAAGGATCGCAGTCAACCAGAAGAACTTTTTTATTATAAAGGCCCATGGAAGCAGAAAGATTCAAGGCGGTTACGCTTTTTCCCGACCCGCCCCTCGGCCCTGAAATTGTCAATATATGGCTCATAGTTTCTATATTCTTAGCATATTTCTAAAAAATAGCAACGGAAAAGGTCGGTTTACGGGGCTTCTGCCCTATGGCGACTGATAAATCGTTCGGTTGAAATCTCCTTGCGGATATATCATAATACAGAAGCGTTGACACCATAAGGAATCTGACCACATCTAAACTAATTAGGAGAGCCGCTCCCTTGGCCAATGTATCCATTACATTATCCGGCATTCACCAGACCATAGAGAACCTCAACTACAGGCCCGGAACAGTAAAATACAAAGCGGTTCAGGCCATTCGGTCATTTTATCCCTCCGAAGACGCCCTGAACGAATTAACAGCCATAGATGCGGACGCCCTGATCCGACGGATATGGGATACCGGGGATAATCCAGCCAAAATCAGATCCAAACGGCGTAATTTTACCAGCCTCAGGTCTTCCATCAATTCGGATTTGAACAAATTGGTCAAAAAAGAGTTGAATCCGGAAAACATCATCATTACCGAAACCAATATCTTTGATATGACCGAGGAGGCCAAAACCAGCCTGCTTCACTCCTTTACCGACGCGGTTAAGACAGGTGATATTGACCTGGCCAAGGCCACCGACATCCTCAAGGCTGTAACTGACTTTCTGGACGAAATCGATATTACCGCTACCCAGGATCAATCCCTGGACATCATAGAAGAAATTAAAAAAGTGTTGTCCCGGCTGGGGGGGCATATTCTGGAAGGTGACGCCGAAGAAGATATAGAAGAAGTCGAGATTGATGAAGACGAAGACATAGAAGAGGTTGAGCTGGATGAGGATGAAGAGATAGAGGAAATCGATGATGAGCCTATTGATGAAGACCTGGATATCGAAGAAATAGAGTTGGATGAAGATGAAGACATTGAAGAAATCGAACTGGATGAGGATGAGGAAATTGAAGAAGTTGAGTTGGATGAAGACGAAGAGCTGGAGGAGGTGGATGAAGATCTTTTAGATGAAGACGACATTGAAGAGGTTGAACTGGATGAAGATGAAGACATTGAAGAGATTGAACTGGATGAGGACGAAGAATTAGAAGAAATCGATGATGAGCTCATGGATGAAGACCAGGACCTCGAAGAAATCGAGTTGGATGAAGATGAAGAGCTCGAAGAGGTGGATGAAGATCTTTTAGATGAAGATGACATTGAAGAGGTCGAACTGGATGAAGACGAAGACATTGAAGAGATTGAGCTGGATGATGACGAAGAATTAGAGGAAATCGATGATGAGCTCATGGATGAAGACCAGGACCTCGAAGAAATCGAGTTGGATGAAGATGAAGAGCTCGAAGAGGCGGATGAGGATCTTCTAGATGAAAACGACATTGAAGAGGTCGAACTGGATGAAGACGAAGACATTGAAGAAATTGAGCTGGATGAAGATGAAGAATTAGATGAAATTGAAGAACTGGATATTGACGAGGATGAAGAGGTAGAGGAGATCCAGTTAGACGAGAATGAAGAGTTAGAAGAAGTCGATGAGCTTGACGAAGAAGAGCTTGACGCCCTGGAGGAATTCAGAAAAGCAAGGGAACTGGCCGAGCACTTTGACGATTCCCTGGGAGACCGGGAAAAAAAATTCAATGCCTATGTCAAAATCCCCCAGGGCATTTACACCGTCGGTACCCGCAAATCTCTGAAAACAAGCCTTGAACTCCAGCAGTTTGAAATGCCCCTGGTCTATATAGGGAAATTTCCCGTGACCAATGCATTGTTTGAAATCTTCATCGAACAGACCGGATATCTGACCACGGCGGAAAAAAAAGGTTACGGCGTGGTCTACCATGCCCGGTATCAAAAAAAGGGGAACCGGTCCTCCTGGCGGAAACAGGCGGGATTCAGGGATGTGAAAGGGGCGTGCTGGTATCAGCCCGACGGCCCCGGATCATCCCTCCATGACAAACGGAATCATCCCGTGGTCCAGGTCAGCGTTGAAGACGCACTCGCCTACGCCTCCTGGATCGGGCGCCGCCTGCCCACGGAAGCGGAATGGGAAGCCGCCGCCCGGACGGACCTGGGCTTTAAATACCCCTGGGGCAGCACCTTTAACCCCAAAGCGCTGAACATCGAACAGACCGGTTTTTCAGCCACCTGTGCAGTGGATACGTTTGAGGCCCATGCCAATGAATTCGGCATGTCGGATATATTAGGCAATGTCATGGAGTGGACAACGGACAGGCAATATCCCCCGGTCAATACCAAAGGAAACCAAAAATATAATGTGGCCAAGGGCGGGGCCTGGAATGCAACGGAGAGCGTCACCATCAGCTCCCGGGGACTGTTTAAGCAGGATTTCACCGCCAACACCATTGGATTCAGATGCATCTCGGAACTATTTCAATAGGAAGATACCCCCACCATGACCCAAACCACTGATCTAAACCAATGGGCAGATGCCTACATTGATTTTCTCCTCATTGAAAAGGGACTCTCCGCCAACAGCATAGAGGCCTACACCGCAGACCTGATCTCCTATATCACATATCTGGAAGGCAACAAGATCACGGACATCTCCCAAACAGATACCGCCGCAATTCTCGGCTGGCTCGTCCACCTGACCCGCAACGGCCTTTCCCCCAAATCCAGGGCAAGGCATTTGACCACCATCAGGGGGTTTTACAAATATCTCTCCGGAGAAAAGCGGATCACTAAAAATCCCATCAAAGATGTGGAACTGCCTAAAACGGGCCGAAGCCTTCCCAAAGTCATTTCTGTTGCCGAGGTGGAGCTTCTGTTGGCAGCGGGCGATCCCAGGAACCCCAGGGATTTGAGAAATATTGCCATGATGGAAATCATGTACGGAGCGGGGTTGCGGGTGTCGGAACTGATCAGCTTGAAACTCAACGATGTCAATCTTGAGGCAGGATTTGTCCGGGTCATGGGTAAGGGGTCCAAGGAACGCATGGTCCCCATGGGTACCCAGGCCAGGCAGACCACCGGCAAATGGATAGAAACGGGACGCCCCCTTGTCCTCAAGCAGTATACCTCGGACTGGCTTTTTGCCGCCCGGGCCGGCAAGCCCATGACCCGCCAGGCCTTCTGGAAAATCATTAAAAAATATGCCGCAATTGCCGGCATCTCCCGGAATGTCAGCCCTCACACCCTGCGCCATTCCTTTGCCACCCACCTTCTGGAAGGGGGGGCGGACCTGCGGTCGGTGCAGGCCATGCTGGGCCATTCGGATATTTCAACCACCCAGATCTATACCCACATTTCCAGGGAGTATCTGGTAAAAATGCACCAGGCCTTCCACCCCAGAAGCTGACTGAAAATAAATTGGGTGCAAGCCCCTCTCACCTGTGGTAAGGTTGGAAACATCCGATTCAACCGTTATTTTAAAATTAACCCCTGAACAGGTACCTTGCAGGCCAATGGGAAATAAACTGCGAATATGCAGAAACCATTATTTCATACCATAAGGCCGGGCTTGCTCCTAGTGTGCGTCGCCGCCATCCTGACGGGCTGTGCCCGGGAAAAGGCAGCCGTCAGCACCATCCGGATTTACCCGGCCCCCTACAGGATGCAGATATCGTATCCCATCCAGGACCAAACCGATCTGCCGGCAATCCCCCGCCGTCCATATACCGGCGGTGCCCTCCCGCCCGGGCTGGATAAAGATGCCCAACTGACCTTTTCGGCCGATTTTTATATTCCTAAAGATTTAAGGAACAGGCCCCTGCTCCTTTTTATCCCGGCCCTCCCCTATCCGATGACAATACATATCAATGGCTCTCTTGTTTTTATCGGCGGTACCCCCGCCTCCCGGACCCGCCTGGACAAGTATTACGGAGAGCGGGAGTTTATCGCACCTGAAGTACTTAATACCGACGGCCCCAACCGCCTGACAGTAATGATCGTCCCCAGGCAGATGAGGCTGGCCCTGCCCGACATATTTTTCGGCGGCTATGAAGATGTCTCCTCAACAGCAGTCTGGTATAACATTGGTAAGTACAATCTGATTTTCGGCTTTTCCATGCTCAGTCTTTTCCTGAGTATTGCCTTTGCACTCTTCTGGGCCGGTACGGGGCTCAAGAACATGAATCAGATTTATTTTTCCCTGACCTGTTTTATGCTCTGCACGGCCTACCTGCATCTTTGTTTTGCCAACCCGGCCATGGACGGGCTTTTTTTCTGGCAGTTATCCCGGTTTAGCTTTTCGGCATCCATCATCACTGTGTTCTTCTTTGTCATGGATTTTATCGGAGCACGTCGACTGACCCACTCCCGTCCCGCCAACCTGGCAGGAACCGGCCTGCTTATCCTGATGGCCCTGCTTTTTTTTACCCGGGAAACCAAACACGAAATTCACCTGGCTTTCTCACTCACCTCTGCCTGGCTCATCGGGCCGGGGCTGGTAACCGTGCTTCTGATCCTCTTATGGGACATGATCCGAACAAGACGCAAGGCATCCGTGATTATGGTTGTTTCTTTTTCACTCACCGCCCTGGCGGCGTTCAGGGATCTGGCCTTTGAACGCAGTTTTACTCAGGCCGACGTATGGGTCCTGCCCATAGGGTATATGGCAATGGAAATCGGCATGATAATGGTTTTGGTGCTTGAACAGAAAAAAATGTTCACCACAATTGCCCGACAGAAAAAGGAAACCGAACAGATGAACCGGCAGCTTGCTCTGGCCAAGCAAAAGGCCGAACAGGCCAATCAGGCAAAAAGCAGATTTCTTGCGACCATGAGCCATGAAATACGAACCCCCATGAACGGAGTAATCGGCATGAACCGGCTCCTCATGGATACCAGTCTGACGCCGGACCAGACCAGCTATACCATGGCCATCAAAGAGAGTTCGGAAACGCTTTTAACCCTCCTTAACGACCTTCTGGATTTTTCAAAAATCGAAGCAGGAAAAATGGTATTGGAAGAAACCGAGTTCAATATCCATACCCTGTTGAATAACCTGGCCTATACCATGGGCTTCCGTGCCAGGGAAAAAGAGCTGGACCTGATCTTTGAGCCCGATTCCAGAATTCCTCCCTTTGTAACTGGGGACCCGGTCCGGCTGCGTCAGGTTCTGACCAACCTTGTGGACAATGCGCTGAAATTCACCCCCCAGGGATGGATTAAAATCCGTTCTGAACTGGCGGACCGTAAGACCGGCCACCTCGTGGTTCAATTTTCCGTTACAGATTCAGGCATCGGTATTCCCGAAAAAAAGCAGAAATTACTTTTTAAGGATTTTACCCAGGCCGATGCCTCGGATACGAGAAAATTCGGGGGAACCGGGCTGGGACTGGCCATATGCAGGCAACTGACCCGGCTTATGGGCGGTGATATCCAGGTATCCAGCGAACCCGGGCAAGGCAGTTGCTTCACCTTTGCCATTCGGATTAAAACATCCCCAAGAGCTATGAATAAAATAAACCACGACAAAATGGCTGGGGTAAACGTTCTGGTCATAGATCCGGACCCGGCATCGGAAAAGGAAACCGTTCGGCTCCTTGAGTCTTGGTTACTGAAGGTGGAATCGGTGCAAACCGGGGCCTCGGCCATCAACCGATTTAAGACCGCCGCCCAAAAAAACGCCCCTTTTCATATTGCGCTGCTGGATCCGGACCTGCCAGATACGGACGGCCCGACATTTGTCCGGACCCTCATCCAAAACAATGCCCTGTCCGACGGCAAAACCGCTCTTGTGGTAACCCCCCGTCCGGGCCGCCGGGGAGATGCCGCCCTGTTCGAGTCCGCCGGAGCGGTTGCCTATTTCACCAAACCGGTAAACCCTTCGGATCTGTACAACTGCATGATCATGCTCAGGGAGCAGGAGGGCAAGACCGGGGACACTCAGGATAAACTGATCACCACCCACAGCATTCATACCCGTAAAAACGCAGCATTCAACCTCCTTCTGGTGGAAGACCATCCCATCAATCAGAAGGTGGCAAAGGGAATGCTTGCCAAACTGGGCTTCAGGACCGATATCGTCCCGAATGGTCAACAGGCCCTTACAGCCCTGGAAACCAAAGCCTACGATCTTGTCCTCATGGACTGCCAGATGCCGGTGATGGACGGATACCAGGCCACACAGGCCATTCGCAAAGCCCCTCCCCACCGCCTTGATAACAAAATCCCCATCATAGCCATGACGGCCAACGCCACAGCGCCGGACCGCCAGAAATGCCTGGATTCCGGCATGGATGACTATATTTCCAAACCCATCCGGCCGGAGCTGCTCTCCGCCATTCTTGACAAATGGCTGCTCCATCCCCGGCCAGGCCGGAAGGAACACTGATATGAGCAAGGCACTGATATGAGCATTGATCACAGGCCCCCACCTATGGTAAAAGACTGCCTTGAGAATTCACCATTAACCCTATGCTGAAGAAAAAATATATGACATCCCAATCTGTTTTACATGAAGCCCTTACCCGGGTTGCCACTCCTTTTCTCGTAACCGAGTCCCAGGGGGAAATTCTCGTTGAAGAAAAGGCAGACCTCACCGTTCCTTTGCAACCCGGCCAGGCTATTTTGCCGGCTGTCACACCCAAAAGCCTGGGTGACCCGGAATTCCGGAAACGACATGGCCTGGCATATCCCTATGTGGCAGGTGCCATGGCCAACGGGATCTCATCCACCGGCCTGGTCAAAACCATGGCCGAAAACGGAATGCTGGGTTTTTTCGGTGCCGGAGGCCTTAGCCTCGAACAGATCGAAGCTGCCGTCGTTGAGCTAAACAGCACCCTTGGCCATAAACCAATGGGGTTCAACCTTATCCACAGCCTGGGGGATCCGGACCACGAAATGGCCACGGTTGAGCTATACCTGCGCCACGGGGTCCGCTTGATATCGGCCGCCGCATTCATGCGTATGACCCTGCCCCTGGTTTATTTCCGGGTCAAGGGTATTTACAGGGACGAAAACAATGGGGTGGTCACCCCAAACCAGATCATCGCCAAAGTCTCAAGGATAGAGATTGCCAGACAATTTTTTGCCCCGCCGCCGGAAAACCTGGTGAACCAGCTGCTGGCAGCCGGAAAAATAACCCGGGAGGAGGCCGCGCTGTCAAAGGAAATCCCCATGGCCCAGGACCTTACTGCGGAAGCGGATTCCGGGGGCCATACCGATAACCGGCCTGCCCTGGCCCTGCTGCCCACCATGATCGCCTTGAAAAACCAGTGCATGGAGACCTACAACTACTCATCCCCTCTTTGTGTGGGCCTGGCCGGGGGGATTGCCACCCCTGAATCGGCCGCCGCGGCCTTCAGCATGGGGGCCGCTTATATTCTCACCGGTTCTGTGAACCAGTCCTGTGTGGAAGCCGGCATCTGCGAGGACGTCAAAAAACTGCTCTGCCAGGCAGAGCAGGCAGATGTGGCCATGGCACCGGCCGCTGACATGTTTGAAATCGGGGCCAAGGTCCAGGTGCTCAAACGGGGGACACTCTTTGCCGTCCGGGCTGAAAAGCTTTACCAGTACTACAAAAATTACACCCGTTTCGAAGACCTGCCTGAAAAAGCCAGAACAGAGATCCAGGACAAATTCCTTCTTACGGACTTTGAATCTGCCTGGCAGTCCACAAGGAAATTCTTCCTGGACCGCGGCAACCCCAAGGAGGTGCAGCGGGCTGAACAGGATCCCAAACATAAAATGGCCCTGGTGTTCAGATCCTATCTGGGCCAGTCCTCACGATGGGCCATCCGTGGCCTGCCGGAACGGCGCATGGACTATCAAATCTGGTGCGGCCCAGCCATCGGAGCCTTTAACCAATGGGTGAAGGGCAGCTTTCTGGAAGACCATGACAAGCGATGTGCAGCGGAAATCGGGCTCAACCTGCTCTTCGGTGCCTGTGTTCATACCCGGACCGCTTTTTTAAGGGCCCAGGGCATTGATGCCGACGGCGGCGCCACCGCCTTTTCCCCCTTGGAAAAAGAGAGGCTGTCCCAGCTGATTTAAGGGGCTGTTTTAATGTAAAACTTTTGTCAATTCCCCCGTGGACGGATGATTCTGTAAACCAGGCTTAGTATATTTGCCGAACTTAAAAAATTAACTTTTAGCACCAGTTACGAAATCATCCATGACACCACAACAGAAAAGTCATATCGGCCACCCCGTCGCTGTCATCGGCATGGGATGTATTTTTCCCGAATCCAGAAATCTGAAAGAATACTGGCGCCTGCTGTTCAACGGCAAAGATGCCATAAAACCCATCCCGGAAGAGACCCATTGGCGGCTCAAGGATTATTATGATGAAGATCCGGCCTGCCCCGACCACACCTATTGCACCCAGGGCGGATTTATACCGGAAATCGCTTTTGACCCTTTGAGCTACGGTATTCCGCCCAACAACATCGAAGCCACGGACACCTCACAGCTGCTGGGCCTGGAAGTCGCGCGCATGGCATTGGCCGATGCCGGATACCCCGTCGGTCACGAGGCGCTCCACAGACAAAAGGTTAATGTCATCCTGGGGGTCACCGGAACCCAGGAACTGGTCATTCCTTTAGGCGCGCGGCTGGGGCATCCTTTATGGAAAAAAGCCATGATCGACGGGGGCCTTGCCCCTGAAAAAACCGACGAAATTCTCCAGCGGCTTGACCGTTCCTATACCCAGTGGCAGGAGAACTCCTTTCCCGGCCTGCTGGGAAATGTGGTGGCCGGCCGAATCGCCAACAGGCTGGATCTTTCCGGCACCAACGCCGTATCCGATGCCGCCTGTGCCAGTTCCCTCTCCGCCATACATACGGCCGTGATGGAACTTCAGACCGGCCGGTGTGACATGTCCATCACCGGCGGTGTGGACACCCTCAACGATATTTTCATGCACATGTGCTTTTCCAAAACCGGTGTCCTTTCACACTCCAGCGATGCCAAACCCTTTTCAAAGGATGCCGACGGAACCGTACTCGGTGAAGGCGTCGGCATGCTGGTTCTAAAACGGCTTTGTGATGCGGAGCGGGACAATGACCGGATCTATGCGGTCATCCGGGGCATCGGCACCTCAAGCGACGGCAAAACCTCGGCCGTCTATGCCCCCGAGGCCAAGGGACAGGTCAGGGCCTTAAAAGATGCCTATGAGCGCGCCGGGGTGGATCCCGGTTCGGTGGGGCTGATTGAAGCCCACGGCACCGGCACCCGGGTGGGGGACAAGGTTGAATTCACTGCATTAAAGAAATATTTCGGCAATGATGCCGGAGCAGGTGCCACCGCCATCGGATCCGTAAAATCCATGATCGGCCACAGCAAGGCCGCCGCCGGCGCCGCCGGCATGATCAAGACCATCCTGGCCCTTCACCACAAAGTGATCCCGCCCACCCTCAAAGCAGCGGAACCGGACCCCGAGCTTGAAATCAACGGGTCATCCTTTTACCTCAACGACAGGTCCAAGCCCTGGGTGAAAAAAAATGATACCCTTCGCCGGTCCGGGGTCTCGGCCTTCGGATTCGGCGGCTCCAATTTCCATGCCGTGCTTGAAGAATACGGCCCGGAAAAACCCCATGTATCCTGGGACGGATCCGTTCAGATTCTGGCGGTCTCTGCACCGGATAAAAAAGGGCTCACTGAAAAACTCAACCACATGCGGGAAACGCTGGCCGCCTATGATCCCAAGGATGTGCCCGAATACACCCAGGCCGTCGCCTGGCAGGCCTTTGAATCCAGACAGCGCTTCTCGGTTAAGGACCCGTTCCGGATACTGATTTTGATCACCGGAGACGATGATGCAACCAATTTGATCGGCAAGTCCCTGGATACCGTCAACAACGGCACTGCAGCAACTCCACCGGTGTTTTACGGTACCGGTACCCCCCAGGGCAAACTCGGCTTCGTGTTCCCCGGTCAGGGCAGCCAGTACACCGGCATGGCCAGAGACATCATCTCCATCTTTCCCGAAGCCATGGATGCGTTCAACCTCGGGCAGGACTGCCTGGGCGCCGAACACCGAGATTCGGACCTGGAGTCCCTGAGCCGGTACACCTTTCCACTGCCCGGCCACGCCATCGGCAAAAAAGAGGCCGAGGAAAAGCTCAGGCAGACCCACATTGCCCAGCCGGCCATTGGCGCCGCCACCCTTGCCATGTTGGAAATTTTAAACAGGTTCGGCATTTCACCGGAAATGACCTGCGGCCATAGTTTCGGAGAACTCTCCGCCCTCTGCGCCGCCGGATGGCTGGATAAAAAAGACTTCCTGAAACTGGCCGCAGCCCGGGGCCGGTATATGGCGGATGCAGGCAAAACAGGGGATGATCCCGGAAGTATGCTGGCCATCCAGGCACCCGTGGAAAAAATCCAGGCCCTGCTCGACAACTCGGGCCTGGATCTGGTTCTGGCAAATAAAAACAGCCCGGCCCAAGGGGTTCTTTCCGGCAGCACCATGGACATAGACAAGGCACACAAGCTGTGCAAAAAACAAAAAATGAGAGCGGTCAAACTGCCGGTGGCCGCAGCATTCCACAGCCGCCTGGTTGAAAATGCAGCACGCCCCTTCAGTAAGGATGTGGCCCAAATAACATTGGCGCCCACCGCCGTGGCAGTCCTATCCAACACCACTGGACAGGTCTACCCGAAAGCGCCCAAAAAGGCGGGGACGCTTTTAGGCAATCAACTCATGCACCCGGTGAACTTCACGGACAATATTGAGTTTATGCATAAAAACGGTATCTCCACCTTCCTTGAAATCGGGCCGAAATCCGTCCTCACCGGTCTGATCAAAACGATCTTAAAGGGAGAAAACATTCAGGCCTGTGCCCTGGATGCATCCGCTGGTAAAAAAACAGGGATTTTTGACCTGGCAGCAGCCCTTTGTGCCATAGCTGCCAGGGGCCATGACGTCGATCTCACCCCATGGGAAGAACCGGCCCAGGCACCTGTCCCCAAAAAAATGAAACTCATGATCAGCGGGGCAAACCCGAAACCAACCAGGGAGCAGCTCCCACCGGCCGCCCCTGCAGTAAAGCCCCTTGCACCGGCCGCACATCAGATTCCGGCGGAACCTGGTCCGGCCACTCCAATGGAAAAACAGGCACCACTGAGCAGCAGTACCCAGGCAGACAGGGCCCACAACACGAATTATTCCCAAAATCGAGGAAGAATTATGACACCCTCCACCCAGACAACCAGCCAACCTGTAAGCAACCAACCGGCAAGCCCCCAGACCGCACCGGCCACGGGAAGTCAAATGGACATTCTCACCAGGGGACTTGAAGCCATCCAGCAGCTCCAGGCCCAGACCGCAAGGGCCCATGAAAAATTTCTGGAGACCCAGGCCATGGCCGGGCAGTCCCTGGCCATGATGCTGGAGCAGACCCGGTCCGGCGCGGCCCCCGCACCGGCCTATACCGCCCCCATGCCAGTGGTTCCTGCCCCTGAAATCCCGGCCCCGAAACCTGCCGAGACTCCGGCGCCTCAGCCAGTATATACAGCGCCTGAAACACCGGCACCGGCGCCATCGACCCAGACTCCGGCTCAGCCGGCCCCTGTGCAGAAAGCAGCGCCCCATGGCGAAGATGCTTCGGCGCCCGCTCAGACGCAAAACACGGGTATCCAATCCATTCTTTTTGAAACGGTGAGTAAACTCACAGGATTCCCCGTTGAAATGCTGGAACCTGAGATGGATATTGAATCCGACCTGGGCATTGATTCCATTAAAAAAGTTGAAATCATATCTGAACTCGAAAAACAAATGCCCGGTGGCCAGAGTGTTTCACCGGACCATTTGACCACCGTTCGCACCCTTGAGGATATCTGCCGGGCCATGGGCGACACCGATGCCCATTCAGGCAGCATTCAGCCTGCCCCGGAGCCGGTGGCTTCCCCGTCCCAGGCCGGCGGTACCCAGGATTCAGAACAAACCTTCAATGTACTGGTGGGCATTATCAGCGAACTGACAGGATTTCCCAGGGAAATGCTGGAACCTGAAATGAACCTTGAATCCGATCTTGGCATTGACTCCATCAAACGGGTTGAAATTCTGTCTAAACTGGAGCAGGAACTGCCGGACGTTGGCACGGTTTCCCCCGATGAAATGGGGACATTAAAAAGCCTGGATGACATTGTCCGATACCTTTCACCGGACACCCAAGAGAACACTGAACCAGAGGGGGCTGCACAGCCCTCCAAAAAAAAAACTTCGCTTGAAAGCGTAACCGGGTCAGAGACTGATGAAACGGTGCCGGAATCACCTTCGGCGCCGCTTCTCCGCCAGGAAATAGGGCTCACCCCCTACCCCACCAACCAGATCCGCTTTTACAACGGCACACGGATCCAGGTATCAAACAACCGTACCGTTTACCTGACACGGGACGGTGCCGGGATTGCCCAATGCTTTAAAAAGGAATTCGTCAAAGCCGGCATCAAGGCGGAACTGATCGACCCGGGTAAAAGCCCGGCACCGGATCTGCCCGATGCCGCAGGCCTTGTGATTATCGCCGAGGCCTTTTCATCCTCAGATAACCAGGCTGCAAAATCCTTTCTATCTTCCGCCTTTGATCTGGTAAGGACCAATGCAGGATATATTGGGGCTGCCGCAAAAGAAAAGGGAGGGTTCCTTACCACGGTGAGCTTTGGGGGCGGCGCCTTCGGCTTCGACGCCGCGGCCCCGGCAGGCAGCCCGGTTTACGGCGGGCTGGCAGGGCTGGCCAAAACCGCCGACCTGGAGTGGCCCGATGTACTCTGCCATGCCCTGGACCTGCCATCGGATGCCGATACAGCAAAATCATATGCCGAAGCTGCCGTGGCCCTGATGATGACCCACGGTGCCGTAGAAATGGGGCTGCAGGGAGACCAATGCGTTATCCCCACCCTTGAATCCAAACCCATTCCTCTGGCAGCCGAGAAAGCGGTTCCCCCAGAATTCGGCACCGAGGACGTGGCGGTTATTACCGGCGGCGCCAAGGGCGTGACGGCCGAATGCGCCCTGGCCCTTGCCCGGGCATCCCATCCAAACATCGTCCTTCTGGGCAGATCCCCGGCCCCCTTTGCCGAACCGGAATGGATCGCAAACCTGACAGAACCCGGTGAAATGAAAAAGGCCATCCTTGCCAATGCCTTTCCCGGAGAGAAACCCAAACCAGCAGCGGTTGAGTCCGAATACCGGCGCCTTGTCTCCAACAGGGATATCCGGAAGAATATTGATCGCATCGCGGCCCATGCCGCCCAGGTCAGGTACCATTCCGTGGATATCAGGGATAAAGACCAGGTTGCCGGCGTTCTTGCCGATGTGCAGGCAGAGCTGGGACCGGTAACCGCCCTCGTCCACGGGGCCGGCGTACTTGAAGATAAGCTCATTGCCGAAAAATCAATGGAACAGTTCACCCGGGTTTTCAATACGAAAATTGAAGGGCTTGAGTCCCTTGTTGAGGCGGTTGATGTTGAGCGCTTAAAATATCTGGTGCTCTTTTCATCCATTGCAGGACGGCTGGGCAATCAGGGTCAGTGCGACTACGCCATGGCCAATGAGGTATTGAACAAAACCGCCCAGGCCATGGCAGTTTCGCACCCCCGATGCCGGGTACTCTCACTGAACTGGGGTCCCTGGGACGGGGGGATGGTCAATGACGCTTTGAAAAAGGAATTTTCCAGGCGGGGCGTCGCGATGATTCCCCTGGCCGCCGGCGCAGCTCAGATGATAATGGAAATGGCAAATCCCGACCATACAGCTGTTGAGGTCGTTATCGGAGGCACCATGAATCCTTCCCCCCAAAAAAAGAAACCGGTGCTGAACAGAGCCTTGTCACAGAATCTGGGCGTCAAGGCCAGTCCAATCGTCAATGACCATAAAATAGACAACAAACCGGTCGTCCCCTTTGCCCTTATGGCCGACCTCATGGCCTGCGGTACTGAAAAAAACAATCCAGGGCTCAGGTTTACCGGGATTGACAATCTGCGGCTGCTCAAGGGTATCACCCTGGGCGGCGATGATATTGCGGTTCATGTCAATGTAGGCAAATGCCTTCGACGGGACGGCCTGTTCACCGCACCGGCAACCCTGGCCTCTGAAAATATTTCCGGAGAGGCGGCCATACATGCCGAAGCAGAACTAATACTATCTGACACCCTCCCCGAACCGCCGGTGTTGTCCCAAGCCGCGTTTATGGACCTTAAACCCTGTGAGATTACCCCGGCCAGGGCCTATGACGAGATTCTGTTTCACCGGGAAGGCCTGCAGAGCATTATTGACATATCCGGGATCTCGCCCAAAGGAATGGAGGTCACCGCCAGAACCGCTCCAGAACCCGGGGCATGGTACGACGCCCCCCACACCAGAGAGTGGTCAGTTGACCCCCTGATGCTGGATACGGCATTTCAGACGGCCATCCTCTGGACCCATGAAACCCGGAACCAGGTCTGTTTGCCCGCATTCTTCGCCAACCTGAGGCTGTACAAATCCTATCCGTCCAGGTCTGGCAATATACGGGTGCTGTTCACGGTGAATAATGAAACCCGCCATAAAGTACAGGGCTATTTCACCTTCCTAGACGAAACAGATACCGTCATTGCCAGCATCATGGGCTTTGAGGCATTCATCGACCCGGGATTGAAAACCAAATTCAAACCAGCCCCCCTCTTCAACAGGGACAGGATACTGGCATTTGCCCAGGGTGACCCGTCGGAAGCCTTTGGGGAGGCCTATAAAGCGTTTGATAAAAAACGTGAAATCGCCAGATTGCCACGGCCCCCTTATTTTTTCATGGATTCAGTGACCGTGGCCGACCACAAGGCATGGGAAATGGCACCTGGGGGCTGGATTGAAACCACCTATGAGATTCCCGAAACCGAATGGTATTTTACAGCCAACCGGTCCAAGGCCATGCCCTTCTGCATTCTTTTGGAAATTGCCCTCCAGCCCTGCGGGTGGCTGGCTGCCTATGCCGGCTCCGCCCTGAAGAGCCAGGAGCGGCTTCATTTCAGGAATCTTGGTGGAGATGCCACACTGGTTGCCAATCCCACATCCGAATCAGGCACCCTTACCATCCGGGTCCGAATGTCGGATGTTTCCCAGGCCGGCGGAATGATCATCCAGGATTTTGAAATGGAAGTTCAGAACAGGGGCAATCTCATTTACAAAGGCACCACCAACTTCGGTTTTTTTACGGCCGATGCCCTGGCCAACCAGGTGGGCATCCGCACCCCGCGTTTTTATCAGAAATTGCATGGCAATGCCCAGGCAATATCCTTTGAAAACGATGCCCCTGTCACCCCCGATGACACCTCGGTCAGTCCGGATACCGGCATGCCTTCCAAGGCCCTTAGAATGATTGATACCATCGACCATTTGGACATTGAAGGTGGTATCCATGGCCGCGGCCTTGTCCAGGCCGTAAAAACGGTCGATCCACAGGAGTGGTTTTTCAAGGCCCATTTTTATCAGGATCCCGTCTGCCCAGGTTCCCTTGGGGTGGAATCCTTTCTCCAGATGCTACGCTTTTTCCTGGTCAAAAAATACAGTATCAATCCAGCCAAATATAAAGCGGCCATGGCAGAAAACAACCGCCATAAATGGATCTATAGGGGACAGATTATCCCTGCAAATAAGAACATACTGATTCAGGCCCACATCAAGGAATGCTCGGATGAAAACGGCCGCTATACCATTGTCGCGGACGGGGCTCTGATGGTGGATGGTATCTGCATCTATGAAATGGAAGATTTCAGCATGGCGTTTGTTCCGGCAGAGGAAAAAACCGCTGTTGATGAACAGCTTGAAAATGCAGAACAGAACTGATTCGGGATACATCTTTGATGCGATTTCCCGATCACAAAAAAGGAGCAGCAAATAAATTACTGCGACATATCATCACATTCTGACGATATACAGCCAAAGCCACCAGATACAACCACAGCCCGAATCCTTTAGCCGATGTCTTATTTATTAGGACCTTGATGCTGAGATAACCATTGACAGGGGACGAACAATCCTGGCATAAAAAATGAAACAAAGTCCGGGATGAACCCAATTTTGCTTTTTGGGCCCCACGGTACAGACAACCCGGGAGAACCGGCGGCGCCAAAGGCCGTTTGCGTTTCCCCCCCAGCAACAGGATTCGGTAATGGCGTTATCTTCAGAAGAGATCGCCGCCCTGGTATTCAAACAGGCGGTACAGTCTAATATCGGAGAGCTGGCCCTAGACGGCCCCATGCTCAGTGTTTTAATGCAATTTGACGGAAAAAAAACGCTCGGGCAGGTGGCGGGGCAATTGAGCATGAGTATGACGGATATACGACCGGTGGTGGCCAAGCTTGTCGAATCCCGGCTGATTCAACGCGTTAGCGCGGCCGTTGCCGCTGTGGATCAGGACTTTATGGATTTTCTGACCTCCCAAATGGCCATTGCCATCGGTCCCCTGGGCGGCCTGATTATTGAGGACAGCATGGAAATTCTCGGATATGCCGGCAGCCATCTTCCCACACGACAGGCTGCCGAATTGGTGAATCTATTATCCAGGGAAATTCCAAGGGAAGAAAAACGGATCGAGTTCAAGCAGGCCATGCTTCAAAAAATCAGGGAAAAAGGCTACCTCTAAAATCAGGAGTCCAGAAAAAGGAATAAATCCGTGACAAGGAGACGATAATGAAGGTTGTATGCAGCGGCTGCGGCGCAGAGTATAAAATTGATTCCACGAAAATCAAAGGAACCAAGGCCTGGTTCAAATGTAAAAGCTGTTCAGAAAATATAATTGTTGAAAAAGAAGATATCCTTGATACGTTCTATCCCGTTGAAAATCCCGCTGTAGAAGATTTGCTGGGCGGGGATGGAGGAGGGACGGCTGAACAGAACCCAGATTTATCAGATGCATTCTCCGGTTTCGACGGAATTGATGAGGCAGATGGGATTGATGGGGTAACCGAGGCGGCTGCAGGGACCGGTCCCCAAAACACTGAGCCCCGCGGTGAAGAAAACGTCCAGGCATCACCGGCCCCACCCAAGAAAAGACACCTGTTCGGTCTTACTGCCAATGTCATTTGTCTTATGCTATTGGTTAGTTTAATCCCCGGGGGGCTGTATTTTGCCATCTCTTCAAAATATTCCCATGATAGAATACTCAACGAAACATACAGGACCGGGACCATTGTTACCGGACAGCTGGCAAGCCAGGTGGACGAATGGCTTGATAAAAACATAAGAGTGTTAAAGGCGGTGACCAAACTGCCGGCCATCCAGTCAATGGAGCCGGAAAATCAAAGAGAAATTCTCAATGCCATCCAAAGGGAATATCCCTGGATTTACCTGGTCTTCACCACGGATATGAAGGGCCTAAACATCGCCAGAAGCGACGGAAAACCCCTGAAAAATTATGGAGACAGGCAGTATGTTAAAACCATCGTCAACGGTTCCGATCTGGCGTGGCAGACCCTTATCGGAAAAACCTCCAAAAAGCCCGCACTGGTGCTTGCCGTTCCGGTTATAAAAGACGGGAAACCCGTCGGCCTGATCGCAGCGGCCATGACGAGAAGTGCCATTTCAGAACGTGTCACCCGGTTTAAACTCGGAAATACAGGATCAGGGTTCCTGGTTGACAACAATGGCAAAGCCGTGGCTCACCAGAACAATGCCTTTGTACTCAAGCAAAAGAATATGAGTGCCCACCCCTTAATCGACGCTGCCAAAGCCGGCCGCAAGGACAGGGTTGAATTTATTGATGCGGACGGCAAAACCGCTATTGGATTTACCGCTCAAACGGCCATGGGCTGGACCCTGGCCATCCAGCAGGATAAGGATGAAGCCCTGGCCCCCTTAAAACAGGCCCGGAAATCTGCCATTCTGCTGCTCTGCGTCACCCTGGCCGTCGTTGTCATCATCGCCCTGATTGCCAGCCGCTCCCTTGTCAGGCCCATTAAGGAACTTACCGATGCTGCCAACCGCATAAGTGTCGGAGATATGGATGTGGAAATCAAATCCCGGTCCAAAAATGAAATCGGCGACCTTGCAGATGCCATCACCAGGCTTCAGGACAGCATCCAGATTTCAATCTCGCGCCTCCAGCGCCTTAAAAAATAAAGTGGCTTGGTTATGCTGAATTTACTTTTATTCACCAATGATCCCGGCCTTCAGGATGAAGCCCGAAAGGCCATAACCGGCAAAACATATGCGCTGGTCACGGCCCCCAACTACCAGGAAGCTGTGGGCATACTCGGCCATGTGTTTATTTCAATGGTGGTTGTGGATTTCAATCTGTCACGGATCAAATGTACAGCACTGCTGGAACATGTACAGGAGCATTACCCGGATATCCCGGTAATTGCCCTGTCATCGACGCCTCTGGATCAAGAGGATCTGCCACGGAATATTTCTGCATCTTACATGGGAAGCCCCTTTGTTAGCAAAGACCTCCAGCAGATCATCGAAGCTGAAATCCGAAATCTGATCAGCGGCGGAACCATAAGCAACGTATCCCCCCCTTCCCTGGCCCAACTCCTGGAAATGGAGGGTAAATCCTGTATTTTACGAATTTTTGAAAAAAAGGCCAAAGCGGGCGGCCTGCTTGTGTTCCGGGCAGGTAAACTCATAGATTCGCGGTTCGGCGGTTTCAAGCCCATAGAAGCGGCCTGCAGAATCCTGGCCTGGGACGAAGCGGATATTTATATTCAAAACAAAGAATATCCGGTCGAGGACAGGATCAACCTGGACCTTAAATCCATCATTGTAAGATCCGTCCACATGAAAGATGAGGGCCAGACGGCAGTTGCACAGCAGCCCCCCCCAGCCGCACGGCAACCAAAGTCACAACCCAAAGAGGCTTTCCCCAAAAACCTCGGTAGTTTTCTGGACAAACACTTGGACAACCGCAGCGGAATTGTAAAAGTCGGATATGATGCCCATGCAGAAGAGCTGCTCCGGGATGTCCGCGACCTGGGGCCCCTTTTCGAACTCGGCCGGCTCAGGCTTATCTGTGCAGATGACGGCGCTGAAAACGGACTGTTTGTGGACGGACCGGTTCCCACAACAGTCACGCTCAGTGCCCAGAGCCCGTTGGAAAAAATAACCCTGTTGATCACCCGGTTTCTGGATATCATATGAAAAAAATATTTGATGCAGTCATCGGTCTGGACCATGTATATGGCGCCGCTATCATAGACGCCGACGGCCGATCCGTATATGACCCCCTGAACCTTAACAAATTTTCAGGGCAACAGCCGCAGGAGCTTTGGAATCAACTGACCCAGTCCGGCAACTTCAAAAGAGAACTGGATCTTGTTTTTGAAAAAGGGCGCCTTTACATCCGCAAAATTGATCCGAACTACCTGTTGGTATTCATGGATACAAAAGGATCCGTGGCGTCCCTGAAGCTCACCTGCGATCTCATAGAACCCCAACCAACAAAACCCAAACCGAGAAAAAAGTTTCTTAATCTTTTTTAACCCTGCAGGCAGATCATGATGTTGAACAACGTACCTTTTTCTCTATCATTGTATTGCCCCGTATAATGTGGCATAGTATGAAAGCAATACCAGTGCTGCGTAACTATCATCATGACAGAGGATGGAACCATGAATCTTCAAGGAGATTTTGAAGGCTTAACACTTGCCAGTATTCTTCAGTTGCTTTGCAACGACCAAAAGACAGGCATATTAACCGTAACCAGGGGCAAGGATAAAAGCAAAGTCTATTTTGATCAAGGAACCATTGTCTATGCAACCGCGGCGGTAAAACAGGCACGGCTGGGATTTCTGCTGAGAAATGACGGTATTATTTCAGTCCAGCAACTGCAGAAATGCCTCTCCTTTGCCAAGGCGGAAAATCTTCATCTGGGAAAAGTCCTGGTGGAAAAAGGGTATATCTCTTTAGATACACTGAAAAAATATAATACCAAACAGGTTGAGGCCATCCTGTATGATCTTCTCTTCTGGGAAAAGGGGATATTCGGATACAGGGATGCCAAACTGAACCTGAAAAACATGATCGTTACCCAGCTCAATCCCATGAAACTCATTCTTGAAGCCTCCAGACGAATTGACGAACTCTCGGTTTTGCGAAAGGTCATTCCATCAGATAAACTGGTTTTCAAAATGTCGGGGAAAGTCAAGAGTAAAGAAGAGATAAAGCTCAATGCAAACGAATGGCGGGTCTTATCCCTGATAGACGGTTCACGCACTGTCCGTCAAATCATCCGGGAAAGCAGTTATGATGAATTCGCCGTTTATAAAATCCTCTATTCGGTGATCTCCTCTGGCCTGATTGAACAGAAAGAGGAAGTCCAGTTGGAAAACGGCGATAATGAAGAGTATCTGACAGCTGTTGTCACCGTTTTCAGCGACATCCTTTCAACAATAAAGAAAACCATCTCCGAAGAATTGGGGGAACGGACCGAGACCTTGTTCCTGGAGAGTGAAGCCAATCTCAACGACCAGCTTCAAAAGGTGTTTAAATATTTCAATCCGGACAATCCCAAAAACAAAAACCTTGAGGCCATTGAAAAGGGGCTGGATAGCATCGACCTGGCAGAAGACCCCAAAGAATTCATCATTTCAGGTTTTGTGAGCTATTGCGAACAGATATTGAGGAAAATCGGAGAACTCCTTGGCGTCCAGCCGATAGCCGCAGCCATGGACGACATTGAAAAAATCCTGGGGTACATCCGGCAATACCAGGCCGGTTCAAAGATAAAGGACAGGATTGTCACCGATATGAAAACATTGATAAAAACAATTGAATCTGAATTCAATATCAATAAAGATAAGCCCAAAAAAGGATTGTTCTCTTTATTTTCCTAAAATTTTTCTTTTTATTACCCCCCTTTTTTGCGTCAGCATCAGGAGTCGGCTACTTTTGCACCGCCGTAGGCCAGAAAAGAAAGGGCCGCAGTTCTGAAAAGCGCGCGAACAATCTCAAGCAGTTCTTTGTCCACAAACTGGTCAAGAATAACAACATAATCCGCCACAAATAAAAGGCAGGTCGTCACCAGAATCAAATTAATAACCTTGCCTACTTTTCCTCCAGCATATTTGACCCTGGCCTTATTAAATACAAAAATAATAATCAGATAAATGACAAGTGTAAAAACAGAAATTATAGTCTGAGCAGTCATGAAGCCTCCCTTTTAATCTGATTTTCCAACAAGGACATCCAGAAACTCCATGACAGCCGAAGCCGCCCTAAAATTCCTGATACCTGTTTGTTTTATCACTCCGAGATAATAATTACCAACAGGAAATATCAAAACATTCCTGTTGTTTTGACGGGAAAAAGACGCATATTTAAAATATTTTTTCCCAATAACTGAAAGCTTGCGACCACAGAAATAAACCATCCTTGATAATTTCTCAGGCGCTTTCATATCGTCATTATGGGCAAGGATATTCCCCTTTCCGTCCAACAGGATGTAACCGTCAACTCCGTTGATCCGTTTGACATTGGATAATACCTCGGCCATTCTCATTTTAAAGCCTTTAACCCTCTCCCCAGTTTATTGACGAGTTCAATGACCTCCCTGGGCAGGTCTGGCACTGCCGCAACCACAATGGCATACAATTGCGGAGCAACCTTAAAAACCGAAAAATATTTATCGGAGATCACCACGGTCATTTTTTTCATATCGGGGAACGTTCTGTCACCGCCGCTGTAACCCAGTGAGAGGCCCGAACCGAGGGATTCGATATCCTTCCGGGTTAATACCGGCGGCATTTTTTCGCCAACCAGCCCCTTTTTTTCATGGTATAAAAAGGAGCCGATAATGCCGGGCAAAGATTGAACCGCTACGAAAAACGGAGTAAATCCTTTCACCGGACCTGAGTCTGTCTCCTGGACATTTAGGGCATAAGCGTTGTGATACCCGCAGGCACTGCACTTAAATACGGCCCGCCCGCCTGCAAAGGCTGCAGGTTCCAGGTCATTTTTCTGACCGCAGTCTTCGCAAAACAGAATCATTTTATTTCCGGAATCTGGATGTCAGTTTTCCCCAGAACCCGCTTTTAGCCTTAGGGGTTGATTCATCAACTTCTTCAGGTTGGAATTCGTCATCAAGGGAGGCTGCGGCATCGTCAACCGCATTTTCTGCTTCTGTCAACATCTCTCCAGCCGATTCAGTTTCACCAAATTCAGACATTTCCTGCTCTGTACCGTCACTTTCGCCGTCGGGTAATGCCTCCTCCACGCTGTCAGCCAGAACATCCTCAGCAAACAGCTCGCCGGCTTCAGTTTCTGTGTCGTCGCCAAGCAGGCTAGGGGCATTGGCGGAATCACGAACATATTTTGACAGTCCGGACAATATCTCCAAAAGTGTGCGCTTGTCCTGATCGGCAGCCCATATCTGATTTAATCCGGCAATGTCTTCCAGGGCCTGGGTATAAATGCTTTCATCTTCCAGTACAGACGGGGTAATCAACAAATTCTTCAGCCGGGCCAGAACGGGTTCTGCTGGATCGTCTTCCTCCAAAGATTCAACCAGCAGGGACGAGTCAAGCTCAGGAACCTCAGGTTCGATAAATTCGATACCTTCTTCCGGAATCATTTCCAGAGGCAGCTCCTGATCCCCGCTGCTTTCAAACTCAGTGGCAAAATCAAGGGGCGGAGCAGGCTGGTCCATGTCATCCAGAACCTGATCATCAGATTCGGAAAGCGTATTTAAAGTTTCAATCCCATCATCTGTCCCAAACGCAGGTTTAACCCCTTGGTCGGGCTTAATCAGGCCGGAAAGGCCAGGTTGAATATACTCTTCTTCCTCCTCATCTTCTTCCAACACCGGTGCGACAGGTGGCGGCACTTCGGCAGCCTGAAACGAATCCGCCGAGTCAGCAGACTCAATTTCCGAGATACTGTCTTCAGAAACATCAAGATTAAAAAACTCATCCAGACGGCTTTCTATTTCAGGTATAGGTTCGGCGCCGTCCCGCTCTGGGATGTAACTTTTGACACCTTCCCCCTGCGATCCGGAATCAGCAGGCATCATGCCTGCAGGAGACTCTTGTGAAGGCCCGTGAAGTTCTGCCAAATGGATGGCATCAAGCAATTCATCCGCAGGTGAGGCTTTGGGCGAAAAGAGATCGCCCATGACATCCCTTGGCTCTTCAGGTGTACCTTTCTTTCCTGCAAGAGCCGGAGTTATCCCTTCTCCGGGTTTAGATGATTCTGAAAGCACGCTCAACGTCGCCTGTCCTGCCGGAACCGCTGACGACCCCACGTGTGACAACGCCGGCGGCAATTCGTCTTCCGGTTGAGGCGAAGGCGAAACAACTGCAGTTTCTGTTTTGGTGGAAATGCCCTGCTTGAACTCGTTGTACTTGCGGATATCGCCTTCGATCAATGATTTCTTCTCAGCCACGGCCATATGCGGATTTTGTACCAGCTTTTCATAATCTTGAAAAACAGATTGCAGCAACAGGATGGAATCTTTGTCGGCGTTTGACCCATGCCGTGCTATATATCCCCCGATACTGTGCATTATCCGTAAAAAAGTAAAATGCACCCGATTGGATTTGAGTCTCTCCTTAAGATGGCTAATGACATGGTCAAAACTTTTCAGGGTATGGTTTGAAATTTCCCAGTCCACCGATAATATGACCGCTTTAAGTTCTTCGAATTCTTTTTTTGATACAGGAGGGGCTTGGGAGATGGCGGCTTTCAAAGATTTGAACTCCATTATGGCCCGATCAAGTATTTTTCGGGCCTCAGCCGAGTTTCCAGGCATGCTGACCATCGTATCCAATTGATTTCCCAGAGATTTCAGGAGAGGCACGGCCTCAGGATGGGGGCTGTCGATTCTGCCGATCAGATACGTGGTGATGGACTGCATCATTTTAACGATGGTACCTGCACTGTCCTGAGGATTGAGTTCATCGTCAAGATCTGACAAAAGGCTTTGAAGAGCTTTGGCTTCCTCCTGCCCTGCCCCGGATGCCAATGCGTCGATCTTTTGCGTAATCTTAATAATCGAATCCAAAACAACCTCCTTAGAATATCTGATCCTGAATAGATCCGAGGGTCATTGATATGATCTTTTTTAAAGTTGGAATCACATTCCCTCCGTTTACGGCATTGGCCTCAAAAGCCGGAACTTTCAGCAGCCCGTTCAGATCCTTTTGCAGGGTTTGCGATGACAAAGTAGGGGTATCGGTTTTTCTTAGGTCAATTTTGTTATACTGCATCACCAGCGGTATCTTGAAAAGATCCAAATTATAGGTCTGAAGATTTTCATAGAGTTGGTTCAACGATTCAATATTTTTTTTCCGCTGGTTTTTTTGAACGTCTGCTACAAATACGATTCCATCGACGCCCCTGAGGACAAGCCTCCTGGTGGCATTGTACTTCACCTGCCCAGGAACAGTGTACAATTGTATGGTAACATCGAACCCCTTTATTTGCCCGACATCAAAGGGAAGAAAATCAAAAAACAAAGTCCGGTCGTCGTGGGTCTTTAGGCTGACCATCTCTGTTTTGATCTGCTCGCGGTATTTCTGGTTGATGTATTCCAGATTAGTGGTTTTTCCGCCTCTGCCCGGTCCATAATAGACAAGCTTAATCTGGACTTCTCTGGTTTTTACATTGATGAGCGCCAAATTTGTTCCCCCTCTAAACTCAGGGTTTACTGCAATTTTATCAGAACAGGATTATTCCTCAGATGAGAGAGCCTGCAATATTTCTTTAATTGCCTCGGCGGCTTTCAGCCTCACGATTCCCAGTGAAATATCCTTGTTAAACATTGAGATCAGTAAGGTCTCGTTATCCACTTTGCTGAAATGGATACTGGATTTTTCACCTTTATGAAATAAAAGGGAGAACTCAGACTCTCCAACCAGTTTTGCCATTGCATCCACTGCTGCGAAATTCCCAGCAGCAAGAGCGGCAAATGCAGTGGAGTCAAGTGCAGTTTTGCCGTTGTCATGTTTGGCGATGGCATTCCCGCTCATGTCCATGTAAATAACATGGTCAACCCCAGTAGCGATAAGATGGTTCTTAATGGCGTTATCTATGGCATTTAATTGATTTTTATTATACATAGTAAAATGTGTACCTCAATTCTGGAAATTGTGCAATATTTGAACTGCATATTTTTATCCTGACCAGCCCAACAATCCCGATCCCAAGAAAAAGATGCAATATCAATACCACAGAATCGATATATATTTCCATGCACAATCCAACTCAAGCATAATGGAAATAATATTAAATAATTGCATATGGGTTGTAAAAAACGGGCCAACTCATGGCTGCAATAAAAAAGGCCTAAAGCGGCCCGAATTTGTTATAAGCTGAACAATAATTGACAACTATAATACAAACTAAAAAGCCCTGGCCAATCTTTATGACTGACCAGGGCTTTTGAAAAATAATCCGGCAGCGTTCTACTCTCCCACACAGTCTCCCATGCAGTACCATCGACGCTAAGGCACTTAACTTCCGTGTTCGAGATGGGAACGGGTGTGACCACCTTGCCATTGCCACCGGATTAAATCGGGTTGGACCTGGGACTTCAGAATGCTGTCTTGCTTGCGTGTCCCTTGGATCCAAAATTCGTTTAATTCGCTGTAGTAATATCTATGGCAAAGTAAATTTTAGTGAATTTCAAGGCGCAAGCATTAATTTTAAATAAGGTGTAGTGGACTACTCCGTTTTAAAATTGATGCGTAGCAACGAAGAAATTCGCAAAATTTACGCAGACATCAAAGCGTCTAAATTTATTCGTGGAAAAAAGTGGCTAAGCCTCACGACCTATTAGTACCGGTAAGCTGAACATGTTACCATGCTTACACACCCGGCCTATCAACCTTGTAGTCTTCAAGGGGTCTTCAGTTCAAAAGAATGGGATATCTAATCTTGAAGTTGGCTTCCCGCTTAGATGCTTTCAGCGGTTATCCATACCCAACTTGGCTACCCAGCAATGCCCCTGGCGGAACAACTGGAACACCATTGGTTGGTCCATTCCGGTCCTCTCGTACTAGGAACAGATCTCCTCAAATATCCTACGCCCACGAAAGATAGGGACCAAACTGTCTCACGACGTTTTAAACCCAGCTCACGTACCACTTTAATTGGCGAACAGCCAAACCCTTGGGACCTGCTCCAGCCCCAGGATGTGATGAGCCGACATCGAGGTGCCAAACCGCCCCGTCGATGTGAACTCTTGGGGGCGATAAGCCTGTTATCCCCGGCGTACCTTTTATCCGTTGAGCGACGGCCCTTCCATTCAGAACCGCCGGATCACTAAGACCTACTTTCGTACCTGCTCGAAATGTCTCTCTCGCAGTCAAGCTCCCTTATGCCTTTGCACTCTACGGCTGGTTTCCAATCAGCCTGAGGGAACCTTCGCGCGCCTCCGTTACTCTTTGGGAGGCGACCGC
>CP054837.1:3210000-3215000 GCA_028768525.1 Desulfobacter sp. | reverse complement strand
AATGCTGGCAACTGAAGATAAGGGTTGCGCTCGTTGCCGGACTTAACCGAACATCTCACGACACGAGCTGACGACAGCCATGCAGCACCTGTCTCTGTGCTCCCGAAGGCACATTCCCGATTAAGGGAATTTCACAGGATGTCAAACCCAGGTAAGGTTCTGCGCGTTGCGTCGAATTAAACCACATGCTCCACCGCTTGTGCGGGCCCCCGTCAATTCCTTTGAGTTTTAGTCTTGCGACCGTACTTCCCAGGCGGTACACTTAATGCGTTAGCTTGGGCACACCAGGCTTTAATGCCCGGTACACCGAGTGTACAACGTTTACTGCGTGGACTACCGGGGTATCTAATCCCGTTCGCTACCCACGCCTTCGCGCCTCAGCGTCAATATCGGTCCAGAGAGATGCCTTCGCCATCGGTGTTCCTCCTGATATCTACGAATTTCACCTCTACACCAGGAATTCCTCTCTCCTCTCCCGTATTCAAGTCTTGCTGTTTCAAGTGCACTTCCAGGGTTGAGCCCCGGGCTTTCACACCTGACTGACAAGACCGCCTGCGCGCCCTTTACGCCCAATAATTCCGAATAACGCTTGCGCCCCCCGTGTTACCGCGGCTGCTGGCACGGAGTTAGCCGGCGCTTCCTCCACAAGTACCGTCAATAACTGTAACTATTAATTACAGTTAATTTCTTCCTTGTTGACAGAGCTTTACGACCCAAAGGCCTTCTTCACTCACGCGGCGTTGCTGCGTCAGGGTTTCCCCCATTGCGCAAAATTCCTCACTGCTGCCTCCCGTAGGAGTCTGGACCGTGTTCCAGTTCCAGTGTGGCTGATCATCCTCTCAGACCAGCTAACCATCGTGGTCTTGGTAGGCCGTTACCCCACCAACAAACTAATGGTACGCAGACTCATCTCCAAACAATTGCTTCCAAGGATAGGCTATCTTTCATCAATTGACTTATGCCAACCGACTTTATCCGGTATTAGCTAACCTTTCGATTAGTTATCCCGGGCTTGAAGGCAGATTATCTACGTGTTACTCACCCGTGCGCCACTCTACTCAGGATTGCAAGCAATCCCTTTCTCGTTCGACTTGCATGTGTTAAGCACGCCGCCAGCGTTCATTCTGAGCCAGGATCAAACTCTCCAGTTATAATCCTTTTACTAAAACTTTAAGGTCATCCCCACTCAACTCTTTCCAATCGAGTGAGGTCGTTTTGTGACCCGCTCATTCTTGCTTCACTGACCAATTTTCAAAGATCAAAAAAAATCTTCCCGAAAGAGCCCGGCTGGGTTCCCCCGTGAAGACCGACGTAATATGCCTGAAAACATAAAGCATGTCAACAGGTTTTTTATCTTTATTTTGATTTTATTTGTAAATGGCTAAAATACTGTAACAAACCAGGGGCCCGGCATTAATCCGATGTAATATTCTCCATCCATTCCGGCAGGGTAAGGTCCTCTACCAGCATATAATGGGGGGAATAGGGTTTGATGTCGATGACCGGGCTGTTGTCCACGGCTTCAAATCCCTTTACCACAAGAACATTGCCCTTTCTTTCCACCAGCCTGACGGCTGACACCAGGACCGGGTTCGGCCTGGCCGGGCTGCAGGTGGCAAAAATGCCCTGCTTCTCAATATCTTTCCTTCCCATGGGGTGCACCTGTTCCAAATCCCGCTTTTCCTCTGCGATGAGATGGGGCCAGTAAATAACCAGGATATGGGAAAAAGCCTCAACCCCCTTGAGCCGCCGGGTCGAGGACTCAAACACATGAATCTCACTGACCATATCATGGATTTTATGATGTTCCTTTTTTATGTTTTCCCGGCTGATACCGGGCTCCAGGCTGTCCCGGGTCGGTTTAAGACTTGGGACTGTCAGGGGGGAGGCAACTTTACCAATGGGATACAAATTCATTTCAGGCCAATTATTGTCCATTTCTTCTCTCCAAAAACAAAAAAACCACGAAATCCTGAGGTTCCATTTCCGTATGGAACCCAAAGGCCTTCGTGGCTGTGGTTGGTATAAACTCTCTATTTTATATATCTGCCTTCTGGCAGAAGCTGGATTCGGTCTATAAAAATAGAGGGTCCATGTCAAGGGAATTTAAAATGAAAAAGGAGAGTATTATTGGAGACCACTATTCTGAAACAAAAAAACCCTGGCCACAGCAGGTAATTGCTGCGACACAGGGCAGTGTACAAGGTGGTGGAGAATAGCGGGATCGAACCGCTGACCTCCTGCGTGCAAGGCAGGCGCTCTCCCAGCTGAGCTAATTCCCCACAAAATCATAAAAAAAGCCCTGACCCTGTGTCTAAACTTCAGGATCAGGGCTTTTTTGAAGAATAATCCGGCAGCGTTCTACTCTCCCACACAGTCTCCCATGCAGTACCATCGACGCTAAGGCACTTAACTTCCGTGTTCGAGATGGGAACGGGTGTGACCACCTTGCCATTGCCACCGGATTAAATCGGGTTGGATCCGCAGCTTCAGATTGGGGTAAACTTGCGTGCTGCTTGTATCCAAAATTCGTTTAATTCGTTGTAGTAATATCTATGGCAAAGTAAATTTTAGTGAATTTCAAGGCGCAAGCATTAATTTTAAATAAGGTGTACTGGACTACTCCGTTTTAAAATTGATGCGTAGCAACGAAGAAATTCGCAAAATTTACGCAGACATCAAAGCGTCTAAATTTATTCGTGGAAAAAAGTGGCTAAGCCTCACGACCTATTAGTACCGGTAAGCTGAACATGTTACCATGCTTACACACCCGGCCTATCAACCTTGTAGTCTTCAAGGGGTCTTCAGTCAAATGATGGGATATCTAATCTTGAAGTTGGCTTCCCGCTTAGATGCTTTCAGCGGTTATCCATACCCAACTTGGCTACCCAGCAATGCCCCTGGCGGAACAACTGGAACACCATTGGTTGGTCCATTCCGGTCCTCTCGTACTAGGAACAGATCTCCTCAAATATCCTACGCCCACGAAAGATAGGGACCAAACTGTCTCACGACGTTTTAAACCCAGCTCACGTACCACTTTAATTGGCGAACAGCCAAACCCTTGGGACCTGCTCCAGCCCCAGGATGTGATGAGCCGACATCGAGGTGCCAAACCGCCCCGTCGATGTGAACTCTTGGGGGCGATAAGCCTGTTATCCCCGGCGTACCTTTTATCCGTTGAGCGACGGCCCTTCCATTCAGAACCGCCGGATCACTAAGACCTACTTTCGTACCTGCTCGAAATGTCTCTCTCGCAGTCAAGCTCCCTTATGCCTTTGCACTCTACGGCTGGTTTCCAATCAGCCTGAGGGAACCTTCGCGCGCCTCCGTTACTCTTTGGGAGGCGACCGCCCCAGTCAAACTACCCACCAGACACTGTCCCAAGCCCGGGTCACGGGCCGTGGTTAGAACACTGAAATATGAAGGGTGGTATTTCAAGGGTGACTCCACACACTCTGGCGAGCATGCTTCCAAGTCTCCCACCTATCCTGCACATCATATCCCAAAATCCAATGTCAAGCTGTAGTAAAGGTGCCGGGGTCTTTCCGTCTTTTCGCGGGTAGACGGTATCTTCACCGCCATTCCAATTTCGCTGAGTCTCTGGTTGAGACAGTGTGGAAGTCGTTACGCCATTCGTGCAGGTCGGAACTTACCCGACAAGGAATTTCGCTACCTTAGGACCGTTATAGTTACGGCCGCCGTTTACCGGGGCTTCAGTTCAGTGCTTCGCCGAAGCTAACAAATCCCCTTAACCTTCCGGCACCGGGCAGGCGTCAGACCCTATACCTCGTCTTGCGACTTTGCAGAGTCCTATGTTTTTAGTAAACAGTCGCTACCACCAATTCTCTGCGGCCCTCAACCGCTTAATGTGTATACAAATCACAGTCAAGGGCATACCTTCTCCCGAAGTTACGGTATCATTTTGCCGAGTTCCTTAACCAGAGTTCTCTCAAGCGCCTCGGGATACTCTCCCTGCCTACCTGTGTCGGTTTACGGTACGATCACCTGTTATCTCGATAGAGGCTTTTCTTGGCAGCATGGGATCAGTCAGTTTATGGCTCTAAGAGCCTCCTCATCACTTCTCGGCCGTATAAAATCCCGGATTTGCCTGGGATTTAAGCCTACGAGCTTGAACCGCCTATTCCAACAGACGGATGACCTACCCTCCTGCGTCCCCCCTTCTCTCAAACGATAACTGGGTGGTACAGGAATATTAACCTGTTTTCCATCGACTACGCCTTTCGGCCTCGCCTTAGGGATCGACTAACCCTGAGCAGATTAGCTTTACTCAGGAAACCTTGGGCTTACGGCGAGCGGGCCTCTCACCCGCTTTATCGCTACTCATGTCAGCATGGGCACTTGTGCAATCTCCACAATCACTCGCGTGATCGATTCTGTGACGGCACAACGCTCTCCTACCAATGAAATAAATTTCATTCCGCAGCTTCGGTACTATGCTTTAGCCCCGATACATTTTCGGCGCAGATCCACTCGACCAGTGAGCTGTTACGCTTTCTTTAAAGGATGGCTGCTTCTAAGCCAACCTCCTGGTTGTCTGGGCATTCCCACATCCTTCTCCACTTAGCATAGATTTGGGGACCTTAGCTGGCGGTCTGGGTTGTTTCCCTCTCGTCCGCGGAACTTAGCTCCCGCGGGCTGACTCCCGCACTCTGACTTGTTGGTATTCGGAGTTTGATTAGGTTTGGTAATCTGGTGAGACCCCTAGCCCATTCAGTGCTCTACCTCCAACAAGAAACATGCGAGGCTATACCTAAATATATTTCGGAGAGAACCAGCTATCTCCAGGTTTGTTTGGCCTTTCACCCCTATCCACAGCTCATCCGAACAGTTTTTAACCTGTGACGGTTCGGGCCTCCACGAGATTTTACTCTCGCTTCACCCTGGCCATGGATAGATCACCTGGTTTCGGGTCTATTCAATGCAACTAAAGCGCCCTATTCAGACTCGCTTTCGCTACGGCTACACCTATCGGCTTA
>CP054837.1:2250000-2260000 GCA_028768525.1 Desulfobacter sp. | reverse complement strand
CCCCCAGTTCCTGTACAGCTTTATCTAGTTGCGCTTCTTCAATATCGGCTATGACCGCGAGACCACCCTTCTCAATCCAGTATCTGGCCAGGGCCTTTCCGATTCCCCCGCTGCCTCCTGTGATGACGGCGACTGCATCTTTGATGTCAAGCATGGATTCCTCCTTTTCTTCGTTTGGTTGTTCGTTTTGGTTTCCGGTTCCCCGGGAGTTAGTTCCATCTGGGCGATTAGTACACACGAAATTAATGCATTGCAGCTGATGGCGAATTTAATGCAACTTTCCAGCAACTTGTCTGCAAATTCTGCAAATTGCAGGCCAATGCCCGGGGAATTATAATTGGCACATAATTTGATAGATGATTCGATTAGGTGATTTGTATATTAATCTACAGCGAACAGAAAATCTATTCGGAAATAATTAAAAATAAAGGAGAATTCAAATGGCTCCCCAAACGTCACAGACAAATACAAGCGGTCACCCCATGCTGTCCGGGCTTTCGCCGGCAAAGGCGCGAAAGGGTAAAATCGTTTCCGGGGAAGAGGCGGTTCAGTTGATTCGGGACGGTGATACGATTGCCACCGGCGGATTCGTGGGGATCGGCTTCCCTGAACATCTTGCCATTGAATTAGAAAATTATTTTCTGGCGCATGGAGGCCCAAAGAACCTTTCACTGATTTATGCCGCAGGCCAGGGGGACGGTGATAAAAGGGGATTGAACCATTTCGGCCACAGGGGCATGGTAAAACGGGTGGTGGGCGGACATTGGGGATTGGTGCCCCGGCTCCAGAAACTGGCCATTGACAATGAAATTTATGCCTATAACCTTCCCCAGGGGGTTATCTCCCATATGTACCGTGATATCGCAGCAGGCAAGCCCCGAACCATTACCACGGTCGGCCTTAAAACCTTTGTGGACCCCAGAAACGGTGGCGGAAAGATAAACCAACTGACCCAGGAAGACCTGGTTGAACTTATGGTGTTTGACGGTAAAGAGTATCTTGCCTATAAAACCCTGCCCATAGATATCGCCCTGCTCAGGGGGACCACGGCCGATACCGACGGCAATATTACCATGGAAAAGGAAGCCCTGACCCTGGAATCCCTTGCCATTGCCACCGCAGCAAGGAATTCCGGCGGATTTGTCATCGTTCAGGTGGAACGGATTGCCCAGAAAGGGACCCTGGATGCGAAGCTGGTCAAGATTCCAGGCATTATGGTGGACTGCATCGTGGTCTCTGAACCGGAGAATCACTGGCAGACCTTTGCCGAACGGTACAACCCCTCATTCTCCTGTGAGGTCAGGGTGCCCATGCAATCCATTCCGCCCATGGAGATGAATGAGCGCAAGATTATTGCCCGCAGAGCAGCCCTTGAGCTTGCGGCCAACTCCATCGTGAACCTTGGGATCGGTATGCCCGAGGGGATTTCCAGTGTGGCCAACGAAGAAAAAATAATGGACTTTATTACGCTCACCGCCGAACCCGGGGTGATCGGGGGCCTGCCGGCCGGGGGGCTCAATTTCGGGGCTGCAACCAATACCGATGCCCTTATTGACCAGCCCTCCCAATTTGATTTTTACGACGGAGGGGGGCTTGACATGGCCTTTCTGGGCCTTGCCCAATCCGATAAGTACGGCAACCTCAACGTCAGCAAATTCGGGCCGAAACTGGCCGGCGCCGGCGGTTTTATCAATATCAGCCAGAATGCCCAAAAAGTTATGTTCCTGGGAACCTTTACGGCAGGTGGGCTGAAGGTTGCCGTCAGCAATGGAAAATTGTCCATCGCCCAGGAGGGAAAGGCCAAAAAGTTTGTCGATCAAGTGGAACATGTGACCTTCAGCGGAGAATATGCGGTGGAAAAGGGGCAACCGGTGCTTTATATTACCGAACGCTGCGTATTCCGGCTGAGCAAGGCGGGCATGGAACTGGTTGAAATCGCTCCGGGCATGGACCTGGAAACTGATATTCTGGCCCATATGGATTTTACGCCCATCATCCGGACGCCTCTAAAACAGATGGATACCAGGATTTTCGATACCGGGCCCATGGGCCTCAAAGACGATCTTCTGAAGCGTTCCCTGGGAGACAGGCTTTCCTACAATGGGGAGGAAAATCTGTTTTTTGTTAATTTTGAAGGGTTCAGCATTACCGGCGTCCAGGATATCCAGGATGTAAAAGAAGCGGTGGAAACAATCCTCAGGCCCCTTGGAAAAAAGGTGTATACCATTGTCAACTACGATAATTTCTCCATTCATCCGGAACTGCTGGAACCCTATACCGATATGGTCAAAGAACTTGTGGATGCGTTTTATTCAGGGGTAACCCGTTACACCACCTCCACCTTTTACAGGATGAAGATCGGGGAGGCGTTAAAAGAGAGGAATGTGGCCCCGCATATTTATGAAACCGAGGCCGAGGCCAGCCATGCTTTGAAAAAAATGTAGACAGTTTGATACACGGGGTGGTCCTCAGGGGTGGAGGGCAATCCCGTGTTTCTTGAGTTTTCTGTAAAGCAGGGTTCGGTGAATGCCCAGGTGTTCGGCCGCCCGGGTTTTATTGTAATCAAAATCCTTTAATACCTGCTCAAGAACACTTTTTTCAGTGTCCATCTGTATGGCGCGCAAGGACCCTTTGTCCGCCGGGATTTTCTTAAACCGTTTTTGCTGGATATAAAAGGGGAGGTCGTCCATCCGTATCACATTATTGTCCAGCCGGGAGAGGGTCCTTTCCAGTACATTGGCAAGTTCTCTTACATTACCGGGCCAGTGGTAATCCATCAGCCCCTTGAGGGCCTGGTCATCCAGCCTGACATCGTAAAGGTCAGCCTCGGATGCCATTTGTTTGAGCAGTTTTTGGGCCAGCAGGCCGATGTCCTCTCTCCGGTGTTTGAGCTGGGGAATGTTCAGGGGAATGACATTAAGCCTGTAATAGAGGTCTCTTCTAAAGCTGCCCTCATCCATCATTTTTTCAAGGTTCCGGTTGGTGGCGGCAATCAGCCTGAAGTCGGACCGTATGACCCGGGTTCCCCCCACCCGTTCAAACTCTTTTTCCTCAATCACCCGAAGCAGTTTGGGCTGCATTTCAACGGGCATGTCGCCTATTTCATCCAGAAAAATGGTTCCCCTGTGGGCCAGTTCGAATTTGCCGGGTTTCCCTTTGGTCCTGGCTCCGGTAAATGCCCCCTTGTCATACCCGAACAATTCGGATTCCAGAAGATCCCTGGGAATGGCTGCACAGTTGATTTTAACAAAGGGATGGACCCGCCGTGCACTGGAATGGTGGATGGCCTGGGCAAACATTTCCTTGCCGGTGCCGCAGTCGCCCAGAATCAAAACAGGGTAACTGCTGGCTGTGGCCCTGAGGGCCTCGTCCTTGAGGTCTCTCATTACCGGGCTTTCACCGATGATGCTTTCAAAGCTGTACCGGGTGGTGCGCAGGCTTAGGAGTTCAGCCTCGTACAGCTTTACCTTGGATTCCAGCATGCCCACTTTTTGGGCCAGCCTGGTGATTTCCTTAAGGTCACTGAACATGACCAGGCCGAAAACGGCAATCACCTTCCCCTTTTTTTTGACCGGAATCCGCTGAACCACGATATTCAGCCCTTTGATGCCCTGAATATGATTAATTTCGGCCTTGCCTGTCTTGCCGACAATGTGCATCCGGGTGTTCTCAACCACCTCGGTGCAGTGCCTGCCGGTCTGCATTTCAGGATCCAGGTTTAAAAATCTGCCGTAAGCCGGGTTGAGATAGGTGATATAGCCCTTGGGGTCGGTCACCATAATCCCGTTTTGGATACTGTCGAATATTCTCTGGTAAATTTCCACGTCGCTGAAAGCGGAGGTGCATTTCAAGGATTTCTTATGGGGCGGCATCTGTGTCCTATCCTGTCTACAAGTAGCGGTTTTAATACACATTTAGTGTCACAAAATGGTGTCCCTGTCAAAGGTGATTTCTTAAAGACGGGTCCTAACGGCCGGTTGCACCGTCCGGCGGCCCCATTTGTGAAATGGCCTGTCTTTTGCAATTAACCGGGATGTTCAGCTGTTGATGCAGTCAGTATTTAATTTTTTTTAACAAAGGAGAGATCCATGAAGACCAAACGAACCCTGGTAGTGACCTGCCTTCTGGCCCTTGTTTTTATTTTGGGAACAGCCCATGCCGGCAAGCGTGAGAAGTTCGGAGAAGATCCCCGCCATAAGATTGCCAAGCGCGTGAAGTTTAAAACTTCCGCGGAAAAGATCCGGTGGAAAATGGTGATGCCCTGGTCCAAAGGTCTTCTTTTTTATGATATTGCTTCCCATTTTGCTGATAGCGTCCGCCTGGCATCCGCCGGCCGTCTTGATATCAAACCCTTTTCCGCAGGAGAACTGGTCCCTGCCATGCAGAGTTTTGATGCCGTAAGCCAGGGCGCCGCCCAGGTCGGCCATGACTGGCCCGGGTACTGGAAAGGCAAAAACGAAGCCTTTGTTGCCTTTGCATCGGTGCCCTTCGGCCTGGACGCCGAAGGATACAATATCTGGCTCTATGAAAAGGGCGGCCTAGAGATGATGCAGGAGCTGTACGGCAAGTTCAACCTATTTGCCCTGCCCGGCGGCCAGTGCGGCCAGGAAATGGGGCTCTTCTCCAATAAGCGGGCGACCAAAATGGAGGATTTTAAAGGCATGCGCCTGAGAACCCCGGGCTGGTTCATGGACATTATGAACAACCTGGGTGCTTCCGTATCTCCCCTGCCCGGCGGGGAAGTCTACCTGGCCCTGGAGCGCGGCGTTATTGATGCGGCGGAGTTCTCCTCCCCGGCCATCAACTACCCCATGGGGTTTGACGAGATCACCAAGTACGTCATTGAGCCCGGCGTCCACCAGCCCGGCATCCAATGCGGTCTTTTTTTCAATAAAGACGCCTATGAAAAACTTCCCGAAGATTTAAAATGGATCATTGACATCTGCGCAAAGGAGACGCAGCTGTGGAGCTACAACTGGATCAATTCACTGAACGCCAAAGCCATTCGCCTCTTCAAGGAAAAGGTGGAATTCGTTCACATGGACGAAGCCACCCGGATTGAGTTCAGAAAAACCACTAAAAAATATATTGATTCCGTCAAAGCCAAATATCCTGACGTGAAAAAGGTGATGGACTCCCAGGAAGCCTTCATTAAAGACTATGCCGACTGGCGAAAAGCCCGGGGCGGAGCGGCCCCCTGGCCCTATGATACCTATATCAGCGGTCAGACCTATGAGTAAGGACTAACTTATTTATAAGTTTTCACAGGTCCTAGATACACCCATGGCCGGCAGTCCGTCCCATTTGAAAAAGGGGGGGGCAGCCGGCCTGATCATACACCCAAGGACAGTCAGCGCCCCTGCGGTCTTCATAGCTGGTTCCGGGCGTTTGATGCTATATTGATAAGGAAAACAAGATGCTGGAATTACTTTCAAGCCGCCTGGAGACCATCACTAAAAAACAGGGTGACCTGACATCGTTTTTGATATATCCCCTGCTGATCATCGTGGTATATGAGGTTTTCATGCGATACGTCTTCAACGCCCCGACCACCTGGGGATTTGAAGCCACGGCATTCATCTACGGGCTGCACTATATGTTTGGCCTGTCCTATACTGATGTCCACGGCGGCCACGTCAAAGTGGATATTTTCACAGCACTGGCCCCGGAACGGGTCCAGGCCTTCTTAAGGGTTCTGACCAATCTGATCTTTTTTATGCCTGTTACCCTGTGCATGAGTCTTTGGTCCGTGAAATTTGCCTATGTCTCTTTTCAGGGGCTGGAGGTGAATTCTACCTCATGGGCCCCGCCCATCTGGCCTCTCAAGATCCTAATGGCACTGTGTTTTATTTTCCTGCTTATTCAAGGCATCGCCAATCTCTTGAAAGACATCAATGCATTAAAAAAATAAAGGAAGACATCCGACATGAGTGTTGAATTCATGACTGTGGCCATGTTTGCCACCCTTATCCTGGCCATCACCCTGGGCCATCCCCTGGCCTATACCCTGGCGGCAGTCGCCACCCTCTTCGGCCTGATAGATAACGGCTTTGCCGTTCCCATGCTTTTTGAAATGTTTGTCAACAACTGCTGGGGACTGATGAATAATTACACCCTTGTGGCCATTCCTCTATTCATCCTCATGGCCCAGCTCCTTGACCGGTCCAAGGTGTCCGACGCCCTTTTTGAATCCCTTTACGTGGTGCTGGGCGGGATCAAGGGGGGACTTGGTCTGGCCGTTGTCGTGGTCTGCACGGTATTTGCGGCCACCACGGGAATCATAGGCGCATCGGTGGTGGCCATGGGGCTTCTGGCAACACCGGCCCTCATCAACAAAGGGTATCAAAAAGAGCTGACTTCCGGGATTATCTGCGCCTCAGGTACCCTCGGCATTCTGATTCCGCCGTCCATCATGATGGTGGTCTACGGCGGCCTTACCGGCATGAAGGAAACCAGCGTGGGAAATCTGTTTGCCGGCGCCATTTTTCCGGGGCTGGTCCTTGCAGGCCTTTACTTTGTTTACATTTTTATCCGGTGCAACCTGGATCCAACCCTGGGACCGCCTATTTCACAGGATGAGGCCAAGGCGTATACGGCCTCCCAGAAATGGGGGATGACATTAAAATCCCTGGTACCGCCCCTGGCACTGATCCTGGCCGTGATGGGCACCATCCTGGCAGGGGTGGCCACGCCAACGGAAGCCGCAGGACTGGGCGCCTTAGGTGCCATGGTCCTGGCCCTTGTAAATAAAAAATTGAACTGGACCGTTCTCAAGGAATCCGCCCAGGCCACCCTTAAAACCACCTCAATGGTCATGATGCTGTTTATCGGAGGCAAGTTTTTTTCCACGGTATTCCTCTCCATGGGAGGCGGTGACGTTGTTGCCGATCTTCTGATCGGATCGGGAATGAACCGGTGGCTGATTTTGTTTGTGATGATGTTCATTGTATTTATCATGGGCATGTTCATCGACTGGGCAGCCATTCTCCTGGTGACCGTACCTATATTCATGCCCATCGCCATGGAACTGGACTTTAACCCCCTGTGGTTTTCCCTGCTCATGTGCGTGAACCTGCAGACATCATTCCTGACCCCGCCGTTTGGTTATGCCCTGTTTTATTTTAAGGGGGTGGCGCCAAAAGGCTATACCATGATGCATATCTACAAAGGGATTATCCCCTTTGTTCTGCTTCAGGTGGTCTCCATTGCCCTGCTGTGCATCTTCCCACAACTGGTTACATGGCTGCCAGGGGTTTTCTTCGGTTCGTGACCCGGCGGATTGGGACGGGTTTGGCAATATCCGGGGCCGGAGTAACTGGGCCCGGAGAGAAGCCTTTTGGGGTGTGTTTTAAATTATTTTTATTAAAAATTAAAAAAACGTTTGACAAGCTCGAACGTTTCGGGCATATTACGCCGGTCTTTGGGACGGGGCAGCAACTGCTGCTCAGCCAAAGACGGTTTTGATCTTTGAAAATTGGTCAGTGAAGCAAGAATGAGCGGGTCACAAAACGACCTCACTCGATTGGAAAGAGTTGAGTGGGGATGACCTTAAAGTTTTAGTAAAAGGATTATAACTGGAGAGTTTGATCCTGGCTCAGAATGAACGCTGGCGGCGTGCTTAACACATGCAAGTCGAACGAGAAAGGGATTGCTTGCAATCCTGAGTAGAGTGGCGCACGGGTGAGTAACACGTAGATAATCTGCCTTCAAGCCCGGGATAACTAATCGAAAGGTTAGCTAATACCGGATAAAGTCGGTTGGCATAAGTCAACTGATGAAAGATGGCCTATCCTTGGAAGCAATTGTTTGGAGATGAGTCTGCGTACCATTAGTTTGTTGGTGGGGTAACGGCCTACCAAGACCACGATGGTTAGCTGGTCTGAGAGGATGATCAGCCACACTGGAACTGGAACACGGTCCAGACTCCTACGGGAGGCAGCAGTGAGGAATTTTGCGCAATGGGGGAAACCCTGACGCAGCAACGCCGCGTGAGTGAAGAAGGCCTTTGGGTCGTAAAGCTCTGTCAACTGGGAAGAAATTACAATTATTTAATAGATGATTGTATTGACGGTACCAGTGGAGGAAGCGCCGGCTAACTCCGTGCCAGCAGCCGCGGTAACACGGGGGGCGCAAGCGTTATTCGGAATTATTGGGCGTAAAGGGCGCGCAGGCGGTCTTGTCAGTCAGGTGTGAAAGCCCGGGGCTCAACCCTGGAAGTGCACTTGAAACAGCAAGACTTGAATACGGGAGAGGAGAGAGGAATTCCTGGTGTAGAGGTGAAATTCGTAGATATCAGGAGGAACACCGATGGCGAAGGCATCTCTCTGGACCGATACTGACGCTGAGGCGCGAAGGCGTGGGTAGCGAACGGGATTAGATACCCCGGTAGTCCACGCAGTAAACGTTGTACACTCGGTGTACCGGGCATTAAAGCCTGGTGTGCCCAAGCTAACGCATTAAGTGTACCGCCTGGGAAGTACGGTCGCAAGACTAAAACTCAAAGGAATTGACGGGGGCCCGCACAAGCGGTGGAGCATGTGGTTTAATTCGACGCAACGCGCAGAACCTTACCTGGGTTTGACATCCTGTGAATATCCCTTAATCGGGATAGTGCCTTCGGGAGCACAGAGACAGGTGCTGCATGGCTGTCGTCAGCTCGTGTCGTGAGATGTTCGGTTAAGTCCGGCAACGAGCGCAACCCTTATCTTTAGTTGCCAGCATTTCGGGTGGGAACTCTAAAGAGACTGCCCCGGTCAACGGGGAGGAAGGTGGGGATGACGTCAAGTCCTCATGGCCCTTATACCCAGGGCTACACACGTGCTACAATGGTAGGTACAAAGGGCAGCGACCTCGCAAGTGGTAGCGAATCCCAAAAGCCTATCTCAGTCCGGATTGGGGTCTGCAACTCGACCCCATGAAGTTGGAATCGCTAGTAATCGCGGATCAGCATGCCGCGGTGAATATGTTCCCGGGCCTTGTACACACCGCCCGTCACACCATGGGAGTTGATTATACCCGACGTCGCTGGGCTAACTATTTATAGAGGCAGGCGCCTAAGGTATGGTTGATAACTGGGGTGAAGTCGTAACAAGGTAGCCGTTGAGGAATCAGCGGCTGGATCACCTCCTTTCAAAGGAAAGATATAAAGTATTACTAAGCGCTCATTGGCGCCTCACTGGCCAACTTTGAGAGATCAAAATAACCGTAAGGTGTTTTGCATAGGCTCAATGTTCTTTGAAAATTTGTTGTAGTAAATATCAAATATAAATATCAGTTAAGCAATTGTTGAATTGCACAATACTGATATGTTGAAGAAAATTTTGATGAGATGCAAGGCGCAGCGTTTTCGAGAGAGGGAGTCGACCTATTGGTCGTCGACCGACCGAGATAAACGATGCAACGAAGCAGATCGCAAAATTTTCGATAACATCAAAGCGTTTAAACTTATTTGTGGAATAGTGGCTAAGCTACTAAGAGCATACGGTGGATGCCTTGGTGTCAAGTGTAGATGAAAGACGTGGAAAGCTGCGATAAGCTTCGGGGAGGGGCTAAACACCCATTGATCCGGGGATTTCTGAATGGGGCAACCCGGCGCGTTTAATCATGCGTCACCCTTAACTGAATACATAGGTTAAGGGAGCCAACGGGGAGAACTGAAACATCTTAGTACCCCCAGGAAAAGAAAGTAAAAACGATTTCCCAAGTAGCGGCGAGCGAACGGGAACCAGCCCAAACCGATTACGTGTCAAGCCCGAAAGCGTTGCGTAATTGGGGTCGCGGGATAATATTTGCAAGGGTTTCGGACCTTGCGGAGAGTCAAAAAATCAATTGTTAGCTGAAGAAGCTGGAAAGCTTTACCATAGCAGGTGACAGTCCTGTAAGCGAAAATAATTGATCTCTCTTATGTTACTCCCAAGTACTGCGGAACACGAGAAATTCTGTGGGAATTAGTGTGGACCATCACATAAGGCTAAATACGACTTGGCAACCGATAGCGTAC
>CP054837.1:600000-847500 GCA_028768525.1 Desulfobacter sp. | reverse complement strand
GATTGCACAAGTGCCCATGCTGACATGAGTAGCGATAAAGCGGGTGAGAGGCCCGCTCGCCGTAAGCCCAAGGTTTCCTGAGTAAAGCTAATCTGCTCAGGGTTAGTCGATCCCTAAGGCGAGGCCGAAAGGCGTAGTCGATGGAAAACAGGTTAATATTCCTGTACCACCCAGTTATCGTTTGAGAGAAGGGGGGACGCAGGAGGGTAGGTCATCCGTCTGTTGGAATAGGCGGTTCAAGCTCGTAGGCTTAAATCCCAGGCAAATCCGGGATTTTATACGGCCGAGAAGTGATGAGGAGGCTCTTAGAGCCATAAACTGACTGATCCCATGCTGCCAAGAAAAGCCTCTATCGAGATAACAGGTGATCGTACCGTAAACCGACACAGGTAGGCAGGGAGAGTATCCCGAGGCGCTTGAGAGAACTCTGGTTAAGGAACTCGGCAAAATGATACCGTAACTTCGGGAGAAGGTATGCCCTTGACTGTGATTTGTATACACATTAAGCGGTTGAGGGCCGCAGAGAATTGGTGGTAGCGACTGTTTACTAAAAACATAGGACTCTGCAAAGTCGCAAGACGAGGTATAGGGTCTGACGCCTGCCCGGTGCCGGAAGGTTAAGGGGATTTGTTAGCTTCGGCGAAGCACTGAACTGAAGCCCCGGTAAACGGCGGCCGTAACTATAACGGTCCTAAGGTAGCGAAATTCCTTGTCGGGTAAGTTCCGACCTGCACGAATGGCGTAACGACTTCCACACTGTCTCAACCAGAGACTCAGCGAAATTGGAATGGCGGTGAAGATACCGTCTACCCGCGAAAAGACGGAAAGACCCCGGCACCTTTACTACAGCTTGACATTGGATTTTGGGATATGATGTGCAGGATAGGTGGGAGACTTGGAAGCATGCTCGCCAGAGTGTGTGGAGTCACCCTTGAAATACCACCCTTCATATTTCAGTGTTCTAACCACGGCCCGTGACCCGGGCTTGGGACAGTGTCTGGTGGGTAGTTTGACTGGGGCGGTCGCCTCCCAAAGAGTAACGGAGGCGCGCGAAGGTTCCCTCAGGCTGATTGGAAACCAGCCGTAGAGTGCAAAGGCATAAGGGAGCTTGACTGCGAGAGAGACATTTCGAGCAGGTACGAAAGTAGGTCTTAGTGATCCGGCGGTTCTGAATGGAAGGGCCGTCGCTCAACGGATAAAAGGTACGCCGGGGATAACAGGCTTATCGCCCCCAAGAGTTCACATCGACGGGGCGGTTTGGCACCTCGATGTCGGCTCATCACATCCTGGGGCTGGAGCAGGTCCCAAGGGTTTGGCTGTTCGCCAATTAAAGTGGTACGTGAGCTGGGTTTAAAACGTCGTGAGACAGTTTGGTCCCTATCTTTCGTGGGCGTAGGATATTTGAGGAGATCTGTTCCTAGTACGAGAGGACCGGAATGGACCAACCAATGGTGTTCCAGTTGTTCCGCCAGGGGCATTGCTGGGTAGCCAAGTTGGGTACGGATAACCGCTGAAAGCATCTAAGCGGGAAGCCAACTTCAAGATTAGATATCCCATCATTTGACTGAAGACCCCTTGAAGACTACAAGGTTGATAGGCCGGGTGTGTAAGCATGGTAACATGTTCAGCTTACCGGTACTAATAGGTCGTGAGGCTTAGCCACTTTTTTCCACGAATAAATTTAGACGCTTTGATGTCTGCGTAAATTTTGCGAATTTCTTCGTTGCTACGCATCAATTTTAAAACGGGGTAGTCCACTACACCTTATTTAAAATTAATGCTTGCGCCTCGAAATTCACTAAAATTTACTTTGCCATAGATATTACTACAACGAATTAAACGAATTTTGGATACAAGCAGCACGCAAGTTTACCCCAATCTGAAGCTGCGGATCCAACCCGATTTAATCCGGTGGCAATGGCAAGGTGGTCACACCCGTTCCCATCTCGAACACGGAAGTTAAGTGCCTTAGCGTCGATGGTACTGCATGGGAGACTGTGTGGGAGAGTAGAACGCTGCCGGATTATTCTTCAAAAGCCCTGATCATTCACAGCGAATGGTCAGGGCTTTTTTTATTTTCCAATAGCAATTACATGGCCAGATACCATATAATGATAAAGTATCCATCGGCAGGGACGTTAATAGAGTTTTTCAGGGAGTGTAAAAAAAATGACCATATCAAAACGGCATTTGATAACCCGGGATTTGGCAGCCGCAGCCATGGGACAGAAAGCGGCAGATCTCATTATCAGGGGAGGGCGTCTGGTAGATGTCTGTACCGCACGGGTACGTTCCAGTGATATTGCTGTTTCCCAGGGATTTATTGTCATGGTCGGGGACTGCAGCCATATCAAAACAGATGAAAACACCACAGTGGTAGATGTCAACGGGAAATTCCTTTGCCCCGGGCTGATTGATTCACACATGCATGTTGAAAGCTCCATGGTTGATCTGCCGGCATTTGCCGCCGGCGTACTGCCCCACGGCACAACGACCATTTGTCCCGATATTCACGAAATTACAAATGTTTTGGGTATGGATGCTCTCAGGCTGTTTAAGGAGAGCGCTGCGAATCTGCCCCTAAAAGTGCTTACGGCAATGCCTGTCTGTGTGCCTTCTCTTCCAGGAATGGAGGATGCCGGGGCCGCCATAGGGCCGGAGGACGTGGCCGAAGCCTATAAAGAGGGATTGGCTTTTCTACAGGGCGAGCAGATGAATTTCCCCGGTGTGATATTTGGTGATGAAGAGGTCCACCGGATAACCGGTCACGGGCTTAAAGCTGGCAAGGCACTTACCGGTCATTATGCCGGAGAGGACCTTGGGGGCGGTTTGAATGCTTATATTGCGTCGGGGCTGATGGCTGACCATGAAACCACTACGGCCCAAGGTGCATTGGCAAGAGCGCAACTGGGAATGTATGTTCAGCAACGATATGGCAGTGCCTGGTTAGATCTCCCGAACCTGATTACTGCCATTACTGAAAACCCTGGACTTGACACCCGTTTTTTCACTCTGGTCACTGACGATGTGACCCCAGCTACCATTGCCGAAGAGGGGCATCTTATCCGGGTTCTGAGAAAGGCCGTCAGCCTGGGGCTGAATCCCATAACAGCGCTTCAGATGGTGACCATAAATGCGGCTCAGCTTCTTGAACAAACCCAATGGATCGGTTCTATTACACCGGGCCGTGCTGCGGATATCCTTGTGGTGGACTCTTTGTCAGAGTTTACCATTGATCAGGTATATTCAGATGGAAAACTCGTGGCTGAGAAAGGGCGAATGATAAAGGATATTCCCGCTTTTCAGTACCCGGATTGGGCTGTGAACACCGTCTGCCTGGACCCTTTATCCAGCGAAGATTTTCAGATATCCTGCGCGTCTTCACTCTCTGCAACAGCCCGGGTGATTGAATTGGTGCCGGGAAGGGTGCACACTTTTTCCCGAGAGATGAAGGTATCTGTTAATAAGGGGATGATCCAAGCCGACCCTGAACAGGATATTGCCAAAGCGGCCATGTTTTACCGCCATAAATTGGGCGATAATCCTCCTCCGAAAAAAAGAGCATTGGGACTGGTTTCCGGTACCGGATTCAAACCAGGCACCGCGTATGCCTCTACGGTTTCCCATGACTGCCATAATCTTTTGGTGGTGGGAATGGATGATGAGGCCATGGCATTGGCCGCCAATACGCTGATCGCCTCCAAGGGCGGCCTGGCTGTGGTTGAATCCGGCAGGGTTTTGGCACACCTGCCCCTTCCGCTTGGGGGATTGATGAGCCTGGAAACCGTTGAAACGGCTGCCGCATCGGTAAAGAGGGTTGAACGGGCCATGGCGGACATCGGCTGCTCCCACCCATCATTTGAAATGACCCTCAGCCTTTTGGGATTGGTTGTCCTTGGAGAACTTCGACTTTCCAACAGGGGACTGGTTCAGATGAAAGATGGGAAGCCCCCTGAATTTGTGGACCTTATTGTGGCTTAGAAAAGAGAGAGATCATGGAAAAAAATCCCCATCACCTGGTAATGGGCGAGCTGACAGATTATCTCAGTGGCGAGATCCTGCCCGATACCCACGATGAGCGATACCGGCAGAAACTGGCCAGATTGCTTGTCGAGACCCTTGGGTATGATAAAGCGGATATCGAGAAAAATCGTGAGGTGATCATCCGTGTCGGGGGGCGCCGGGCCACACTCAAAATTGATTTTGTCATATCCAGGCAGAACTCTGCTGTAATGATGATTAAATATGCGCCCGGGTCCCTTGTGACCCGGCGCCTGTCCAATATAGCCCTGTCGCGAATCCTTTTTCCCTACCAGATTCCGGTGGTCGTGACAACCAACGGAGAGGACGCCGAGGTCATCTGCGGTGCCACCGGAGTGGTTAAAGGCCAAGGACTTCGCGATATCCCGGGGATTGAAGATCCCTGGGTGCAGTCTCTTCCCCAATTGCCAGAACCTGTTTCCCCGCAATTGGCCGATAAGGCCGCCAAGATTTCCTTTGCCTGCTGGATTGACGGTGCCTGTCCCTGCGATTCTGATATCTGCACCCTTCAGGACTGATGCCGCATCCATAAATCCATCCTTGCTTTTCGCCCAGAAGCTGTGGTAAAAATTTTTAATTCGCAATACTTTAAAATCGTAACTAAAATTTGTCACCCAATAAAAGGAAGAGGGCCATGAAACAGCCTGAAATTGATTATTGGATCACCTGTATGCTGGAAACATTTGAGAATGTGTCTGATCTCAATGTGACCGTGGGAAAATCTTTACAGGTGGAGACTTCGGGACAGCTTACCGATGTCGCTGTATCCCCGCCCGTAAGTGAACTCTCCCCTTTCCAGGCCGAGGTGTTTGCATTGAATTTGATTAACGGAGATCCGAGGCTTTTGGAAGACCTGGTGAGGACCGGCTCTTGCGATCTTTCCTATTGGCTCGGAAACAAAGCCCGGTTCAGGGTTAATATCTTTAAACAGAAAAATCATCTGACCACCATCCTGAGAAAGCTTGAAACCACCATCCCCAGCATCGAGAAATTGGGTCTTCCCCCTATTTTCAGGAAAATGGGTGAGGAAAAAAACGGGCTCATACTGGTGACTGGCGCCACCGGGTCGGGTAAATCCACCACCCTGGCTGCCCTGCTCAATCAGATTAATGAGGAAAAGTCCCTGCACGTGGTCACTCTGGAGGACCCGGTGGAATTTGTCCATCCCCATAAAAAAGCCACATTCAACCAGCGCGAACTGGGGAATGATTTTGACACCTTTCCAACGGGCTTGCGGGCGGCTTTGCGCCAGGCCCCCAAAGTCATTCTGGTGGGGGAGATGCGGGACCGGGAAACCATGGAAATCGGCCTCTCTGCGGCCGAAACCGGCCATCTGGTTCTTTCCACCCTCCACACTGTGGATGCCGGCCAGACCATTAACCGTATCCTCGGTATGTTTGACCAGGAAGAGCAGCCCCAGGTCCGGGCCAGGCTGGCAGACACTATCCGGTACATTGTCTGCCAGCGCCTGCTGCCCAGATCCTCGGGCGGGCGGGTAGCCGCCCTGGAAATTATGGGCATGAACCTGCGCATCAACGATATCATTCTTAACGGCGAATCCGAAGGCAAAACCATCCACGAGGTCATTTCCAATTCCACCGCCTTCGGGATGCAGACCTTTGACCAGCACATCCTGGAATTGTATAAGGCGGACATCATCACCGAGGAAACGGCCTTTTCCTATGCCTCTCATAAAAATGTTCTCGCCCAGGGCATGGATGTACTCAAACGCGAAAAGGGAGAAAAAACCTCGGGGATTGAAGGGTTGACCATTGACTGGAAGGAAGAAAAGGATACCGAAGAGAACGGGGAGGTGCCGTCATGATATCCCAATGCCCCCATTGTGACCAGCCTTTGAAATTTTCACAGCCCCAAATGGAGAAATTCAAACAGGCCCTGGCCAAACTGCCCCAGGGGCGTGCCTTGAAGTTCGGCTGCCCGAAATGCCGTACCCCAATTGAAATAAATAAGGACGGGACGCTGGCTGATAAGTCCCGTGAAGCAGTCCCAAGGCCCTCACCGCCGGTGACGCCGCCGGAGGCCCCGGATATTTCCTGGCTCTCATCGGGGAACCAGGAGGGGGAACAGGTGCTGGAGGATGTGCCCACAGCAATGGTCCTGATCAATGATCCTGCCGTTCTGGATCAGGTATCTGGGGTTCTCCAAGAGCGGAATCTTCAGATTCATTGCCCGGAAAATGTGGATGAAGCCGTTGCCGGACAGCGTTTTAAAACCTATGATGTGGTCGTGTATTTCACGGGGTACGAGGACGGGCCGGTGGAGGTGCATGATTTCCATAAGTTTATGTCTGCAATGAGCATGAACCGCCGGCGGAATATCTTCTATACCCTGGTCGGGCAGGAGGTGCGCACCCTTTATGACCTTGAGGCCCTGACCCTCAACGCCAACCTGGTGGTCAACACCCGGGAGCTCCCCCATTTTGCCCAGGTGTTCCAAAAGGGGGTAAAAGGGCACGAGGCATTGTTCGGTCCCTATATATCCATGCTCAATCAGCACGGCAAGAGCTAGGCCCTTTTTACGGCCGCCCCCTTAGATGTTTAGAATTTTTGCCAGGTAGAATCCGGTGTGGGATTTGGGGTTTCCTGCCACTTCCTCGGGGGTCCCCCGTGCCACGATACTGCCGCCCTTGTCCCCGCCTTCCGGGCCCAGGTCAATAATATGGTCGGCGCATTTGATCACATCCAGGTTGTGCTCAATGACCACCACGGTGTTGCCGGCATCCACAAGCCGGTCCAGCACTGCCAGCAGCCGTCTGATGTCGTCTGAGTGAAGCCCCGTGGTGGGCTCATCCAGGATGTATATGGTCCGCCCTGTGCTGCGTTTGGACAATTCCCTGGCCAGTTTGATACGCTGGGCTTCCCCGCCCGAAAGGGTGGTGGCTGCCTGGCCCAGCTTGATGTATCCCAGTCCCGTTTCCACAAGGGTGGCCAGGGTGTTCCGGATGGCGGCCACTTTATCGAAAAAGACCACGGCCTGGTTGATGGTCATATCCATTACCTGGGCAATATTTTTTCCCTTGTATTTTATTTCCAGGGTTTCCCGGTTGTACCGGCGTCCTTTGCACACATCGCAGGCCACGTAGACATCCGGGAGAAAATGCATTTCAATTTTAACAATTCCGTCTCCTGTGCAGGCCTCGCACCGTCCCCCTTTGATATTGAAACTAAAGCGGCCTGGCTTGTAGCCCCGTGCCCTGGCGTCAGGGGTCTTGGCAAAGAGATCCCGGATATGGGTGAACACCCCGGTGTAGGTGCCTGGATTGGAGCGGGGCGTTTTGCCGATGGGTGACTGGTCAATGTGGATGACCTTGTCCAGATGTTCAATGCCTTCAATGGCTTTATGGGATCCAACGGGTTTCCCCGACCGGTTGATCCGGCTGGCCAGGGCCTGGTAGAGGGTGGAAAGGACCAGGGTGGATTTCCCTGAGCCCGATACCCCTGTGACACAGGTAAAACAGCCCAGGGGAAAGGGGACATCCAGTTTTTTCAGGTTGTTGGCGCAGGCGCCTGTTACCGTCAGGGTCTTTCCATTTCCCTTGCGCCGATGCGGGGGAATGTCGATTTTTCTTCTGCCGGATAAGTATTGGCCCGTCAGCGAGTCTTCATCTTTCAGCAAGGCTTCCGGCGGTCCTGAAAAGACGATTTGTCCGCCGTTGACTCCGGCCCCGGGGCCCACATCAATCACATGGTCCGAGGCCATGATGGTGTCTTCGTCATGTTCCACCACAAGGACGGTATTGCCCAGTTTTTTAAGGTGCATGAGGGTGTTGAGCAGCCGGGCATTGTCCCGCTGGTGCAGTCCGATGCTGGGCTCATCCAGCACATAGAGGACCCCGGTGAGTTTGGAGCCGATCTGGGTGGCCAAGCGTATCCGCTGGCTTTCTCCGCCGGAGAGGGTGGCGGCGGACCGGTCCAGAGTGAGGTAATCCAGGCCCACATCCTCCAGAAAGGCCATGCGCTGGACCAATTCACGGATTATGGCGTCGGCAATGACTTTTTCTTTGCCGTCAAGGGTCATGGCTGAAATAAACCGGCCCGCCTGCGTTACTGACATGGCTGAGATTTCCCAGATCCGCACATCTGCCACCCGCACGGCGGCGGATGCCGGATTGAGCCGGGAACCCGTGCATTTGGGGCAGGCCTTGAATCCCATATACTGTTTGATCTCTTCCCGTACAGAAGCCGATCCGGTTTCGCGAAATCGGCGTTTCAGGTTAGGAATCACCCCTTCGAATACCTTTTTATAGGTGATCTTTTTTCCGGCCCGTTCCACGTAAAAGGGGATTTCCTCTTTTTTAGACCCGTTGAAAACCACCTTTTGGAATTTGGGGGAAAGGGCCTTGAAGGGCTTATAGATATCTTCCTTGTAATGGGTGACTAGGGCATCCAGAAATTCCATATGCTGGACGGAATCCTTATTGGCCCAGGGCAGTACCGCACCTTCCCGCAAAGAGATATGCGTGTCGGGTACAATCAGGTCGGGATCGAATTCTGTGGTATATCCCAGCCCGTCGCAGTGGGGGCAGGCCCCCTGGGGGGAGTTGAACGAGAACGATGCCGGGGTAAATTCAGGGTAGGAGATGCCGCAGTTGATGCAGGCGGCCTTTTCACTGAACAGGGTCTCGGATTTCCGGTCCAGGTTTACAATGAGGACCTGACCGCCGGAGAGGGTCAGGGCTGTTTCCATGGAGTCGGTGAGGCGGTTTTCAATTCCAGGCTTGAGCAGCAGCCGGTCCACGATGACCTCAATGGTGTGTGCCTTATTTTTGTCCAGTGCCGGCAGGTCCTCCATGCGGTAAAGGGTCCCGTTCACCCTCAGCCTTGCAAAGCCTTGTTTGCGCATCTCCAGAATCAGCTGCTCATGGCTGCCCTTGCGAGCTGCGGCCAATGGCGAAAGCACCATGATTTTTTCCCCGTCGGCCATGGTCTCTGTTCCCAGCAGCTTATCCTTGATCTGGTCGATGGAGGCTCCGGCGATGGGGTTTCCGCACTTATGGCAGTGGGGACGGCCCACCCGGGCAAAGAGCAGCCGAAGATAATCATAGATTTCAGTGACCGTGCCCACCGTGGATCTGGGATTGTGGCTGGCGGTTTTCTGTTCAATGGATATGGCCGGGGAAAGTCCGTCAATGGCGTCCACATCGGGCTTGTCCATCTGGCCCAGGAACTGCCTGGCGTAGGTGGACAGGGATTCCACATACCGTCGCTGCCCCTCGGCATAGAGGGTGTCAAAGGCCAGGGTGGATTTTCCGGAACCGGAGAGTCCGGTCACAACGGTGAGGCTGTTTTTGGGAATTGTTACATCCACGTTTTTCAGGTTGTGTTCCCGGGCTCCGCGTATGATGATTTTATCACCGGTCATTTGGTGCTTTCCCGGCTCCGGTTGCCGGCCTGGAGTACAGCCATTTTAATGGCCTCCTTGAGGCTTGTTTCATCTGCCTTATTCTGCCAGGCGATATCATAGGCTGTGCCGTGGTCCACGGATGTGCGGATGATGGGCAGTCCGATGGTGGTGTTGACCCCGTCCTTGAAATGGGTCATTTTGAAGGGAATCAGTCCCTGGTCATGGTAGAGGCAGACCACGGCGTCGAACCGTCCCTGAACGGCATTGAAAAAAACGGTATCCGGTGGCAGGGGACCTTGGACATTGTATCCTTTTGCCAGGGCCGCCGCCACGGCGGGGCGGACAATGGTCTCTTCTTCATTGCCGAACATTCCCTCTTCCCCGGCATGGGGATTTAATCCGGCCACGGCCAGCCTCGGAGATGGAATTCCGAATCTGCCGGCCAAGGCCCCGTGGGTGAGATCAATGATTTTCAGGATGGTGTCGGTGGTCAGGTCCTGGGGCACCCGGGCCAAGGGAATATGAATGGTGGCCAGGACCACCTTAAGACGACTGCCTGCCATCATCATGGCAAACTTGGCGGTGCCGGTTCTGTGGGCGATGAGCTCGGTATGGCCATGGAACCTGGATCCGGCAGCCTTTAGCCCGGTTTTGGTAATGGGACCCGTGACAAGGGCATCAATTTCACCGGCAATGGCCAGATCCGTTCCTTTGAGTATATAGGCCTCCATGGCTTTACCGGTCCGGGCTGTGGGGGGGATGGCAAGGGTGTCTTCCGGCGTTAAGTTTGACACCGGGATGAGGCTGAGCCGGTTGTGGGCTTGGGTAAAGCGCTCCGGCTGGTCAATGTTATACAGGGTGAGGGCACTGTCCGTCAGTTGAATGGCCTTGTTCAGTACGGCCTTATCGCCGATGACCACAGGCCTGCAGATCTGCATGATGTGTTTGTCCGACAGGGCTTTGATAAGAATTTCCGGCCCTATACCTGCGGGGTCGCCCATGGTGAGGCCGATCACTGGTCTGGCCGATCCGGTCTTGAAATGAGTCATGTGTATATCGTTTTATGGTTTAGGTTAATTGATTCAGGGGTATAAAGGGTGAATATACTATTGCACGGGGGAGGTGTAAATAAATTTAAGTGAGTAAATTGTGAAACCACCATGATTTTGAGTTTTAAAAAAATGTAGTCGTTTTTATTTAAATTGGAGTAAATCGAAGCAAATCAGAGTAAATGGAAGTAAAAAAAAATGGAATTTTTAAAAGAAAAGTATTGACCATGAAAAATTCCCTTGAAAAATAGATGGTTGCCGAACTGTCTGAAATTTTAGGGGAAAAACCATGTTTCACAAAAAATATCGGGTAAAATCAGTGGGTTGAAAAAATATACCAAATGCGAAACTAACAGGGCGCTAACCATTCTTATTCCAGTTGACCGCAAAATTTTATTCGAATAAAAAAATAGCTAAATTTTATTTACGTCATTATGAATCATTTTTTTTATTAATCCCATCAAGGCAGTTTCCCGTTGTTTGTGGTGCTGTTTTTTTATCGGAAGGTTTTTGTGTATAACTAATGGAGTCGTTCTGGAAACAAGTTAAATCTGAAATTAAAAGTTCTGTACCTGACCACTGCTATAGAATGTGGATCGAACCCGTCGCTCTTCTTGATCACGATTCAGACCATATTACCCTCTCTGCCCCAAATGAGTTTTCCATGCGCCGGCTTAAGGAAAATTACCGGGGAAGCATTGAACGGGAGTTTTCCAGACTGGGCCGTCAAGTCCAGGTTGAATTCAAGACCCACAGCAAAAAGGCGAATTCTAAGGAAAGTTCGGCAAAAGCCAAGTCCACAGAGCGCTCCAAAGGATTTTTTCCAGCCCGGTCGGCCGTGGGGCGGCCGTCCCCCAAAGTCTCCGCAATGGAGCAACCCATGCTGCCCGGCATGGATCCAACCTTCCACAGCGGGCGGATGCTTAAAAAGAATTTTACCTTTGATGATTTTGTTGTGGGCGATAACTCCAATTTTGCCTATTCAGCCTCTCTGTCCCTGGCCCAAGGGCGGATCAACGGAACCGGGATCCTCTATCTGCTGAGCAAGACCGGATTGGGCAAAAGCCACTTGTCCCAGGCCGTCGGCCACCATATCATTGCCAATTCCCAGGCCAACAGGGTGTACTACGTTACGGCCGAGGATTTTACCAATGAAATGATATTTTCCCTTAAAAACAATGTCATTGACCGGTTTAAGGAAAAATATCGCCAGAAATGCGATGTCCTCATTTTAGAGGATATTCACTTTTTGTCCGGTAAAACAGCCACTCAGAAGGAATTAGCAATGACTTTGGATTACCTTCTGGACGCCGATAAAAAGATTATTTTCTCCGGCTGCGAACGGCCTGATGAAATTCCCAAGCTCAATGTCAACCTCAAGTCCAGGCTGAACATGGGGCTGGTAACTGAAATCCAGGCGCCGGACTTTGATACCCGGATTAAAATCCTGGACAAAAAATCCAGGGGCATGGGGTGTGTACTCCCCACCAATGTGAGCGAATATATTGCCCAGGAACTCTGCGACGATGTGCGCCAGTTGGAAAGCGGAATGTTCGGCGTGGTCGCCAAAGGCCAGCTTATGGGGAAAAACATTGATATCGATCTTGCCAAAAGCGTGTTGGAGAACATGACCCGAAGTCGCAAGAGCATCACCATTGACCTGATCAAAAAAATGGTCTGCAATGAGTTTTCCATTACCGAAGAGGACATCATTTCCAAATCCAGGAAACAGCGCATTGTAAAACCCCGCCAGGTGGCCATGTTTTTGGCCAAGCGGTATACGGACCAGCCCATCAAAAAAATCGGCTCCAGCTTTAAAAAATACCATGCTACGGCCATCTATTCAGTGAATGCCATTGAAAAGGAAATAAAGCGCAGGGGCCAGATCTACGAACAGATCAATTACCTGTCCAAAAAACTGGAAACCGGGAAGTTTTAAATGCCTGTCTCCTCCCAGGCCCTGAAGGCCTTAAAGGCAATTCTGGGCCCGGAGCAGGTCTCGACCGGAGAAGAAGAGCGGCTGGTTTATTCCTATGATGCCACGGGCCGGTCACATCTGCCCGATACTGTTCTTTTTCCGGACACCGAATCGCAGATTTCCGAAATTTTTAAATTGGCAGGGAGGGAAGGCCTTCCCGTCATTCCCAGGGGGAGCGGTTCCGGCATGACCGGCGGCGCCGTACCGGTGAAGGGCGGGCTGGTGGTTTCCACCGGCCGGATGAACCGGATCGTTGAAATTGACGACCGTAACTTCACCGCAAGGGTGGAACCCGGTGTCATCGTTGCGGACCTCCACCGGGCAGTGGAATCCCGGGGATTGTTTTATCCGGTGGATCCGGCATCCTCTGCTGTATGCACCATCGGCGGCAATGTCGGGGAATGCGCCGGCGGGCCCAGGGCGGTGAAGTACGGGGTCACCCGGGACTATGTGCTGGGACTCCGGGCGGTACTCCCCACGGGGGAAATCATAGAGACCGGTGTGTCAACGGCGAAAGGGGTTGCCGGATATGATCTGACCCGCCTCATTGTCGGATCCGAAGGTACCCTGGCGCTGGTCACTCAGATTACGCTCAGACTTTTACCCAAGCCGGCCGCCGTTAAAACCATGGCCGTGTTTTTTGACAGCACCGAGAAGGCGGCACAGACCGTGTCTGCCATCATTAAGCATGCCGTGGTCCCCAGGTGCGTGGAGTATCTGGATGAGGTTTCCCTTTCCCTTGTCCGGGACAAATTGTCGTTTGAACTTCCGGAGCTGACTGCGGCCATGCTCATCATCGAGCTGGACGGCAGTGCCGAGGGGGTGGAAAACGATGCCGGCGCCATTAAATCCTTCTGCATGGAAAACCAGGGGGCCCTGGCAGTGATAATGGCCGGAACCCCGGAAGAAACCGCCGCCCTCTGGCAGGCAAGAAAATCACTTTCCCCGGTTCTTTTTAAAATTGCTCCCCATAAAATTAATGAAGATATCGTGGTGCCTATTTCAAAAATACCGGACATGGTGGATGCCGTCCGGGATATTCAAAAGCGTTCCGGCCTCACAGTGGTGGCCTTCGGCCACGCCGGCGACGGTAATATCCACTGCAATATCATGTACGATAAAACCGATCCGGACCAGAATAAAAGGGCCCATGAAGCGGTGGATAGACTGTTTGGCGTAACGCTGGAGCTGGGGGGAACCATCACCGGAGAACATGGGGTGGGGATCACAAAGATGAAGTATCTGACCAGGGAGATCGGGGCAGGGGAGCTTGCCCTGATGAAGGGGATCAAAAAGGTATTTGATCCCCAGAATATCCTTAATCCGGGCAAAATATTTTCCTGACAGATTGCTACTCAGGAAGCGGCTGTCCCGTGGCCGCGCTTTTCTTTTAAGCCCTTATTCCTTCTAATTGGGCTTTACCGAATAATCGTTATAACTCAAAAGTTTTTCAAGCAAATCTGTTTTAGGGTGCTGGGCCTGGGTGACGCAGCATTTGATGGCGATGGCGCAATGGCCTAAACAAAGTTTGTTTTTTTTATCGTATTCCCCGAAGCAATCGGGGACGTCAATTGAATCTTCCCGGATGGGATCTTGGTCAAATATCTGGTCAAGCAGTTTTATTTCCATATGATGTCCGGTTGTCTGTGTGGGTTAATGAGTTCTTTGTAAAGTATATCCAAGGTTAGGTCAACACCAATCTGGCCTGGGCCGTTTTCCCTAAACCATGGCCTCCAGTTTTTCAACCAGGGGAGCCAGGCTCTTTTTTTCCAGGGCAGAAACCAGAAGTCCCTGGTTCAGCAGCCAGGGGTTGTCAAAATCGTTGAGGTCGGCCCGGTCCATTTTGTTGAAAACGTAAAGGGTGGGGATCTTGTCCAGTTCCAGTTTTTTAAGCAGTTTCTCCACGGAGTCCTTTTGCTGCATATACCTTGGGTTGGAGATGTCGATGACGTGGAGAATAACGTCTGCTTCGGCCAGTTCCTCCAGGGTGGCGTGGAAGGCCTCCATCAATTCCTTGGGCAGGTTCTGGATGAATCCGACGGTGTCGGTGATGATCACTTCCTTGTCCCTGGGAAAGCGCAGCCGCCGTGATGAGGGATCCAGGGTGGCAAATAGCCTGTTGGCCGCGATGATATTGCTCTGGGTCAGGGTGTTGAGCAGGGTGGATTTGCCTGCGTTGGTGTATCCCACAATGGAGATGACGGGCAGATCCCGGCGTTTGCGTCTGGATTTCTGCTGCTTGCGCTGCTTTCTTATTTTTTCGATTTCTTTTTTCAGCCGGGAAATACGGTCCCTTGCCCTGCGCCTATTTACTTCCAGCTTGGTTTCACCGGGCCCCCTGCCGCCGATGCCGCCGGTGAGGCGGGACATGGCCGTATTTTTGGTGATGAGCCGGGGCAGCATGTATTCCAGCTGGGCCAGTTCCACCTGGAATTTACCTTCCCTGGATTTGGCCTGGTTGGCAAAAATATCCAGGATGAGCTGGGTCCGGTCAATGACCTTCATCTCCACAAAATCCGTGATGGAGCGGATCTGGGAAGGGGAGAGCTCCCGGTCAAATACCAGCATGGTGGCATAGTTCTGGATGGCTTTGATGATGAGATCGGCCAGTTTGCCCTTTCCCACCACAAACTTGGGGTCAATTTTTTTTCTCCGCTGGATGGCCGTATCAATAACCCTGATGTGGCTGGTTTTGCACAGCTCTTTGAGTTCATCCATGGAGACCCAGGCATCCCTGGGGTTCTCCGTTACCGCATTGATGAGAAAGGCGTTTTCCCGTCCGGATTCAGGCCGGTGCTGCCGGTTGTGCCGGGCCAGTTCCGATTCCAGTTCAAAGATTTTGGCCCGGCAGTCGATGTCCAGGCCCTCAATGGTTGCCACCGGTTCCACCTGGTAGGGCTCGGCGTCGGGGTCGGGAAGGATGTGGGCGGAGTAGATCTTGCCTGGCCGCCCTTCCGGTGCGGGACACAGCGCCGTGATATAATCCAGGCGCAGCAGGGCAAGGTCGGTGAGGTCGTCCTGGGTCAGGGGTTCGTCGGAGAGGTGGGTGTGGACGCAGCGCAGCCCCTTGAGGCGGCCGGGCCCTGCCATATAGTCCGACGTGACCGGGATCACGATGCGGTGGGGCTCACCGGCAATGACACAGACCACTTTTCCGTTTCGGTCCAGCAGGATTCCGATCTGACGGCTGATTTCATGGCTGATGGCCGTCATTTCCTCAGCGGTCTCGGAATCTACAATAAATTCCGGCGGAGATTTAAATGTGTACAGGTCTTCGATGCGCTGGATCTGGGTTTTACGAAGCCCTTCAGTATTGCCGTAGACTATTCTTTTCATTCAAATCCCTGGTAGTGATCCGGTGCCAGCTCTTCAAATCTTGTGAATTGGCCGTTGAATATCATGTGGGCCGTGCCGATGGCACCGTTTCTGTTTTTGGCCACAATGATTTCGGCAGTTCCTTTTTTAGGATTGTCCGGTTCCTTATTATATACCTCGTCCCTGTATATAAAGGCGATGATATCAGCATCCTGCTCAATGGCGCCTGATTCCCTGAGGTCGGACATCATGGGGCGTTTGTCTGCCCGCTGTTCCAGCATACGGTTGAGCTGGGAGAGGGCGACGACGGGTACGTTGAGTTCCTTGGCCAGGGCTTTGAGGGAGCGGGAGATTTCCGCGATTTCAAGGTCTCGGCGGTCGGATCTAAAGGGGGCTTTCATCAGCTGGAGGTAGTCGATGACCACCAGGCCCAGGCCTCCGTTTTTCTGGTAGAGTTTTCTGCACTTGGCCCGCAGGTCCATCACCGAAATACCGGGGGTGTCATCGATGAAAATGGGCATTTCATTGAGAATTCCTGCCGCATCGGTGGCGTTCTGCCAGTCCTCGGGGCTGATAAACCCGGTACGCAGCCGATTGGAATCGATGCGGGCCTCAGAGGTCAGCAGCCGCATGGACAGCTGGTCACAGGACATTTCCAGGGAGAATACGGCCACGGGCTGTCGGTCGGTGAAGGCCACATTCCGTGCGATGTTCAGGGCAAAGGCCGTTTTGCCCATGGAGGGGCGGGCGGCCAGGATGATCAGGTCGGAACCGGAAAGGCCCGAGGTGATCTGGTCCAGCCTGGGATAGCCGGTTGAAAGACCGGCCAGGCCGCCGTCCTTGCCCTGCTGCTCTTCCAACTGGTCGATGTTCAGGTCGATGAGTTCGCCCAGGGACTTGAAGGCGCCGCCGGTTTTGCGTTCGGCAATCTGGAAAACAGCGGCTTCGGCCTCGTCCAGAATGTCCTTGAAATCCCCCTTGTCCTCCAGGCAGCGTTCAATGGTTTTTGACGAGGCATCGATGAGCCGCCGCAGGTCGGCCTTTCCCCTGATGATTTTTGAATAGTGGACCGCATTCACCGCCACCGGGGCGGCATCGGATATGCCGGCCAGATAGGCGGCTCCGCCGATGGCCTCCAGTTCGTCCTTTTCGTTGAGGGCGTTGGCCACGGTGATCAGGTCCACGGGGTCCTCTTTTGCCGCCAGCTCTATGATCACCCTGAAAATCTTTTTATGAGCGCCTTTGTAGAAATCTTCGGGGGTGAGGATTTCAAGGACGTCCATCAGGGTGTCATTGTTGATGAATATGGCGGACAGGAGGGATTCTTCCGCGTCAAGGTCGTGGGGCGGGGTGCGGCTGAGCAGGGGGTCGCTTTTGACTGGGTCCGGTTTTGTGATTTGTTTTTTTGCCACGGCAATCCAGGTCTAAATAAGGAAAAAACCGGCGGGCCATGTAAACAACATGGACCGCCGGCTTATGGATGAACTACTTTTCTTCTTTTTCTTCGGCAACCACGCTCACGGTGATTTCCGGCTCAACATCTTTGTACAGGCGGATGGGTACTTTGTATTCGCCTGTCTCCTTGATGGGCTCGGCCAGAAGAATAACCCGACGTTCAACCTCAATGTTCTGGGCTTCCAGGGCATCCTTGATGTCGTGGGTGGTCACGGAACCGTAAAGGTAGATTTCTTCACGGACCTTGGCCTTGATGGTGCAGGTGATGTCTTTGATTTTGTCAGCCATCTCTTCGGCCAGTTTTCTTTCCTTGGCAATCTGGAGTTCCAGTTTGGCCCGGGCCTGCTCCATTACCCGTCTGTTGGCGGGTGTGGCAAGAACCGCTTTCCCCTGGGGAAGCAGGTAGTTCCGTCCGTAACCGGCGGATACCTCGCACTCCGTGCCGGCGATACCCAGCGTATCGATGGTCTCTTTTAATATGACTTTCATTATAAACCTCCAAAATCCGGCCGTAAGGCTTTCGCCGGCCGGGTTTTAATTTATCATGCGGCTGTGTTGATCTTTCTGAAATTGATCCAGTTGTCGAAAAACCCCAGGCCGATGACCAGGATCAGTACATAGACCTGAAGTGCGATCAGGCTGTAGCAGAACACTTTAAAGGCCATTGGGGTTCCCTTTTTCTGGAAGTAAAAAGATACAACAGCAATTCCTTGAAAAAAATAAACAAGCATTAAAACGATCATACAGTTGATGCCGATGATTTTCAGGGGCTGTACCGGCAGCATCAGGGCAAGGCCCAGGCCGATCACCGCCCAGACCAGGAGTTCCGGTGCCCGGTAGCGGTTCAGGCAATCGATGCTTTTAAGTTCAACACCCCGTTTTTTGAGCATGTTTCTGATGATCAGGATGTTCAACCAGATGGTGGAAATATAGGATATAAGGAACATACCCGGCAAAATCACCATGAAGGCTGAGTTAAGCTGCTCAATCTGGCCCTGTTCAATGCCCATTTCCGAGTAGACTTCGGCGGTCATTTTAAAATAGGTGCCCAGATACTCCGTCAGGATAGCTTCCATGCCCTGTCCCTGGGTGAGGGTATACAGGAAAAAGGCGGCAAAGGCCGATCCCGTAACCAGGGCCGTGGTGTATCCGATGGTTTTCTGGATGTCCAGGTGGCGTTCCAGGCACTCGCCTAAGAACAGGCCGGTCATGAGCAAGGATCCAAAATAGAGAATATCGAATGCCAGTCCCCGTGTCATGAGCAGCAAAATGAGAAAGCTGACTGTCACGATGGCCAGCCCGCAGTTCCGTCCCACCTTGAGCCGGTAAAACAACACCGGCAGGGGCAGAAGCAACAGGGCGAATATCCCCAGCAGGGGAAAGGCCACAACCGCACCGAATATCAGGATGCAAAAGGAAATCCCTTTGAGGGTTTCCTTGATCACGGCCGGATGGGTCAGGGGTAAAGGCATGGTTTACTCTTGCGGATCCTGTGAAGTTTTAATGCATGGGGCGGCCGACAAAGGGCAGCAGGGCGATCTGACGGGACTGCTTGATGGCCAGTGCCAGCTGACGCTGGTGTTTGGCGCAGGTGCCGGTGATCCGTCTGGGAATGATTTTGCCCCGTTCGGTGATGAACTGTCTCAAGGACTTGGGGTTTTTGTAATCAATTTCCATGTTGCTGTCCACGCAGAATCTGCAGATTTTGCGGCGCTGGTAGAATCTGTTCTTTCCGCCTCTTTGACCTTTATACATAGTATCTCTCCTTCGTAAATGAATTATTCCTGGGTGTCGGCTGCTTCGGCTTCTTCAGCAGGGGCTTCAGCTTCTTCGCTCGCTTCGGCAGGTGCTTCCTCGGCTTCTTCTTCAGCCTGGGCTGCTTCCTCGGCTTTGGCTGCTTCTTCTGCAGCTTCGGCTTCCTTGGCGTCTGCAAGCTCCTGTTCAAGGGATTCGGCAGTGACGTTGTCGGAAAGAAGGATGGTCATGAACTTCATGATGTCGTCGCTGAGACGGAGGTTTCTTTCAAGCTCTTTTACCAGGTCACCGGTTCCGCCGTAGGTCAGGCAGGTATAGTAACCGCGGAGTTTTTTCTTGATTTCATAGGCCAGCTTTTTGCTGCCCCATTCGTCACAGTCTAAAAGAATACCGTTTTCTCTGGCAATGATATTTCTGATTTTATCAAACAGTTCGGCACGTGTTTGATCCTGAAGATCAGGGTCAGAAATAATTACAGTTTCATATTTCCTCATTTTTTCTCCTTGCGGATATAAAGCCCCGTCCGCTGTTTCGGCCCGGAGCAAGGATTAATACATGAATCACCTGCCTGTCAGGTGATTTCAAAACCATCTCTTATATCATTCGTCGGGGATTTGGTCAAGTTGAATTATTATTGGAAAATCAATGGCATGGGATGGCAGAAAGCCTGGAATCGTACCATATCAACTCTGTTTAAAGAGGATCAGGTCCCGGTGTCCCCCCTTGAAAAGCAGGGCGTCGTCGGTGATAAATTCAAATTGCCTTGAGCGTCCCCCGGGCAGCGCCTGGGGGGTAAATGTGATGCTGTCCGGATCGGCAGCCGGCTCAAACTCATATCTGCCGGTTTCGATTTCGTCTCCGGCCTGGCGGACAAATCGCCCGTCGGGTTCAAATGTAAACACCACTGCGGACTCATGGTTGGTGTCCAGGCCGTACCACCTGCCTGCAATTTTTTGTGCCAGGCTCGTGCCGGATGCGCCTTTGCCCGGCATGATGCCGGCAATGTATTCTTTTATTTTTGCAGATACTGTTTTGCCGCTTTCCAGCCATATCTGTACGGTTTTGAGCCGGGGCTTGTTTTTATTGAAGAAAACCACGCCGTTGCCCGCGGGTTTATAGGTCTGGCCGCTGTCGGCCATCTCCTGTATCTCTTCGTTCCACACATCTTCGCTTTTTGCTGCCGGCTGGTTCGTTGCCGCAGTGCATCCGGCAAAAAGCAGGGTCATAAAGCCAAATATTAAAATGTCTGTGACGCGTTTCATACCTCGTTTCCGTTCTTTTGGTGAACCATGCCCGGACCGGTAAGATCCCGGATCCATACCTGGAATTTATTATACCAGCCCGTGGAAAATAGCAACCGTTGCCGGCGTGTGCTCCCAATCTAATCATAGCTGAATATCCTTGGCTTTTTTGTATTAAATCTATGGGATTGTGTTACAAAATGTTTCTGCGGTATTGTGTTGCCGCGAGACACCCGGGCCGAATGGGGGAGGCCGCCGGCCGGAAAATGATGGCAGGCAACTGTTGAAACAGCTTCTTGCCCCGGCGGGCAGCAAGTTGTATGGGAACGAGGGCATGGCAATTGTTGGGAGGAACAGGATGAAATATCGAGTGTTGGGAAAGGGGCATTTGCAGGTATCTGCGATGGGGCTGGGGTGCTGGGGCATGTCCCACGCCTATGGCAGGGCCGATGAGGGGGAGTCCATTGCCACGGTCAACCGCTGCCTGGATCTGGGGATTAATTTCTTGGATACGGGGGATGTCTACGGGGACGGGCATAATGAAAGGCTCATCGGAAGGGTGCTCCGGAGCAGGCGCAAAGAGGCCGTGGTGGCAACCAAGTTTGGGTTTGTGGGGGATGAGAAGGGGAATGTGGCTGTCTGCGGCCGGCCCGGGTACGTGGTACGGGCCTGTGAGGCCAGTCTGCGCCGGCTGGGGATCGATGAGATAGACCTTTACTATATGCATCGCCTGGACCCCGATGTGCCGGTGGAGGAGACCGTGGGCGCCATGGCTGACCTGGTGCGGCAGGGGAAGGTCCGGTTCCTCGGGTTGTCCGAGGTGTCTGCCGGGATTCTCCGGCGGGCCTGTGCGGTTCATCCGGTGACGGCGATCCAGTCAGAATATTCCCTCTGGCACAGGGCGGTGGAAAAAGAGATTCTTCCGGCCTGCCGTGAGCTTAAGGTTTCTTTGGTGGCATTCAGCCCCTTGGGCCGAGGGGCGCTTACCGGAAATGTGGCGGATACCAGCCGTTTGGAAAATACCGATTACAGGCGGCAGATCCCCAGATTCGCGCCCGGGAATATGGCGGAAAACCTGGCGGCCATGGAAGGGGTATGGCAGGCGGCCCGGGAAATGGGGATCACCCCGGCCCAGCTTTCCCTTGCCTGGCTGTTGTCCCGGGGCGGGGAGGTGGTGCCCATACCCGGAATGAAACGCAGAGGGTATATTGATGAAAACCTGGCCGCCGTGGGAATGCCACTGCCCGGCAATCTCATTGAGGCCCTGGATGCCCTGGACGGCCAGATTCAGGGTGGCAGGCATAACGAGTACAACCTGCGGTTTGTTGACGGCGGGGGGTGACTCCTGCGGCAGTGCATCTAATCCGCCAGGCGGGCCCGGATGAAGTCTGTCTTTGCCTGGGTGTAGGTTTCCCGGTCGGTTCTGTATCTGCGGGCCAAGCTCCTTTTCAGGGTTTCGTAGTCCCGGGCGGCGGCCCGGTCTGCCCTGAGGATGTCCCTGAACCGGATCATCTCCTCAAGCTTGGGAAAACCGGGGCTGCCCATATGGATATGGAAGGATGGGATTTCCATGCCCGCCGGTGTATACCCCTTGACCATCATGAGGTGGCTCTGTTCCTTCATGTGGATATATCCCTCGTCTTCCATGGCGGCAATGATTGAGGCGCGGTTGGCAGGCGTGTCAACGATCTCAATGAGGATATCAATGGTGGGTTTAGCCGCCAGACCCGGCACCGCAGTGGAGCCGACATGTTCAATCCTGCCGCAGATTTTTTGTTTCAGAAGCCTTGTCAGACGCTGTTTTTCCCGGGTGAATATCTGTGGCCACTCCGGCTGCGCCCTGGTGATGATAACGGGGAAAAGCCGGCCCAGTTCCGCCGGGGTCAGTTTGTGCAGGTTTGTTGTCATGGGGGGCAGTATACCCCCGAATCGAAAATTAATCCAAAAGCTTTGTGTGCCGCCCTTGCTATTTGATCCGGCATATGGCATCTAATAGAGTTTACTATTGAATAATAGATGTTTTCGAAAGGAATTTGAATAATGGAGGAACGGTATAACCCGGCCGAGGTAGAACCCAAATGGCAGGATTACTGGAATAAAAATCAGCTTTTCAAGGTTTCCGAAGATAGGTCCAAAGAAAAATACTATCTTCTGGAAATGTTTCCGTATCCGTCGGGTAAGATCCATATCGGCCATGTGCGCAATTACACCATCGGCGACGTGGTGGTCCGGTACAAGCGGATGAAGGGGTTCAATGTCATTCATCCCATGGGATGGGACGCCTTTGGGATGCCTGCGGAAAATGCGGCCATCGACAACAACACCCATCCGGCGGCCTGGACCTATGAGAATATCAGGGCCATGCGGGCCCAGCTCAAAAAGATGGGTTTTTCCTACGACTGGGACCGGGAAATCGCCACCTGCCGGCCCGAATATTATCGATGGGAGCAGTGGCTCTTTTTAAAAATGCTTGAAAAGGGCATGGCCTACCGCAAGGAGTCCTATGTCAACTGGTGTGAAAAATGCCAGACCGTCCTGGCCAACGAGCAGGTGGAACAGGACTGCTGCTGGCGCTGTTCACAGCCCGTAGAGCAGAAAAAACTCTGGCAGTGGTTTTTTAAAATCACCGATTATGCCGAGGACCTCCTGGTCTATTGCGATAAGCTGCCCGGATGGCCGGACAAGGTCACGACCATGCAGAAAAACTGGATCGGCAAAAGCATCGGTGCTGAGCTCAAGTTCAAGATCGACGGCAGGGACGAGGACCTCAACGTCTTTACCACCCGGCCGGACACAGTGTTCGGCGCCACCTTCATGTGTCTGGCCCCGGAGCATCCCCTGGTGGAGGAATTGTCCAGGGGAACGGAACAGGAAGACGCCGTGGCCGCCTTTGTGGAAAAGGTGTCCAAGCAGGAACGTTCCGCCGACGGCATTGAAAAATATGAAAAAGAAGGGGTGTTCACCGGCGCCCACTGCATCAATCCGGCCACCGGCGAGAAAATCCCCATCTACACGGCCAACTTCGTGCTCATGGAGTACGGCACCGGTGCCATCATGTCCGTGCCCTGCGGCGACCAGCGTGACTTTGAATTTGCAAAAAAATATGGCCTTGAAATCCGCATCGTGGTTCAGCCCCAGGGAGAAACTCTGGATCCAGCCACCATGACCGAGGCCTTTTCCGGCCGCGGGGTGATGGTAAATTCCGGAAAGTTCGACGGCATGGACAGCGAAGAGGCTCTGGAAACCATCACCAACTGGCTGGACGAGGAAGGCCGGGGTAAAAAAGCAATTTCCTACCGCCTCCGGGACTGGGGCATTTCCCGCCAGAGATACTGGGGGGCACCCATCCCGGTGATCCACTGTCCCTCCTGCGGCGTGGTGCCTGTGCCGGAATCCGACCTGCCCATCACGCTTCCCGAGGATGCCAATCTGCTTGAAAAGGGCGGCTCCCCCCTGCCCACCCTGGACTATTTTGCCCAGGCCACCTGTCCGGCCTGCGGCAGGGAAGATGCCCGCCGGGATACCGACACCATGGACACTTTTGTGGAGTCCTCCTGGTATTACCTGAGATACTGCTCTCCCCGGTACGACCAGGGCATGTTCGATCCCGAGGCTGTGAAATACTGGGCCCCGGTTGACCAGTACATCGGCGGTGTGGAGCATGCGGTACTCCATCTGCTCTATTCCCGCTACTTCATGCGGGTGCTCAATACCCTGGGCCTGATTGATTTTAAAGAGCCCTTTACCCGCCTGCTCACCCAGGGCATGGTCTGCAAGGAAACCATGACCTGCCCGGAACACGGCTTCCTCTTCCCGGAAGAGGCCGAGAAAAAAGGCGAGGGCCTGGGCTGCACCCGCTGCGGCAGCGATGTGGAAGTGGGCCGGGTGATCAAGATGTCCAAGTCCAAGAAAAACGTGGTGGATCCCAACGCCCTGCTGGAGCAGTATGGCGCCGACGTAACCCGGCTGTTCTGCCTCTTTGCGGCACCGCCCGAGCGGGATCTGGAATGGAGTGAGGACGGGGTGGAAGGCTCCAACCGCTTTGTCAACCGGGTGTGGCGGCTGGCCATCAATTGCATGGAAAAGATGCAGGGTGTCGCCCCTTACACTGGGCCGGCCGGCGACCTGAAATCCGGCGCTGCCAAGGATCTGTACATTAAGGCCAACCAGACCATCCAAAAGGTGACCAACGACATTGACGACAGTTTCCATTTTAATACGGCCATCTCCGCTGTAATGGAACTGGTCAACGCCATGTATGCCGTTGATATTGAAAAGGCCGACAATGAGACGCGTGCGGTACTTTGGTTCAGTCTGGAAAATGTACTCCTGCTTCTCTCTCCCATTGTTCCCCATTTCTGCGAAGAACTCTTCCGGCGCATGGGGCACGAAGGCTCCATAATAGAGCAGTCCTGGCCGGAATTCCGGGAGGACTCGTTGACCTCGGACGAGATGCTGGTAGTGGTCCAGGTGAACGGGAAGCTCCGGGCAAAATTCAACACCGGCGCGGATACGGATGAGGAAGAGATCAAGAAGATGGCATTGGCCGATGACCGGATAGTAAAATATGTCGAGGGCAAGGCGGTCAGAAAGATGATCGTCATCCGGAAAAAACAAACCCTTGTAAACATCGTGGTGTAAAGATGAAAACACTGAAACTGGGGATTGCAGTGCTGTTGATCATGGTGGTGGCCGCAGGGTGCGGCTACCGCCTGGCCGGCGGCGGATATGTAAACGAAAATGTGACCCGGGTGACCGTGGGCGTATTTGAAAACAGGAGTTCCGAACCCGGTGCCGGGGTCAGCTTTACCAATGAACTGATCCGTGAAATCACGTCTAAAACCGATACACGGGTGGTGGATGAGGCTGGCCGGAAGATTGCCGGGACGGTGAAATCCATTACATTCGCAACCCTGTCCCGGTCGTCCTCCACCAGTGTGACGGAGCGCCGGGTGACGGCGGTGGTGGATGTGAAGCTCATCGACGCCGAGGGTGAGATTCTCTGGTCGGTAAAGGATTTTTCCGCCCAGGAATCCTATGATGTGTCAGACAATTCGGTAGAGGATGAGGCGGATAAGCGCCAGGCTGTGGAGACCATTGCCCAGCGCGTGGCAGAACGTCTTGTCAGCCGGATGACCAGCAATTTCTAAAAACGCCACAGGCGTATATCTGGTAAACCAGATATACGCCTGTGCTGTATTTCTGTCTGGACCGGCTGTGCTAATCTAGGCCGAAACGCGCGTTCTTAAGCGTTTACAAGTTTGAAAAGTCTTGAAATCTTTCTGGAAGCGGTTTTCTTGTGAACAATGCCTTTTTTGGCTGCTTTGTGAATGGCAGACTGGGTCTGCTTCATCAGCTCTTCGGTGGCTTCACCGGCCTCTTTTGCTGCACGCAGCTTTTTTTCCAGGGTTTTGAGGTTGGTTTTTACGGATTTGTTTCTCATCCGTCTAACCTGACTTTGTTTTGCACGTTTCTTTGCGGATTTATGGTTAGCCAACTTGGTCTAGCTCCTTCATAAATTTATAAATTATTAATAATATTAAACCATATTTCAAATTCGATAAAATATACGGATTAATGGGATTTGTCAAGGAAAAGCTGGAGTGATTTTTTTTAGAAAGGCGGCCTCCGTCAGCAGTATAACATTGATTTCAAGGGTTCTGGGGATGGTGAGGGATGCCCTTATTGCATTCGTTTTCGGTGCCTCCCCGGCATCGGACGCTTTTTTCATTGCCTTCAGGCCCTTTGACCTTGCCCGAAAAATGATGGCCGACGGAATTCTTAGCATCTCCTTTATACCGGTATTTTCAGGGGTGATGGCAAGGGAAGGAAAGGAAAATGCCGTATCCATGTTCCTGTCCGCCTGTTTTTTGGTTTCCTTATTTGCGGCCGTCCTGGTCGTGGTGGGGATCTATCTGGCCCCCCTGGTCATTGGGATACTGGCACCGGGGTATGCCCAGGGGAGCTATGCTCAGACCCTGTCTGTGCTGCTGTTGAAACTCATGCTGCCTTATATGGGGGTGATTTTTATGGTTGCCCTGTCCATGGGGGTTCTCAATTCCCTGGGCAATTTTATCGTACCCGCGGCCACCCCCATCATTCTGAATCTTTGCGTCATCACCGCCACCTTGTTTCTTGCGGATCGTTTTTCACCTCCGGTGTCGGTGCTTGCGGCCGGGGTGACCGCAGGAGGGCTGGTTCAGCTGGCCTTCCAGCTACCCTGGCTGCGGCGCGCCGGGATGCTGGATTACCGGCGGTTCGTTTTTTTGCATCCCGGGGTGGTCCGTACCCTTAAAACGCTGCTGCCTTCGGTTGTCGGGGCGGCGGCATTCCAGATCAATATGCTGGTGGCCGGTCTGCTGGCATCCAAACTGGCCCCGGGGGCGGTCTCCTGCCTTTATTATGCCGAGCGTCTGGTGCAATTCCCCCTGGCCCTGTTTGCCGCCTCTGTGGCGACGGTCTTTCTCCCCTTGCTCTCGGGAAAGGCCGCAGTCCAGAATATGGACGGCGTCCGGCCGGCATTTGACATGGGGGTCCGGCTGGTCGTTTTTTTGACCATCCCGGCCATGGCCGGGATGATGGCGCTGAACCGTCCCATTGTCAGCCTTTTGTTCGGCCGGGGGGCTTTTGACGCAGGGGCTGCCGCCCAGACAGGGGATTGCCTTTTCTGGCTCTGTGCCGGACTCTGGGCCATGGCCGGCACCCGGCTCTTTGTGACCTTCTATTTTGCCCTTGCCAATGTCCGGCTGCCCTTTTTTGCCGGCCTTGGGGCCATCTGCACCAACCTGGTGCTGGGGGTATTTCTGGGCCGGGCCTTGGGCGTGACCGGACTGGCCCTGTCCGTGGCCATCTCCGCCGGTGCCGGATTCTTTATTCTCGCTCTGTGCGCCCCTGTGGACGCCGGGTTGAAACCCTTATGGGTTTGTGCTTGCAGAGCGCTTTTTATCTCTGGTATAATGGCGTTTCTTGTTCGGCGGATCTGGATGCTCTGGGCCGCATGGATGCCTGAAACGGTTTTGACCCAGGGTTTGGGACTTGCCGTTGCCATTGCTGCAGGCGTTCTGTTTTTCTTCGGAGGGGCCGGGCTGGCGGCAAAGCAGGATGTAAACCTATTGAAAAAGGTAGTTTCCCAAAGAATATGACCACCATTGAAAAGATCGGCCTTTATCTGGGGATCGGAATCGTCCTTTTGATTTTAGGCCTGATTTTTTTTTCCACCAACGGGGTGATGGACTACCGGGCCTTGACTGAGAAGGAAGCCAGGATCACTGCCCGGGTCCGGAAGGAATCCCAGGAGAATAAAAGAATAGAAAAAGAGATCAACCGCCTTAAGCATGATCTGGAATATATCCGGCACAAGGCCAGGCATGACCACGGTATGGCCGCGCCGGACGAACTGATTTTCAAACATCAATCAACTATAAAGGACCCCAATCCAAAGGACCTTTTGCCATGACAGAACAATTTGCCAGTATTGAGTTGGCCCGTTTGTATGAATCCCAGGGGTATCTGGATGACGCCCTTGCCATGTACCGGACACTTACCCATGAGGGTGGCGATGCGGCTATGGTTTCCGAGGCCGAGGAGGCTGTGACCCGGCTGGAGGAACAGCTGTCGGAATCCCGGGGCACTCCGCCTGATACCGCCCCGCTTCCCGAAATGGAAGGGATGGATATCCAGGAGGGGAGGAAGGAGCCTGAATCCGAGCAGGAAAAAAGGATGGCCGCGCTGTTGGAAAAATGGCTGATGCTCATGGTTGTCCAAAAGCGGGTAAATGTGTTCAAGGCCATCCGGGCGAGATTATGATCCGGACCGGACGCTGGAATGCCGCCATGAATATGAAGGATATCCGGGGCTGCCTGTCCATAATGCTGGCTGCATTTTTCTTGGGATTCGGGATCAACACCTTTTCTCCGGCGGGCATCCCCCTGGTCGGCCAGTGGGATAAGACGGCCGGGGTGATCATGGCCGGCTCCAACAGCGATGATGCGGTCCATGCCAGGGAAATCAACAATCCCCTCAAGGTGAAGCGGATGATTGATTCGGGCCTTGTGGTGCTGGTGGATGTGCGGCGGCCCGATATGTACAGCCAGGGGCATCTGCCGGGTGCCTTGTCCTATCCCCTGAGTGAATATGACCAGATCATAGGCCGGTTTTTGGAAACCGTGGAAAAGGATGCTCCTCTTCTTTTGTACTGTGCCGGCGTGACCTGCCGGGACAGTCATACATTCGGTGCCCGGCTGATGAAACTGGGGTACACCGATGTGTCGGTGTATGCCGGCGGATACAGCGAATGGCAGGAGATGGAATTTGAATTGGAATAAGTCAACGGGGAAGGTGGTGACCTGGGCCCTGCGTCTGGCACTGGGCGTTTCCTTTATCTGGGCCTCCTGGCACAAAATCCTTGCACCGGACCAGTTTGCCCTGATTCTTTACGGCTACGGGGTCTTTCCCGGGGCCTTGATCAATCTGCTGGCCATCTTTGTGCCCTTTGTGGAACTTCTGGCTGGCATCTGTCTGATCACCGGGCTTTACAAGCGGCCTGGCCTTATCCTGATAAATGCCATGCTGGCCTGCTTTATCATCATCATCGGATTCAACCTTGCCCGTGGTCACCAGTTTGACTGCGGATGCTTTTCCTTTGCCGACACCAAGGATACGGCCAGTGCCGTGGGGCTGCTGGTCAGGGATATACTTATGCTGGGCGCCGGTCTCTTTCTCCGGACAAGATTCTCCAAAGAGTCCGCCTAAGAGCGGCCTTTGCTTCCCTGCAACCGATCCCGGCCCCGGGACGGGGCGAAACCGGATAGATATAGTTTATCTCATTCTGACGACCCTGAAGCCCAGGCTGTTCCTGCGGGCAATGGGTTTATAGTAGGTCCGGTATGCGGCCCGCTGGTATTTGGCGGTCTGGTACCATCCCCCGCCCCGGACCACCCGGCGCTCCCCCTTTGTTTCCAGGGGATTTTTTATTCCGTCCACATAGGTCCGGGTGATGACTCCGACTTTGGCCTTTAATATGCTGCGCCATTCACAGGCATCCTGGACCCATTCCTGGACATTTCCGTGCATGTCGTACAGTCCCCAGCGGTTGGGCTTGAGCAGTCTGACCGGGTGGGGTTTGAAGTCCCGGGCCGGGTCTGCAAGGCCGGAATTGTAACAGTACCATGCCGTTTTCACCAGGGCGGGTTCCGGTTCATTGCATGAAAAGGTGGTCACAGGCCCGGAGGAAAAGGCCGTGGTGCTCCCCGCCCGGCAGGCATATTCCCATTCCGCCTCCGTCGGCAGCCGGTACTTGGTGGTGCCTTCCCACTTGTTGAGATAATCTATAAAGGCCACGGCGTCGTTCCAGGAAACCGAATCCACGGGGTAGGCACTGCCCAGCTTAAAGGCGGAGGGGTTGGGGGAAACCAGGCGGTTCCACTGGCCCTGGGTGACTTCGGTTTCTCCCATGTAAAAGCTTTTGCTGATGGTGACCCTGTGTTGCTTTTCATTCCAGTTTCGGCCCTTTTCGCTTTTTGGGCTGCCCATTAAAAAAGAGCCGGCAGGGATGAGTACAAAGCGCATGCCCAGCTTGTTGGTGAATACGCTCTGGGCCCCGGCAGCGGCGGACATGGAAAAGAGCAAGGCGGTCAGTGCAATGAAGAATGGAACCGGTTTAGACATATTGGCTATTCCTGACGATTGTTTAGGTTATCTTTGGATTTGACTCTACCACACCTAAAACACGGGGTTCAATGATTTTATCCTCTGTTAAAAAAGGTTGGAAAAGCCGGTTATGACTTGAAAAAAAAAGGCAAGGTGATATGAAGGTATAACAATATCATTTTCTTTGTACAGGAGCACCAGGGATGAAACCAAAAGCCAAACCCGAATCTAAGATACCCACCACCGGGAGAAATACCAATCAGAAAAAAAAGGTGAAGAATCCGGGCGGCTTTGATCTGGGCGGATCATTGCTGAAAATGAATGAATTCACCCTGATCATGGTCGGCGCCCTGGTGGTGACCGTACTTGTATTCTTTTTATTTTTCAGGTCCCCGGACCCCGATGACAGGGGCAGGGAAGATACCCTTGGCGCCGCCCCGCAGCCGGCTGTTGCGGCAGATCCCAGGATGGAGCAGCGGATTGCCGACCTGGAGGTCTCCCTGTCACGGCTTGCCGCGTCCTCGCCCATGCCGGAGGCCCCGGTCCAGGGAGATGCCAAAGCGGTTTCCGACTTGGACCAGCGGGTCACCCGGCTGGAACGTGCCATGACCTTGAAACTGGATGGATTGATGGACCGCCTGGCAAAGATGGAAAAACGGGTGGCCGCTTTGAAGCAGGCCCCGGCAGCCGTAAAACCCGCAGCCAAGCTACCCAAGCCGGTGGCCGCGGTTTCCCAGAAGGCGCCCCTGAAAAAGAAAGCGGTGCAGACAACGAAAAAGAAAAAAACAAATATTTTTCATACCGTAAAAAAAGGGGAGACCCTCTGGTCTATTTCCCAGAAATACAAGACCTCCGTCGCTGCGCTCAGAAAGCTCAACAATATGACGGCAAAGGACAATATTTATCCCGGGAATAATATCCTGGTCCGCTGATGTGATCTCCCGGCCCCGTTACCGCCCAATAAAAAACCGGCCCCGGACGCTGCTGCGCCCGGGGCCGGTTGTATTTTCACCGCTTGTTTCCTCTTCGATGGAACGGCCTTTTTGGTTATAGCCGGAAATGCCCGATCATTTCCCTGAGCTGGACCGAAAGCTGTGTAAGCTCGGCGGACTGGTCTCTCACCTGGAAGCTGGTCTGGGAGATTTCCCCTGAGGCCTGGCTGATTTCGGCGATCTGACCGGCAATCTCTCCTGAAACCTGGGTACTCTGGGTGATGCTGCCATTCACCTCCTGGATACCGTTGGATATTTCCGTCACATTGGATGCGATTTCCCCGGTGGTGGCGGCCTGTTCCTCCACGGCCACGGCAATGGTTGAAACAATATTGTCGATATCAATGATTACCTGGGCAATGTCTTCTATCTCAAGCACAGACTCACTGGTGGACGTCTGGATGGCGTCTATATTTCCTTTGATCTGCCGGGTGGCCTCGGCGGTCTGGGCGGCCAGTGTCTTGATTTCCCCGGCAACCACGGCAAATCCTTTGCCAGCCTCGCCGGCCCGGGCCGCCTCAATGGTGGCGTTGAGGGCAAGCAGGTTGGTCTGCTCGGAAATCTCGGTGATGGCTGCGGTCACTTTGTCAATATCCCGGGCAGCACTTCCCAGGGCCCTGACCTTTTCCGTGGTCATTTTGGCCTGGTCTGCGGCCTGGGCCGTGACGGTCCTGGCGTTTTCTGAGTTTTTGGCGATTTCATTGATGGTTGCGGTCATCTCTTCGGTGGCCGATGCCACCAGGTCGATATTGGCGGCGGATTGTTCCGTTGCCGCGGCCACAGCCGACATGCCGGCGTTCAACTCTTCTGCTGCGGCCGCCACCTGGGCGGATGAGGCCGAGGATTGTTCTGCTGAGGCGGCCATCTGACTGGAGGCGGCTGACAGGCTGCCCGAGGCATCGGTCAGGGTCTCCACCCCGCCGGATACTTTTTTCACCATTCCCCCGAGGCTGCCCACCATTTTGTTCAGGGCGGCGGACAGGGTGCCGATTTCATCATTGGACTTTATCTCAAGGGTCCGGCTCAGGTCTCCCCCGGACATGGTTTCTGCAAAATCCACCCCTTTTTTGAGCTGTCTTATAATATAACCGGTGATCAGGTAGACGGTGACCATGAGGATCACCAGGGCCCCCATGCCGATGCCGGCACTGAGGTACATGATGGCATTGGCCTTTTGAAAAATGATATCCCGGGGCACATTGGCCATTACCGCCCAGGGGGTGGCCGTATTGCCAATGGTTACGGGGACGCAGATACGGATGAATTCGGCGTCTGCGGTTTTAGAACTGCTTCTGGTCGTGAAACCGGTGCCGGCGTTAATATCTTTGAGAAAGGGGGTAACCCAGGGGTCGGTGTCCACCATGGGCTTGCCCAGGCGTCCGGATTTGGGATGGGCGACATAACTGCCGTTGTTGGCAATGACAGCCACATAGCCGGTTTCATAAATTTGAATTCCCTTGACCATTTCCTGAAAGGTTTTCAGTGCGATATCAATCCCTGCAACCCCCATGGTTCTCCCGTTCACCTGAATGGGAACGGCAAGGGTGGCCAGAAGGAATTTGTCCCCGTCCTGTTCCCATTCATAGGGGTCGAGAATGGTTTCCCGGCCGGTTTTCATGGGAGACAGGTAATAGTCTCCGGTGCCGGGGATGTCATAGTCCGCACAGACTCCGAAATTGGAAGAGGTGCCGAAGCGGTCCGCAAGGAATGCCAGGCGCCCGGTTGCATCGTGGAACTCGGTGTTGGCGTATTCAGTGTCCAGGCCGTCAAAGGCATTGGGTTCCCAGACTGTCCACACACCGATAAATGCGGGGTTTCTTTTCAGGATCTGCTTGAGCATTTCTGCTACAAGGTCCCGTCCAGTGGGATCGGCGGCCTTTTTCATACCTTCCAGGGCCTCTGCCAGGGTCCGGGCGGCTTCCATGCCCTTTTCAATCTGGATCTTGACTTCTCCGCCGTACCGGTATGCGGTCTGGGTGGCGTTTTCAAGGGCGTCGGTTTCCGCCATCTCTTTGGCCCTTCCCACCACAACGGCGATGGTGACGGCAAATGCCAGCAGGGTCACCAGGCATATGGGCGTTAAAAATTTGGTTTTCAAAGAACTCTTTTTATTAAACATCGTTGATTTCCCTTTTAAATTACATAACGGACCGGTGCCGGGCAAAAAAAAAACGGATGCCCTTAGGAGCAACCGTTGCAGGAATTGGCAGTATTATCAGATGGTGCAACCCGGCCGCCTCAAGTGAGGTCCGTGGCGTGTTTTCTGCTTAAGAGCAGGTTTTTGTTAGGTTTATGTTCGCATTTCACATAGCGGCGGAAAATAAATGAAAGCAGGGGGATTGTCAAACAAAAAATGAATGGATTTAGGATTTTACGGCTGAGATCAATGCCTTTACTTTAGGGATATCCTTGATGCCGGGGCTGGATTCGACACCGGAAGAGGCATCCACAGCGCCGGGGGTTGCCCGGGAGACGGCCTCTGCAATATTGGCCGGGGTCAACCCCCCGGCCAGCATCAGGGGGGCTGGAAAATCAATGGATGATGTCAGATTGTAATCCCAGGATTCTGCATTGCCGCCGGGCAGTATCCCTTTGCCGTATTCTGCCAGGCAGAAATCAATGGCCGGGTACCTGCCGGCCATGGAAAGGTCTGGGGGGCGGACGGCAAAAAAAGCTTTGATGACGGTCAGTCCCGATGCGGACAGCGTTTCTGCCAGGGCAGGCGGTTCACTGCCGTGGAGCTGTGCTCCGCCCAATCCGGCTTTTTGGGAAATTTCCATGATGGTGTTGTAGGATTCATCCACAAATACCCCCACAGGGAGAATATGGGAGGGCAGGGCCCGGGTGATTTTCCGGGCCTGTTCAACCGTGACATTTCTGGGGCTTTTTTTAAAAAAAACCAGGCCGATCATGTCCGCCCCGGCCCGGGCGCAGTCCAGGGCGTTGGCCACCTGGGTCAGGCCGCAGATTTTTACCAGCGGTGCACCCACGGCTATTGATCCTCCTTTCCCCGCAGTTTCCGGATAAAGGCGCCCGGATCATCGGCCCGGACGATGCTTTCTCCCACCAGAAAGTTATAGATGCCGGTGTCAATGCCGGCTTCAATTCCCTCCCGCCCCGAGATCCCGGAGGCTTCCACGGCAATGATTTCCGGTGGAAAGATTTTTGCCACCCGCTTGGCGACGCCGGGATCGGTCTTGAGGGTGGCGAGGTTCCTGTTGTTGATGCCCACCACCCGGGCGCCGGCGCTAAAGGCCTGCTCAAATTCCCATTCGGAGTTGATCTCCACCAGGGGCTCCATGTCAAGTTCCCTGGCCATGGCTGTAAATTCTGCCTGCTGGGCCGGGGAAAGCAGGGTGGTGATGAGCAGGACGGCGGAGGCGCCTGCCCGTTTGGCCTCGTAGATCTGGTAATCGGTGAAGATGAAATCCTTGCGGAGTACGGGCAGGGTTGTGTGCCGGCAGGCGGTTTCAAGGTCTGCCAGGCTCCCTTTGAAATACCTGGATTCCGTGAGCACGGAAATGGCCCTGGCCCCCCCCTCTGTGTACTTTTCCGCATATTCCATCGCATCCAGGTCCGGCCGGATATCCCCTTTGGAGGGGGAGGCTTTCTTGATTTCCGCGATAATGCCGGGATTCTCTCTGTTGCCGGCAGCCATTGCTTTGGAAAAATCAGGCGGTGCATTGGTGTGCTCCGCATCATGGCGGATGGCGGCCAGGGGGATTTGGGACTTGAGATGGCTGATCTCTTCCGTTTTTATCTCTACCACTCTTTTTAAAAAGCCCTTCATGGTCCTATCCGTTCTCCCGGGTGTAGGCGGCCAGCGCTTCCAGTTTTTCCATGGCCGCCCCGGATGCGATGGACTGCCTTGCCAGTTCAATACCCTTCTCAATGGTGGGGGCGGCATTGGCGGCCACCAGGCCGGCGGCGGCATTGAGCAGGATCACGTCCTGCCGTGGGCCGGTTTCGCCCTTTAAAATACTGGTGGTGATGGCGGCATTTTCCTTAACCTCTCCGCCCTTGAGGTCCCCGGGGGCGGCGTAATCCTCAAAATATGCCAGGGGGTCCAGGTCGTAGGTTTTTATTTCTCCTTTGTTCAGTTCAGAGATCCGGGTCAGGTCGGTGGTGGTTATCTCATCCATGCCGTCATGGCCGTGTACCACAAAGGCCCGCTCCACCCCAAGCAGCTTCAGGGCCCGGGCAAACATTTCAGTCAGTTCCGGGGCATAGACCCCCAGCACCTGGCAGGAAGCTGCCGCCGGGTTGGTCAGCGGCCCCAGCATGTTGAAAATGCTGCGGATACCGCAGTCGGTCCTGGCTTTCATGGCGTATTTCATGCTGCCGTGGTAAAGGGGGGCGAACATGAACCCGATACCGATTTCATTGATGGCTTCCTCAATGACTTCAGGATCGGCAGCCAGATTGACCCCCAGCGCTTCGAGGACATCGGCGCTGCCGCATTTGCTGGATACACTTCGGTTGCCGTGCTTGGCCACGGTCACCCCGGCCCCGGCCACCACAAAGGCGGTGGTGGTGGAGATATTAAAGGAGCCCGAGGCGTCGCCGCCGGTGCCCACGATATCGATCACCGTCTTGGCCAGGGTCTGGACCCTCACCGCCTTACGGCGCATGGCAAGCGCCCCGCCGGCCAGCTCCTCGAAGCATTCCCCCTTGGTGGCAAGGGCGGCCATGAACGCCCCGATCTGGGCCTCGGTGACATTGCCTGAAAAAATTTCAGCGAACATGGCGGCCATGGACTCCTGGTCCAGGTCTTTCCGTTTGATGATCTGGTTTAAGTAGTCGGTAAAACTCATATCATACTCCTTTGATGAAGTTTCTTATCAGCCGTTTGCCCACGGTGGTCATGAAGGATTCCGGGTGGAATTGTACGCCCTGGGTGGGGTGTTCTTTGTGCCGCAGCCCCATGATCTCGCCGTCTTCAGTCCGGGCGGTGACCATGAGGCAGGCGGGGAGGTCCGACTCCTGTACGGCCAGGGAGTGGTAGCGCATCACTGAAAACGGTTTTTTTATGCCCGCAAAAATATGCTCCCCGTCGGCCGTGACCGTGGAGGTTTTGCCGTGCATGATGGCCTTGGCGTGGATGATGGTGCCCCCGAAGGCCTGGGCAATGGTCTGGTGCCCCAGACAGACCCCGAGGATGGGGAATTTTCCGGATAGTTTTCGGACCAGCTCCAGGGAAATCCCTGCGTCTTCGGGCCTTCCCGGTCCCGGTGAGATGATAATGGCATCGGGATCCATGGCGGCGAGTTCATCCACCGTTATCTTATCGTTGCGGAAGACCTCCACCTCGGCTCCGGTATGGAGTACATAGTGGACCAAATTGAATGTAAAGGAATCGTAGTTGTCTATGATGACTGCCTTCATTTTATATTGTATCTCCTTTTAGCCTTGGGAGAGGGCCAGTTTTAAAGCGGACTCAACAGCCTTGGCCTTGTTGATGCACTCTTCAAGTTCGGTTTCAGGGTCGGAGTCATGGACAATGCCGGCACCGGCCTGCACCGTGAGCCGTCCCCCCTCCATAACCGCCGTGCGTATGGTTATGGCAAAATCCATGTTTCCCGTAAAGGAAATATATCCGGCTGCCCCCCCGTAAATGCCCCGGGGGCGGTTTTCTTTTTCCGCAATGATCTCCATGGCGCGGATTTTCGGGGCGCCTGAGAGGGTGCCTGCCGGAAATGTCGCACGGAAAAGGTCGAATGCATCGCAATCGCTTTTTAAATCGCAGGTGATATTGGAGACCAGGTGCATGACATGGGAGTACCGTTCGATGACCATGGTGTCCGTGACCTGGACGGTGCCGGCCTCGGCCACCCGTCCCAGGTCGTTGCGTCCCAGGTCAATGAGCATGACGTGTTCGGCCTTTTCTTTTTCATCCTGGAGCAGGTCGTCGGCCAGGGCCCGGTCTTCCTGCTCCGTGGCGCCCCGGGGCCGGGTGCCGGCAATGGGCCTCAGGGTGGCCACCCGGTTTTCCAGCCGCACCATGGTTTCCGGTGACGACCCGGCGATGACATGGGTTTTAAAGTTCATGAAAAACATATATGGCGACGGGTTGATATACCGCTGGGCCCGGTAGATGAGCACGGGATCCACCTGGGTGTCGCAGACAAAGGGCTGGGAATAAACGGCCTGGAAAATATCCCCCTCCACAATGTGCTCCTTGATCTGCCGGACCCCGTCCATATACTCTTTTGCCGGAGTCAGCGGGGTGAGGGAAACCTCTGCGGCCTTGGGATACCGGGTCTGCGGGGGCTGTTCCTTGATGGCCGCCACCAGGGTGTCAAGTTCCTCCCTGGCCCGGTCGTAAACCGTGCCTGGATCATCTCCGGGAGCCAGGTAGCAGATGTTCAGGCAGGTCAGGGTCTGGTTTACATTGTCGAAGATCACCATCTGCTCCGGAATGATGAAGTGGCCGTATGGCGTCCCCTGGGGAAGGGATACCGGGATGTTTTCGAAAAAGGAGACGATTTCATAGGTGAAATACCCGGTGACCCCGCTCCAGAACCGGGGCAGATCCGGAATGGCCGCAGGGGTATACCCTTTTACGATTTCCCGCATAACCCCCAGAGGATCGTTGTTATGGGGGATGCGTTCTTCTCCCCGGCGGGTGGAGACCAGAACATGGTCCTCAAATACCCGGATATGGCCGAAGGCCGATACCCCCAGAAAGGAATAGCGGGCCCAGCGTTCTCCGCCTTCAACACTTTCCAGCAGAAAGCATTCTTTGTTTTCGTCATAACATTTCTGGAGAATGGATACCGGGGTATCCGTGTCCGCCAGGACCCGTGTGGCCACGGGGATGACATTGGCGGTTCCGGCAAGTTCAATAAAGGTGTCTTTATGGGGCAATTGATTTAAAATCATGGGGTTTCCTATTAAAACAATAAAAAAAGGCTGACACGGTTTTCATGCAGCCTCGGGGCTGCAGCGGCGTAAAAATTATTGGGGTTCGGCTGCTGCAGCGTATGGTGTCGGAACAGGTTAGTTTCGTTCAAACCTACGATACAGCAGCAGGCGCCATATGGGCCAGTTCAGCCATAGCGGCCGGTTTATTTGATGGCAAATTAAACGCATTGGGTTCTCCTTGTTTTAAGTGGCAGATTAAAGGCTTTTGGATAGGTTGTCAAGACAAATGTTTCTTTTTGTAGAAACAGGTTGCCGCAATCCCGGAACCTTTAAAATCAGATGTATTATTCGCGTTCCTTACAGAATCGGGAGATGGAGTGACAACGGGAAGCAGCCTCGGTGTGCGGTGTTTGGAGACCCCATTTTTCCCCCTAAAAAATATGTTGACATTCAAATAGGTTGAGCGTAAGCTTTAGAAAAGTTGAGTGACCACTCAAGAAAGCTGAGTGTCTACTCAAAAGAGACATAGAAAAGCGATATAATAATCCAATTTTAAACTGCCGCCCCAACGTTTACCATGAACCGGTTAAGAAGGAATATCCATGATAATCTGGCGTGGCACCGCAGTGATGAGTGAAGAAAGGGCCCAGCGTTTGCGATTCTGGGCAGCCCTAAGACGCCCCACCCGGCGATACGGGGATTGAAATTTAAGGAAAACGGATAAACCGAAATTGCCAATGCGCGCTATGCCGGTTTTATCCCGGTCGGTGAGCATTGAAAACAAAAAACAAGAACAGAGAGGAAAACGATAATGCTGACAAAAATATTGCCTTTCCTGGACTGGTTTAAGGATTACTCGCCAGCAAAGTTTCGAATTGATTTTGTTGCAGGGCTAACGGTTGCGCTGGTGCTTATCCCCCAATCCATGGCCTATGCCCAGTTGGCGGGGCTACCCGCCTATTACGGCCTTTATGCTGCCTTTCTGCCCCCCATGCTGGCATCCCTGTTCGGGTCCAGCCGGCAACTGGCCACCGGGCCGGTGGCCGTGGTCTCCCTGATGACGGCAGCCTCCCTTGAACCGCTGGCCACGGCAGGCAGTGACGCATTTATCGCCTATGCCGTAATGCTTGCCCTTACTGTGGGCGTATTCCAGCTGGCGCTGGGGGTGTTCCGTCTGGGGCTCATCGTTAATTTCCTCTCCCATCCGGTGGTCAACGGGTTTACCAATGCCGCCGCCATCATTATAGCCTCTTCCCAGCTTTCCAAAATGTTCGGCGTTTACGTTGACAAGGCGCCCCACCATTACCAGACAATTATCCGTGTGATGGAATCCGCCTTTCAATATACCCATTGGCCAACCCTCGCCATCGGGACACTTTCCATCGTGATCATGGTGGTTCTCAAGCGGATTAATCCCAAAATTCCATATGTGCTGGTTGCCGTCTTGATCACGACCCTGATTTCATGGGCGACAGGGTTCGAGCACAATCATAGGGTTGAGCTCTCACATGTCCAGGATCCGAATGTCCGTGGTCAGGTATCCGAATTCAACAGCGCCCTTGACACCATCGAAAAAGTCTCCCTGGAACGGACGAAGGTCACCTCAGCCCTGGACGCGGTAGACGAACACGATACGGAAAAACAGCTGGCGCTGGCCTATGAAATTGACCGCCTGACAGCATCAATTAATAAGATGAAACACCAGGCCGGCACCATCAGGACCGATTTGCGGGGCATCAAATTCTCGGCGCTGAAGGATCCCCAGGGCGGGACCGCATTTGCGCCCCAGTCCCAGAGCACCTCACTCAAGGCATTGGATACCCGTGTCTACCGCCTGAAAGTGGGGAATAAACCACTGCGCACAGACGCCCTTTTAATGACAGGGGGCGGTGCCGTGGTCGGTGTCATCCCCAGGGGGCTTCCCAGTTTGGGGGTGCCGAAAATTACCCTCGGCACCTTTTTCCAGCTCTTGCCCTTTGCGGTGATTATTTCATTGCTCGGCTTCATGGAGGCCATCGCCATTGCCAAGGCCATGGCCGCCAAAACCGGCCAGCGGCTGGATCCCAACCAGGAACTGATCGGACAGGGGCTGTCCAATATTATCGGGGCCATCGGAAAGAGCTATCCGGTTTCCGGCTCCTTCTCCAGAAGTGCCGTAAACCTTCAGGCCGGTGCCATTTCCGGGCTCTCCAGTGTGATCACCAGTCTGGTGGTCATCATCACCCTGCTGTTTTTCACCCCTCTGCTGTATCATCTGCCCCAGGCCGTTCTGGCTTCTGTCATCATGATGGCCGTTATCGGGCTGGTCAATGTGTCAGGATTTATCCATGCCTGGAAGGCGCAATGGTACGATGGATTGATATCCGTGATTACCTTTGTGGCCACCCTGCTTTTAGCCCCCCATCTTGAAGAGGGGATTTATATCGGTGTCTCTCTTTCCATCGGTGTATTTCTCTTTAAATGCATGCGGCCCAAGGTCAGTTCCCTGTCCAGGGCTGAGGATGAAGGATTCAAGGATTCAACGGTCCATGCGCTGGCCAGTTGTGCCCATATTGAATTGATCCGGTTTGAAGGCCCGCTTTTCTTTGCCAATGCCAGTTACCTTGAAGATGAAATCAACAAGCGGATCGGCAGGGATTCAGAGCTGCGCCACTTTATTATCGCCGCAAACGGCATTAACGACATGGACGCTTCGGGCCAGGAAATGCTGGGACTGGTGATCCAGCGGTTAAGAAGCGCCGGATACGGAGTGTCCTTGAGCGGGGTGAATGATGCCGTGCACCGGGTGCTTGAAAGGACTCACCTCCTTGAGGAGATCGGTAACCGTAATATTTACCCCACCATGGAAAAAGCGGTCGCGGACATCCATGAGCGGACCCACAAGGATTCGCCGGAGAAGACCTGTCCCTTGATGACCGCTCAGCTTGACTCGGAATCAATGAATTAAAACCCAAAGGAGACCGCCATGGCCATCATGACATTTTTTAGCGGATCATTCTGCGGCAAGACCGATATCATCAACGCGGTGATGCAACACAGCAATTACCGCCTGATATCAGACAAGGAACTGGCTGTCGAAGCCGGGCGGCTGTCCGGAATGCCAGGGGAGAAAGTCGCCAAGGTCTTTTCAGGCAGGCCTTCTATATTTAACCGGTTTACCCATGAACACGAGCGGTCAATTGCCTATCTGCGGCTGGCCGTCGCCCAGGCTGTTCTTGAGGACAATTGCATCGTTGACGGTTTTTCCGGCATGCTGATCCCCCCCTCTGTCACCCATGTACTTAAAAATTGTATTATTGCGGATAAAAAATACAGGATAGAACAGGCGGTTTCACGGCATTCCTTATCGGAAAAACAGGCGGATTCACAACTCCGGAAAGATGACGAAGCGGCCTGTCTCTGGTGCGACACCCTGTTTAAAATCCAGGATCCCTGGAGCCCGTCCCTTTATGATATCATCATTCCCACGGATAAAATGGACGTAGAACAGGCATCAACCCTTATCCTGGGCAATCTGAAAACCGAAGTCCTTCAGCCGACCAATGTCTCCCACAGGGCCGCCGAAGACTTTATCCTGGCCGCCCAGGTCGGCGTGGCGCTTTCCAGAGAGGGGCATGTGGTGGATGTCAATGTGAGGGACGGCCTGGTGACCTTGACCATTAACACCAATGTCCTGCTGCTGGGCCGGCTGGAAGATGAATTGAAGCATATCGCCGGGGCAGTGGACGGGGTGACTTCCGTGGAAACACGCATTGGAAAAGGGTTTTACCAGGCTGATATTTACCGGAAATTCGATTTCCAGGTGCCCTCAAAAGTCCTGCTGGTGGATGATGAACGGGAATTTGTACAGAGCCTGTCCGAACGCCTCCAGATGAGGGATATGGGGGCTGCGGTGGCCTATGACGGCGAATCCGCCCTTACCCTTGTGGAAGAGGAAGAGCCCGAGGTGATGATCCTGGATTTGAAAATGCCGGGAATCGACGGTATTGAAGTCCTCAAGAAAGTAAAAGCCACCCGCCCGGAAATTGAGGTGGTGATACTGACCGGCCACGGTTCCGACGAAGACCGGGAGCTTTGCATGAAACTGGGCGCCTTCGCCTATTTGCAGAAGCCGGTGGATATTGAGGAGTTGAGCCGCATTCTTACATCGGCCAATGAAAAAATAAGGAACAGGGAAGGGAGTTCCCCTAAATAATCGGGGGGTGCAGGCAAATGATTGCCCAATACAAGGATAAAAGACCGGGGGAGGCGACCACGATTGTGTTGCCGGACCGGACAAGAGACTTGCTTAACTATAAACGGTTATGGTTGATTTCGTTTATACTGACCGCCCTGTTCGCCCTTGTTCCCGTTGTTTTTTTCGCTGTGATGGATTATAAGCTGACCCAGAAATCCCTTGAAAAGGATGGCGAAGCAAGAACGGCCCGGCTTGCATCCAACACATGGCGGACGGTATCCTTTTTTCTGGATGAACGGAAGAACGCCTTGACTTACGTGGCCCGTTCCAATGTGCCGGAGCGGCTGAGCAATCCCGCAGATCTTGAATCGATCTTATCCGGGCTTCAAACCAGTTTCGGCAAGTTTACCGATATCGGCATCATCAATGCATCAGGCACACAGGTGGCCTATGCCGGCCCCTACGACCTGACCGGGAAAAATTATCAGAAACAGGACTGGTTTAAGGAGACCATGGACAAGGGGGTGTCTGTCAGCCAGGTGTTTCTGGGATACCGTAACGTGCCGCATATTTCAATTGCCATCCGGCATGAAAGTGAAAAAAAAGACGTTTTTGTCTTCCGGGCAACCATTGAACATGAGTTGTCCCAGGTGTTTTCCCACCATGAAACCACCCACGGGGGAGATATATTTCTGGTGAACAGCCAGGGCATTCTCCAGACGCCGTCCAGGTACTTTGGAAAGACCTTGGCCCCCCTGGGAATTTCTCTGCCGCCAAGGGGGGAGGCGACCCAGAGTTTTACCTTTACCTTTAGCGGGGCCGCATTGATCGCCGCCTACCGGTATATCCCGGATACCCCCTTTGTCCTGATGGTTGTCAAGTCCCAGAAAGCCCTGATGGCGCCTTGGCATGGCGCTAAGGCCCAGCTGCTCAAATACCTGGGGTTCAGCATCGCCTTTATCCTGATCTGGATCTGGGCGGTAACCGGTTATCTGATCCGGCGGCTGAGGGTACTGGACCTGAAACGGGCCCAATACTGCCACCTTGCCGAATATGCCAACAAGATGGCCTCCATTGGCCGTCTGGCCGCCGGGGTGGCCCATGAAATAAACAATCCCCTGGCCATCATAAATGAAAAGGCCGGCCTGATCAAAGACATGGCGACATTCAAACCGGAATATCAAAATGACGAGCACCTGAACGGGGCATTGGATGTTATTCTGGCGTCGGTAATGAGATGCAGCAAGATCACCCGGCAACTGCTCAGCTTCGGGCGGCGGACCAAAGCCAAGGCGGTTCCCCTGGCCCCGTGCAAAGTGCTGGATGAAGTGCTGGTATTTCTGGCCAAGGAGGCTGAACTCAAAAGAATACAAATAGATAAGGATATTCCGGAAAATCTTCCCCTTGTTGTCTGCGACCACGGAAAGCTCCAGCAGGTCATGCTCAATATCATCAACAATGCCTTTTCCGCCATGTCCGGTGAAGGCCGCCTTACCATCACTGCCCATAACGATTCGGACAATTTCCTTTCAATGGCTTTTGCCGATACCGGCTGCGGGATATCCCAGGAGAATATGGACAATATCTTTGACCCCTTTTTTTCCACAAAAACAGATGAAGGCGGTACCGGGCTGGGACTGTCCATCACCTACGGGCTGGTTCAGGAAATGGGCGGCCGTATTACAGTCAAAAGCAGAAGTAGCCATGGGACAACGTTTACGGTATATCTGCCGACAATTAAGGGGGGAGAAATTACGCCATGAGGGTACTTTTAGTCGATGATGAAAAAGAATTGGTCTCCACTTTGGCGGAACGGCTGGGGTTCAGGGGGATCAAGGCCGATTGGGCGGCCACCCATACACAAGCCATTGCATTGCTTGGACAGCATACCTATGACATCATCGTGCTGGATGTACAGATGCCTGAGATGGACGGCTTCGAGTTGAAAGAAAAAATGGAGGAAATATCCCCGGATATGGATTTTATTTTTATTACCGGCCATGGATCGGAGGAATGCTACCACATGGGATGCTCCCAGACTGGGGAGGCCTATTACCTGATCAAGCCAGTGGAGATTGACAGTCTTGTGGAAAAACTGAATACCCTTTGGGAGAAGAAACATAAGTAATCAATGGCAAAACCAAAAAGGAGGTTTATCATGAGTGAAAAAGTATTGATCGTGGACGATGAACGGGAGTTTATAGACGCCCTTGCCGAACGAATGACAGCCAGGGGAATGGATGTCACTAAATCCTTATCCGCCGTTGAGGCGTTGGATAAGGTTAAAAGCAAGTCTTTTGATGTGGTGGTGCTGGATCTTCAAATGCCGGAAATTGACGGGTTGGAAACGTTAAAGCTTCTTAAGGAACAAAAACCTGATATCCAGGTCATCCTGCTCACCGGGCATGCCACCGTTCAAAAGGGGATTGAGGCCATGAAACTGGGGGCCATGGATCTTCTTGAAAAACCGGCCGACCTGACGGTTCTCACGGAAAAAATCCATAAAGCCCAGGCAAAGAAGATGATTCTGGTCGAGAAAAAAACCGAAAAACGGATTCAGGAGATCATGGAGACCAGGGCCTGGTAGGAATGTAAATTGCCCATTTATGGTACTGGAGTCGTGTTTTGAGGGTATTGATTATCGGAGCGGGGCAAGTCGGGTATACCATCGCCGACCGCCTGGCTTCGGAGCATAACCAGGTAACGGTCATTGACAAAGATGCGTGCGCCATCAGGCGTTTGTATGATAATCTTGATGTCCATGCCGTTCACGCCTCGTCAACCAGCCCCAAGGCGCTGGAAGACGCCGGGCTCAAAAACACACAGCTTCTTTTGGCCGTAACCGACAGCGATGAAATCAATATAATGGCCTGTATGCTGGCGGATTATCTGTCGCCGGATACCAAAAAGCTGGCCAGGATCAGAAATGTCGAACTGGATTCATTCCACCATCGGTTCATGGAGTCGACGCCCCATATTGATACCATCATCAATCCGGAGACAGAGGTGGTGCGGGCCATTGGGCAGTTGATGCGGATACCGGGCATCACAGACCTGGGTGAACTTGTTGAAGGACGGGTGAGCTATGCGGGTTTCCGGATTCACAGGGCATCTGAAATGGTGGGAATGCAATTGTCCAGCCTTTCGGCCCGGAATGGAATCCCCCATCCGCTGATTGCCGCCATCATCCGGGACCGCCGTATCATTGTCCCAAAAGGAGATGCAAAATTTTTTCCCGAGGACCTGGTTTATATGATCTGCGAAAAAAAACATCTGGAGAAAAACCTGAACCTCTTTGGTTTTGAATCAAGGACTGTGGCGAGTGCGCTCATTGTCGGCGGCGGCCGTATCGGGAAGCGCCTGGCCAAAAAACTTGTACAGGAGGGGGTGGAAACCAAAATCATAGAATCCGACCGGACCCGATGTGAAGCGCTTTCCCATTCCCTTAACAATGTCCTGATTCTCCATGGCAGCGGGTCTGACCTTCGCCTGCTCCTGGAAGAAAATATCCCCCGGACCGATGTCGTTGTTCCGGTTACCGATGACGATGAGGCCAATATTCTCATGTCTTTACTGGCCAAGACCATCGGCGCCGGCGACACCATCACCAAAATCGGAAACACGGGCTACCTCCCCCTGCTTCCAGCCATTGGTATCGATAAGGTGGTTAGCCCGAGGCTGTCAGCCATCGGCGCCATCCTTCGGGATGTCAGAAAGGGAAATATTATTTCCGATATTTCTATTCTGGGAGAACAGGGGGAATTTATAGAGGTCATCGCCTTGGATAAATCAAGTATCACACGGCGTCCGGTCAAACAGGTCAATTTCCCCAAAGGCACCTTGCTGCTCATTGTGATCAGGGGCGATCAGGTATTGATTCCCACCGGGGATACCATTGTGACCCCGGGAGACAGGTTGGTTTTCTTTGCCGTCAACCAGGCCGTAAAAAAACTAGAACGCCTTTTAACCATAAAAGAGCCCATGGGAAATTGAAATGATAACAGACGAAACAACGGTTTTGGGTGCCTGAATTTTAGAAAGGATAAAATAAAGATGACCTTATCAATAACCGATCTTTGTTCCCGTTTCGGAGTTGCGCCGGCAACGGTGGAACGTTGGATCCGGCAGGGAAAAATTCCATCCTTTTCCAGGGGCGGAAGCTTCCGGTTCCGGGAACAGGATATAGATAAATGGGCGGCCAGGCAAAATATTCGGCTGAACCGTCCGGACGGTTGCAGTGACACCTCTTCGGATAACGGAACAACCCTTGTTCAGGCCTTTGAGAGCGGGGCCGTTTACCACGATATAAAGGGCGCTGACAAGGACGCTGTACTCAGTGGCTGCGTTGAACGGATGGCACCGATTCCAGAGGATTTCAAGCAGGACGTTCTGGAACGGATCCAACAAAGGGAGGCGGCCATGTCCACCGGCATCGGCAGCGGTGTTGCCATTCCCCATTCCAGGGAACCGCTCCCCTATCTGCGCAGTTCAATGATTATTACCTGTTTTCCCGAATCCCCGGTGCCCTATGATGCCCTTGACGGCAAGCCGGTGAAAATTTTGTTTTTTTTGCTTTCCACGTCCTTATCACACCATCTGCCGCTTCTTTCAGCCCTTTCAAAATGCATGAAAGACGGGCAATTCCTCGAGTTTATAGACTCCCGGCCCGGCTCTGAAGCACTTTTGGAAAAAATACAATCCTTTGGTATCTGAACCGGAAAATTGACAATAAGTTTAATACAATGATTTTTTTTAGAAAAACAAGATATACCCTTCCTTTAAAGCATTCTCTCAAGATGCATGACGGCCTGCTGCTGATCCTGGCCGGATCAATTACCGGAATCTGCAGCGGTCTGGCCGCCGTCTGCCTGAAGTTGTCCCTTGAACATGCCCTTGAATGGCTGCATCCATACCGCCACTATGCATGGGCATTTCTGTTGCCCGGGATAGGAGCGTTTCTCTCTTCGGTCTTTCTTAATAAGATGCTTAAAGAGGCACCGGGCCATGGGGTGCCTGAAGTGATTTACGCCGTGTCCAGATATGGCGGCCTGCTCCGTTTCAGATCCAGTTTTTCACGCCTGGTTTCGAGTTTTCTGACCATTGGAAGCGGCGGATCCGCAGGGCCGGAAGCCCCGGTGGTCATGAGCGGATCGGCCATCGGTTCCAATATTGCCAAATTCTTTTCCTTAAATGAACGGCAGCGGATCACCCTGGTGGGGTGCGGCACGGCAGGGGCCATTGCCGGTATTTTCAATGCCCCCATTACCGGTCTGATATTTGCCGCAGAGGTGATCCTGGGTGAATGGAAAATGGTGAACATTATCCCCATTGCCGTGGCTGCCGTGGCCGGTGCCGAGGTCTCCCAGACGCTGGTCTCCGAGCCCGTGCTTTTCAATCATATGCCCTTCCATTACGATATGAACGATATTCTGGCCTGCCTTGGGCTGGCCCTTTTATCGGCGCTGGTGTCCACCCTGTTCACCAAAACCATGGGGCTCTCCGGCCGGCTTGCCGGGAAAAATGCCTTGCCTCCCTGGCTGAAGGCTTTTATCGGGGGCTGTACCGTGGGCCTGATGGCCCTGTGGTCCCCCATTGTCCTCGGGGAGGGATACGGCTATATCCAGTCCATGATTTCGGACTCCTTTTCCTTGGGAATTGTCCTGACATCGGCGGCGCTGCTGGCAAAAATATTTGCCACGGCGGCCACTTTGGGATGGGGGGGATCCGGTGGGATTTTCGCCCCCTGCCTGATGCTGGGCAGCCTGACCGGCGTCCTGTTTTACCAGATCATCGCCCTTTTATTCTCCGGTGCGGCGTTTGCCCCGGCCGGGGCCTATGCGCTATTGGGCATGGCGGGAATTGTCAGCGGCGTGATGCAGGCGCCTTTGACCGGTATCTTTCTCATCCTTGAAATCACCGGCGGCCATGAAGCCATTTTACCGCTGATCACGGTTTCAGCACTGGCGTCCACACTGAGCCATTACCTTGAACCGGCCTCCTTCTACTTCAAAGACCTGATTCATAAGGGACAGTTTCTCCGGCCGGGGACCGATGCAAGGATACTCAACGACCTTAACCTGAATGAGCTTATTGAGACCTCATTTAAAACCGTTAATCAGAATATGCTGTTCAGGGATTTTATAGAATTGATTAAACCCTCCAGCCAGGAGCGGTTCCCGGTTTTGGATGAGGCAACCGGGCGGTTTCTGGGGATCATTAAGATTTCCGATGTCCGCCTGTATGCACTGGATCCCGGTGTCTATGACATGATTTTTGTCAATCAGATCATGGACGCGGACATCCCGAGGGCATCCACGGTCACCGATCTGAGGGAGGTGATGGAAATGATGGATGCCAACGCCATGGATGCCATTCCCATAGTGGATCATGGCAAATTTATCGGCATGGTCTCAAAGGCCAGAATTTTAGACCTGTATCGCAAAGAACTGATGGTGCAGACCATACACAGTTAACCCTAACCATTTGAGAGGAAATGCAATGGATTATAAGATGCTGCATATTTTTAGAAACACCCCTTTTGGAAGGGAGACCTTTCTTCAAACCCTTTATTTCTGCAAAACGGTAAAGGCTGCCCCTGTGGTGTATATTCCCAAGAGCGACAAATTCCTGTTTTATTTTTCCAATGACGTGATTCAGGTGGATCTGGATTCAAGTTATCTGGACAATCCTAAAACCACAGAGGAGCGCGCCCGCCGCCTTTTGTCCGAAAACGGCATGAGGGAGATCTTCCTGACACCGAAAAACTATACGGCATCCACCCTGCCCGATATACCAACACATTTTGATTTTCTAAGCTGCCCGAGGTCGGTCAGCGATAAATCCTCAAGAATCGGTCTGGGCCATATCGGCCCCAAGGTCAGGCGCATTATAAAGCATGCCACCTTCCCAGTATTTCTTACCAGCCCCGTTTTCAAGCCCTGGACAAGCATTGCGGTCCTGTTCGGCGGCTCGAATAATGCTGTCAATGCCCTGAGGCTTGGGCTGAAGCTCTCCCTGGCTTCCGGTCTTCCTTTGGATATCTATACATTAATGGAGGGGCGGGATCAGGCCTACTACAAAGGGGTTGTGGAAAAAGAACCCTTCTGGGAAATGGCTTCGCCCGGTGTCCGGAAATGGCATTTCTGGGAAAAAGACCAGTTTGATGACATGCTTTACGAGATTCCCCATGATGCCTTGCTGGTGTTAGGGGCCTATGGGCACGGCATGCTCAAGGACCTGCTTTTCGGCAGCAAAATGGAACATATCCAGTCCACCCTGGGTAACAATATGCTGGTGACCGGTCCCAAGAGCGAAATAGACCTCCGCTGATTTTCTGTCTGCCGCGTTTTTTTGTACCGCAGGGCATTGGGGGCAGGATAAAGGGTGCAAATACAAGATGATGTATTCGCACCCTTGTTCGTGTGCAGGCACAGGGGGCGGTGAAAATCTTTCCTGGGACAGGGCGGCGGGAATATGATAAAAGAAACGGATTTTAACCAGAATGTTCAGGATGTGATATACCCATGCTTTTGATTTTTCCCCCGGTGGCCAAGCCCTGTGAACCCCCTGCGGGGGTGGCGCTTTTATCCGCAGCCCTCAAGTCCCAGGGGCTGGACTGCCGGGTGTACGATGCCAATGCCGACGGGCTGCTCTATCTGATCAACTCCGTCACAGAGGAACAGGCCCAGGATTCCTGGACCCGGCGGGCCCTGAAGCACCGTAACTCTATCATCCGGGATCTCAAGGACCCGGGGCTGTATACCAACGTTGACCGGTACCACCAGCGGGTATACGACCTCAACCGGCTGCTCACCATGTCCTACGACCAGACCCGGTTTCGGATCACCCTCAGTGATTACAGCGACAACCGGTTGTCCTCGGTGGATTCCAACGACCTGTTGAGATCCGCCGCCGACCACCGTGAAAATCCCTTTTACCCTTTTTTTGAAGAAAAGATCCGGCCCCAGATTGAGGATTGGGACCATCCCTGGGTCGGCATCTCCATGTGTTACCTCAACCAGGCCCTGGTGAGCTTTGCCCTGGCCGGATGGATTAGGGAAAATTTCCCGGATAAAAAGCTGGTCATGGGCGGCGGACTGATCTCTTCCTGGATGAGCCGGCCCGGGTTTGACAATCCCTTTTCCGGCCTTTTTGACAAGATCATCCGGGGGGAGGGGGAATCTCCCCTGCTTGAACTGCTGGGCAGGCCCGGCATCACAAAAAAGCATTATGTGCCGGACTATGGATTTGCAGAGAACCACGATTATTTGGCCCCGGGCAAGATTCTGCCCTTCAGGGCCTCCATCGGCTGCTATTGGAGCAAGTGCCGGTTCTGTCCTGAAAAGGCCGAAACCCGGCCCTACTCGGCTCAGCGCTCCTGCCAGACCATGGCGGACCTGGATGCCATGGCCCGGGCCCATTCCCCGGAAGTGGTCCATTTCATTGATAATGCCGTGACCCCGGCCCTGCTCCGGGCCATGTCCAGGCGGACCTTTCCCTTCAAATGGTACGGGTTCGTCCGGTTTGAAAAGGATTTTGCCGACCCTGAATTCTGCCGGAATCTCAAGCGCTCCGGCTGTGAAATGCTCAAGCTGGGACTGGAATCCGGGGACCAGGATGTGCTGGAACAGATGAACAAGGGCACCGACCTTGAACTGGTTTCCAGAACCCTTGCCAACCTCAAGGAAGCCGGCATCCTCACCTTTGTCTATATTCTTTTGGGCACCAGTTTTGAGGACGAGGGTGCGGCCCGGCACACCCTGGACTATGTCAAGCAGCATAAAGACAATATTGATTACCTGAATCTGGCCGTGTTCAACCTGCCCAAGTTCAGCGAGGATGCCCAGGGGCTTGATACCCAGGAATTTTACCACGGGGATTTATCCTTGTACCTGAACTTCAACCATCCCAAGGGCTGGGACCGCCGTCATGTCAAGGCATTCATCGACAAGGAGTTTAAAAAAGAATTGGGGGTGGGGTCCCGGTTCAGGAAAAACCCCGCCTTTTTTTCATCCAACCATGCCATGTTTTTTAACCATCCGGGGGCTGACTCATGATTGCAGAAATTCTTTCCACAGGGGATGAGGTCCTGCTGGGGGACATCGTTGATACCAACAGCAGCTATTTGTGCCGGCGGCTCAAGGAGGCGGGGATTACCGTGTCACGGATCACGGCGGTGGGGGACGATATCCGAGCCATCAGCCAGACCCTGAAGACCATTGCCGGCCGGGCTGAGGCCTGTATTGTCACCGGCGGCCTGGGGCCCACCCGGGACGACCTCACGGCCCAGGCTGCCGCCCGGACCGCCGGCATCGAGCTTGAACGCAATGGCCAGGCGCTGGATTCCATGAAGGCTTTTTTTGAAAAACGGAATTATGAACTGACCCGGGCCAATGAAAAGCAGGCCATGCTGCCCGCAGGGGCAAGGGTCCTTGAGAACAGCCACGGCACTGCGCCGGGATTTGAAATGGATATAGGGGGCTGCCGCTTTTTTTTCATGCCCGGGGTGCCCGATGAAATGCGGCAGATGTTCCAGGGGAAGGTGCGGCCGGCGCTCCTTGCAATGACCGGAGGAACGGGTGAAATCCGGGTGGAACGGCTCATGGTCTTCGGACTGGGCGAATCTGCCGTGGGGGAGAGACTCCAGGGATTTGAAGAACGGTTTCCCGGGCTGGATCTGGGATTCAGGGCCAGGTTTCCCCTGATCGAAGTGAAGATCGTTGCCCATTCCCAGGAACTTGAGATGGGAGGGGCCAAAGACTGGGCGCTGGGGCGGCTGGACCGCAGGGTGATCTCCCGCCAGGGGTTGACCCTGGCCCAGGAAACCGGCCGGCTCCTTTCCAATGCCGGCCAGACCCTGAGTATCGCGGAATCCTGCACCGGCGGCCTCATTGCCAATATGATCACCGATGTGGCCGGGGCGTCGGACTATTTCCTTTTTTCCGCCACCACCTATGCCAATTCCGCCAAGACCGATGTGCTGGGGGTGGCGGAACAGACCCTCATAGACCACGGGGCGGTGAGTGAGCCCACGGCCCGGGAGATGGCTGCCGGGGCAAGGCGGGCCGGAAACTCCGACTGGGCCGTATCCACCACGGGCATTGCCGGCCCCACCGGCGGTACCGGTGAAAAGCCCGTGGGAACGGTCTGCATCGGGGTGGCCGGGCCTTCGGGCGTATCCGCCCGGCGGTTTGTCCTGGACATGGGAAGCCGGGAGCGGAACAAAGAGATGTTTGCGGCCACGGCGTTGGAGATGCTCAGAAGGGAAGTTGTTAAAGCGGCGGGTTAGAGGCCGAAGATACCCTTGTACCAGGCCATGGCCCGGACTTCAAAGTCCGCCTGGTGGGACGGATCGGTCATCTGGTGGGCGCCCCCCGGGTGGATGATCTTTTCCTTGGGGGCCTGGATGGCGTCATAGAGGTCATGGGCATTGGATACCGGTACGATGTTGTCGGCATCCCCGTGGAAGACCATGACATGGTGGAGGGCGGCGGCCCGGTCCAGAATATTGAAAAGCAGGTTTTCCGCAAAGAATTTCAGGGGCAGGGCAGGGCGGTTGTCAGTGGCGTCCAATGGAATATTCTTTATGGTCCTGCTGATGACAGGGGCGGCGCAGAGCACCCCGCCCATGGGATGAATTTTCATTTGCTCAAGGGCCTGCCAGGCATTGATGCAGGTGGCGCCGCCCATGGAGGAGCCGAACAGGGCCAGTTGTCCCGAGGTGAGACCCATCTCCATGACATGGGCCACCGCCGCCGTAAAATCCCGGCTCCGCTTGTCCAGGGAGGTGTCCTCTGCAAAATTTCCTTCACTCTCCCCGCAGCCCCGGTGGTCAAAGCGGAAAAAGGCCATGCCCTTTGCCGGCAGCAGCCTGGACAGCACCATCTGCTTGGCTGAACACCGGCTTCCCTCAAGGCCGTGGGAGCCCACCACCAACGGCGGTTTGCCGGCGGTTTCGGGAAGATGAAGGGTGCCTTTAAGGGTAAATCCGTCTGCGCTGAATTGAGTCTCCACTGTTTTCATCTTGTCTTTCCCCTCAACCTCCTGTATAATAACCCGCTTTTTTGATTAAGAATTTTGATATTCAGTACGACTAAAATCAGGTGGAATATAATATAATATGGCTGTAAAAAAAAGAAAAACCTATGAACTGGAAATCATTGATCTGGCGTTCGGGGGCAAGGGCCTGGCCAAGCCGGAGGGGTTTCCCGTATTTGTTGACCGCTGCGTGCCCGGCGACCTGGCCTTTGTAAAGATCACCAAGAAAAAGAAATCCTGGGGCGAGGGCAAGCTGATCAAAGTGCTAAAGCCGTCTCCCCTGCGCAGTGAAGGAAAATGCGCCTATTGTAATTTCTGCGGGGGGTGCAAATGGCAGCAGCTGCCCTATGAAAAGCAGCTGGAGTACAAACGGCGCCATGTCACCGAATCCCTGGCACACATCGGCGGGCTCAAGGATGTCCGGGTCACCGATGTGGTCCCGTCCGATGATATTTTTGAATACCGGAACAAGATGGAATTCTCCTGCGCGGCCCAGCGCTGGCTCATGCCCCATGAGCTGGAGGACGAAACCGTCAAAAAAGGGTTCGGCATCGGCCTCCATGTTCCGGGTACCTTTGACCAGGTCATCGACATTAAACAATGCGAAATCATGCCGGGCCTGGGCAATGCCATCCTTGAGGATGTCAGGGCCTTTATCAAGGATTCCGGCCTGCCCGCCTACCACCTGAGAAGCCACGAGGGATTCTGGCGGTTCCTCATGCTCCGCCATTCCGTGGCCCGGGACCAGTGGATGGTGAATATCGTCACCAAAACCAAGAATGAGGCCGTGGTATCGGAACTGGGGCGGATTCTGGCTGAAAAATACCCCAACATCGCCTCCATCATGAACAATATCACCGATTCAAAATCCGGGGTCTCCATGGGGCAGGAGGAACTTCTCATCCACGGCGAGGACCATATCATTGAAAAGCTGGAGACGTTCAAGTTCAAGATTTCGGCCAATTCCTTTTTCCAGACCAATACCCGGGCCTGTGAAAAGCTGTATACCAAGGTTCGGGAGTATGCCTGCCTGACGGGCAATGAGACCGTTCTGGACCTCTATTCGGGCACCGGCACCATCCCCATCTGGCTCTCGGGCCATGCCAAAAAGATCTACGGCATTGAAATTGTCCATTCCGCTGTGGTGGATGCCCGGGAAAACGTCCGGCTGAACAATATCGACAACTGCGAATTCTTTGAAGGGGACATCAAGGATGTGTTCAAGGAAGTCCCGGAAAAGCCCGACGTGATCATCATCGACCCCCCCCGGGTGGGCATGCACAAGGATGTGGTGGGCCATGTCCTGGCACACTCCCCGGACAAGATCGTCTATGTCTCCTGCAACCCGGCCACCCTGGCCCGGGACCTGGAGATGCTGGCCTCCCGGTACGCCGTGCTGGAAGTCACGCCGGTGGATATGTTCCCCCACACCTACCACATTGAGTCCGTGGCCCTGCTGGTGAGAAAGTAGGAACACCTCAATTAAAAAAGGCGCAGCAGATGACCTCCTATCTGCTGCGCCCTTTTTTTTGCCTTTAGGCTTGGGACATCATCCCATGGACATGATGGAGTCCCCCAGGGCCTTGTCTTTATCCAACGGCTCCGAAAAGAGGCAGTTGAGGATGAGCATGTCCTCGTCCTTTTCGGATTTCACCGCATAGGGCAGCTTGTTGAACAGCCGGATCATCCCCTTGTTCTGGGGGGAGGTATAGGCAATCAGCCCCTTGATGCCGTTGTCGATGGCGGCGCGGGCAAGTTTTTCCTGGAGAATCTGGGCAATGCCCATGCCCTGGTATTCCTTTGATACGGAAAAGGCCACCTCTGCCATATTGATGATGGTGTTCCTGAAATATTCCCCCACGGCAATGATCTTTTCAAATCCCAGTTCGCCGATGGTGGCCACAATGGTCAGGTCGTTGACATAGTCGATTTCATAGGTGGTGTCGATCTGGTCGTGGACAAAACTTTTTTTCTCGTGGAAAAAGCGGGAAACAATATCTCCCCGGTTCATGGTGTAGTAATGCTCCTGGATGCTCCGCTCGTCCACGGGTTTGGCGGGCCTGAAGGTGACGGGCAGCCCGTTGATCTCAATATGCTCTTCGTATTTCAGGGGGTAAACCCCCTTGATGGCCTGTTTAAATTTCCTTTCCTGGTCAATGAGGTCCAATTCCTTGGCCTGGGCGAAAAGCTCGTCCCTGAAATCCGGGTGGGCGATGGAGACCAGGGCCATGGCCCGTTCCTGCAGCGTCTTGCCAAAGAGGTTGACCACCCCGTATTCCGTGGCCACAAACTGGACATCCCCCCTGGGGACCACCACGGCAATGTCATCCAGCCTGGGGACGATACGGCTCTGGCGGCCGTGGTCCGAGGTGGAGGTGAGCATGAGGATGGATTTGCCCCCCGGAGACATGGCCGCCCCCCGGGTAAAGTCCAGAAGCCCGTTGATGCCGGTGTAATTGTTAAAGGGCAGGGCGTCGGCAGCCACCTGTCCGGTGAGGTCGATGGCCATGGCCGTGTTCAGGGTGACCATCTTGTTGTGGCGGCCGATGATTCCTGGGTTGTTGATATAGTCCGAGGGATGGAATTCAATGGAGGGGTTGTCGTCGATGAATTCATAGAGCAGGTTGGAGCCCACGGCAGAACCGGCAACCAGCTTTCCGTCGTTGAACCCCTTTTTTTTGTTGGTGACCACGCCGATGGAAAAGAGCCGCATGATGGCGTCGGAGAGGTACTGGGAATGGATGCCGATATCATTTTTCCCCGACAGGCATACCATGACGGCCTCGTTGGTCACCCCCAGGCTGGTCTGGATGGTGGAGTCGTCCTCAATAAGCCGGGAAATATGCCTGGCAATGGTATTGGCGGTCTCCATTTCCGGCAGGGGCTTGATGGTGAGCAGGTCTTCTTCGTGCTCCACGATATAGTCCACGTCATTGACATGGATGAAGCTTCTGCCCAGGACCCTTGGCATGTTGGGGTTGATCTGGCAGATCACAATGTCTGCCGTTTCGCAGGCCGCCAGGTTGATGTCCACGGAAACCCCCAGGCTCATCCAACCGAAATCGTCCGGCGGTGATGCCTGGATCAGGGCCGCATTCAGGGGCATGAGCCCGGACTTGAACAGGTCAGGGATCTGGGAGAGGTTGGCCGGGGTGATGAACCGCTGGTTTTTTTTGATGATGCTGGGGGAGCCGGATCCCAGGTAAAAGGAACGGATATTGAACTGCTGGGAATGGGACCGGTTGGCAATCAGGGTTAAGGGGCCGCTTTCGATACTCAGCAGCCTGACGATTTCAAGGTCGGTGAACCGGTTTGAAATGGCGGACAATTCGTTGACCAGATGCTGGGGCTCGCCGCAGGAAGATCCAATGAACACCCGCTGGCCCGGCCGGATATGCTGCAGGGCTTCCTGGGCATTGCAGAGTTTCTCCACATATGAATCCGCCCAATAGCTTACTTTAGTCATATACTGTATCTCCCGTATGTTTTTTTACCCGTATCATAGTAAAAAAAATAGGGGATGTGAACCAAAAAACGAGAAGGCAATCTCCCGGGGAATGGATAATTCGGAATATAAATCTCTTTTCGCTCATCTTTTACTTGAGATTTTTTCTGGATTTTTGTATTAGCATACTGCTATACAGTTAATGAATGGTGTTCAAAAAATAAAAAAGGGAAACGATGGGTATATATGAACGTAAGCAACGGGAAAAGGAAAGGCGGCGCCAGGAAATCCTTTCCGCTGCCCGTGAGGTATTTTCCAGAAAAGGATTCAACAGCGCAACCATGGAGGAAATCGCGTCCAGGGCGGAACTGAGCCCCGGGACTCTTTACCTTTATTTCAAAAATAAAGAAGAACTCCACACCTCTCTCTCCATAGACATCCTGGCCCATCTGGGGACTGAGATATCCAAGGTGGTGGATGAAGAGATCGACGTTGAAGAAAAGGTGGCTAAATTCCGGGATGTGTTTATTGATGTCTATGAAATGGATTCAAGCATTCTGATCAACCTGTTTCACCTCCAGTCCGGTGAGACCCTTCACAACCTTTCTGAAGAGGTGATGGCGGAACTGAAAAAATATTCCCGCAAGGCCCACCAGGCCATCATCGCCGTGGTCAAGGAAGGCATTGACAAGGGGATTTTTATAGACGACCACCCCGTGGCCCTGGCCGATGTCCTATGGGCCACCTACTCCGGTGTGGTACTCTGGGTGGATTCCAAGCGTCTGATCAACGATGAAAAGGATTTTGTCAAACCCACCCTGAGAACCGCTTTCGATGTTATTATTAAAGGGTTGAAAGCGAAATAGGCTTACTTGCACAGCCGGTGTATGGTCTGGGCATGCCACTCTCCCCTGCCGGAGAAGGTGGGGATGCCCTTTTCCTTTAGGTAGTCTGCAATAATGGCAAATGTGGCGCCCTGATCCCTCATGTTCTGGATAATAGAAAGAATATCATCCTTGGTGTAATGGGTGCCTGAGGCGTAGGAAGTCGTCGCCCTGGGTGGGGATGTAAATTCCGCGGGCTCGGTATTTTGGAGCATTTCCGTCAGGCCCTCGAAAAAATCAGCCACAGCGTTGTACTGGCGGATTCTGGACTCCATCATCATCTCGTTGATGGTGGCCATTTTTTCAACCTGTTCCGCCATGGTGGTGGTGTTGTCCAGGATGATGGGAAGCATTTCCCCAAGTTTTCTGGATAATTCATCCGACACGGGGGCGTGCTGGGGCGGCTGCTGGGGGGTTGCCCGCCTGTCCCTGATCATCCGTCGTTCCGTCTGGGGGTAAAAGTGGGAGTCCATGCTTTTTCGCTGGGGAGGCGTTTCTTTTTTATGGGAGCTTCTTAAATTTCTTAAAAAATCGTTCATAACCATTTCCTCCGGTTCCTTTGGGATTTAACCAGACGGCCGTTTATTTGGAGAGCAGTAGGGACATCGCGGATGAACAGAGTTTAGAATATGAATATAATATTCTTCAGCAATCCCGCAGTCTGGACGATTCTGGTCAATCACGTTGAATTGTTTGGATTTTTCTCTCTGGTAATTCTCAATTTTCACGTTTTAATTACCATGTTTTCTAGAAGAAAGTCAAAACATTTTCTGGAATAAGGGGCTATAATTCTCAAATGGAGATAAAAAATCGCAGAAAAATTCTCCCCCCTGTACCCCTTTTCCAAAGGGCGGGATACAAGGGGGAAAAGGGGTTAGGAGGCTTTTAGTGCGCCTTCATTTTTCCTGTAAGCGATAATATCCTGCACCGTGAGAACGGGCAGTTCGTTGATCTCGCCGAATTCAACGGCCCGGGGCAGCCGGGCCATGGTGCCGTCTGGGTTGGTCAGTTCGCAGAGTACCCCGTAGGGGGGCAGACCTGCCAGGGTCATGAGATCCACGGTGGCCTCGGTATGGCCGGTCCGTTCAAGCACACCGCCGGGGCGGGCCCGCAGAGGAAAAACATGGCCCGGCCGGTTCAGGTCGGCGGGCACGGCATCCGGGGCAATGGCGGCCTTCACCGTGGTCAGGCGGTCCCGGGCCGAAACGCCGGTGGTGACACCGGCTGCCGCTTCAATGCTGACGGTAAAGGCCGTCTGGTACTGGCTGGAATTTTCGACTGCCATGGGGGGGAGCCCCAGGGCCCTTACCTTGTCGTGGGGAAGGCAGAGGCAGACGATGCCCGAGCATTCCCGGATGAGCATGGCCATCTGGCCGCAGGTCAGGGAATGGGCCGGAAAGATAAGGTCCACTTCATTTTCCCGGTCTTCGTCGTCGGCAACCAAAACGCCGGCACCTGCGGCAAGGGCCGCAAGTCCTTTTTCCACGCGTTGGATGGGGGTTCCAAAAGGGGTTAACAGATTCTGATTCATGATACCGCTCCTTAAATATTAAAATTAACACATGAATCAGGGCATGGGGAATCAAAAGGCAGGCATGGCAACGCGGAACATCTGCCGTCAGGTGCAAAACACCCGGCATGAATCCGCAGCTGCCTTTTCTGGCATATTCTCTTCCATCCGGACTATCACCGTCGGCTCTGGAGTTTCACCAGATCTGCTGACCCCTGCCGGATTTTCCGGCAGGGCGCTCGCGGGCTTCCCAACCATCTGTCAGGTTACCGCCGGTGGGGAATTTCACCCCGCCCTGAGAACAAAGGTGGTCATACCCCGAACCGGAAATGAAGTCAATGGGGTTCTTTGTTTTTAATATTGATTCTGCCCAGTCAAGCCGATACAATCAGGGCATATTTCGGGCAATCCTTGATTTCGTTTACCATAAATAAAAACGGAGGGCACCATGGCCAACGAGAGTACCAGCAAGTACCAGGAACGGGTGGAAAAGCAATTTGTGGCCGAAGGGGAAATGAAATCGGTTTTTTCCATTCTTGGGGATACCATTGCAAAGGACCAGGATTACGAGGACCTGAGGGGGATGGATGCCGTATACAGGTATCTGATCGACAAGTACCACTGGCTGCCCCACCAGGTCCGCGCCCTTACCGTGGAAGATCTCTCCCTTCTCTTTGACGGGTATAAAAAAACGGAAAATACCTGTAAGGAATAGGATTTGATACGCCCTGGGGAAGGCCGGCCGCAGCAGGGCTGCAGCCGGCATGGGAAGGGCGTCAGGCGGGCCGGATGAGGCGGGAGGGGGCCAGCAGCCCCCGGATGTCGTAGGCGATGGCCATGAGGATGGGAATGAGGATCAGGGTGATGAGGGTGGCGAACAATTCCCCGTAGGCCAGGGATACCGCCGCCGGAATCAGATACTGGGCCTGTTCAGATGTCTCGGACAGCAGGGGCATAAGCCCGCATACCGTGGTGGCCGTGGTCAGGAATATGGCCCTGAACCGGCTGGTGCCGGCAGTGTGCAGGGCTTTTTTTACCGAATTGCCCTGGTCCAGGAGTTCGTTGAACCGGGTGAGCATGACCAGGCTGTCGTTGACCACAATGCCGGCCAGGGCCAGCATCCCGAAAAAGGAAAGCAGGCTTAAGGGGACGCCTGAGATGAAATGGCCGGCCGCAGCCCCGGTAAATCCAAAGGGGATTACGGACATGATCACGAAGGGTTTCCAGTATGATTTCAGGGGAACGGCCAGCAGGGCATAGATGAGGATGAGGATCATGACCAGGGCCTTGACCAGCCCGCCTTTCATTTCCCCTTCCTCCTCCAGTTCCCCGCCCCGGGAGACCGTAAGGCCGGGCAGGGAGGCCTCAATACCGGGAATCACCTCCGATTCAAGGGAATCAAACACCTCTCCTGCAGAGACCTGAGACTTGTCCAGGGCGGCCATGACCAGGGCAGTCCGGCGGCCGTTTTCCCTCTGGATATAGCTTGCGGCCTTCCTGAATTTGAAATCCGCCACCATGGGAAGGGGGACCAGGCTGCCGTCTCCAAGGCGGATCCGGGCGTCCAGAAGATGACTGATATACCGGCGCTGGCCCCTGCCCATGATGACCTTTAGCTTCACCTCGTCCTCTCCTTTCTGGAACCTGTCGATTTGAAATCCGCCGAAGGCCGCACCGATCTGGGCGGAGAGATCTTCCGGCGTCAGTCCCAGGTGCCGGGCCTCATCCTTGAGGCGGAGGCGGATTTCGGTCTCCCCCGAAGCAAGATCGTCCCGGATATCGGAGACCCCTGAAATCTTTTCAAGACCTGCTTTAACGGCATTTACGCCGTCTGCCAGGTTGGCGGTGTCCCGGGAGGATACCTTGAGGATAAATCCGCCCCCGGTTTCGGCGTTGCCGCTGAACTTCAGACTCTGCAGCCCTTCCAGGCCCCGGGTCCGTTGCCGCCACATCCTGAGCAGATCCATGGTTTCAACTTTCCGTTTGTCCTGGGGCTGGAGCTCTGCATAGATGTCAAAGGCGTAATTACCGTCCACCGCGGTCATGATGTTCCGGATGGGGGGGAGAGCGGCAGACCGGGCCCCGGGTTCCCGGATATGCACCTGGCTGAGTTCCCCATTGAGATCCCGGGCCGCCCCTTCAATGATTCGGGCGTTTTTAAGGGCCAGCTCTGCGGGCATCCCCCTTTCCATTGTGCCGCTTACGGTGATGACGTCCCCGGGAATATCGGGAAAAAAGACGGTCCTGATATGGCCCATGCGGATCAGCCATCCCCCGGCCAGGGCCAGGAAGATAAAGACCACCAACACCGTATACCGGTGGGAAAGGCTTGCCCTGAGCACCGGGGCGTAGATGCGCCGGTTGAAAAAATCAAGGCCCCGGGCCGCTGTCGACCGGATCCGGTTACAGGCCCGGGAAAAGGGATTTGAGCCCGGTTTTTCCCCCATGGACACCGATGCCAGGTGGGCGGGCAGGACCAGCTTGCTTTCAATGAGGGAGAAGAGCAGGGCCACACAGACCACCACGGCGAAGGAGGCCAGTATCCTTCCCAAATCGTTTTTGGTGAGCATGAGGGGAAAAAAGGCGGCAATGGTGGTAAGGCAGCCGAATATGGTGGCCAGGGCCACACGGTGAACCCCCTCCACCGTTCCCTTGATGGGGTCCCGGGTATGCTGCCGGGATTCAAACACCGATTCCCCCACCACCACGGCGTCGTCCACCAGGATGCCCAGTACGATGATCATGCCAAAGGTGGTGATGTCGTTGAGGGAATAATCCAGAAAAGACCTGCCCATGAGGGCCAGGGCCCCGGCAATGGAAAAGGGGATGCCCATGGCCACCCAGAAGGCCAGTCTGGTGTTTAAAAACAGGGCAAGGATGACAAAAACGATGAGCAGTCCCTGCCAGGCATTGGTCTGGAGCAGGTGAAGCCTGTTTTTCATGTACACGGAGATATCCGCCCATATATCGGTTTTGACCGCCTCGGGCAACTGCCCGGACAGGGCCTCCACCGCCTGCCGGGCCGCACGGCTCACCTGGATCAGGTCGCCCCTGGCGCTGGTGTTGATGACCAGCCCCACCGAGGGCCTGCCCTGGAAAAAGGCCGAGGAATCCACATCTGCATATCCGTCGACAATTTTGGCCACATCCCGGATGAATACCAGGGCGCCGTCCGGGGCGGTGATCAGTGGAAGGGCCATGAGCTGGTCATGGTATTCCAGCCTGGCATCGGAGCGGATAATGATTTTTTGGCCGTCGTTTTTGAGCCGGCCGAAACCGATCTGGGACCGGTTCCTTGATACCGCCTCGGCCACATCGCTGACCGATAGGCTGAAGGCTTTGAGTTTTTCACTGTCCAGCTCCAGGCGGAGCTCCCTCTCCTTTTTGCCGAAGGCGGTGATCCGGGAGATCTCGGGGCGGGCCTTGAGTTCCAGTTCCACCAGCCGGGCCGCCTGCTGCAGTGTTTTTTCGTCCACATCTCCGTATATCTGGACCAGGAGGGCAAAATCCTGGAATTCATCCACCGAGACAATGGGGCGCTCGGCCCGGGCCGGCAGGTTGCCGATACCGTCCACCCGGGACTTCACGTCGTTGAGCAGGCGGATCATATCGTAGCCGGTCTCCTTCTGGACCAGTATCCGGCAGGCCCCTTCATGGGCAATTGAAGTGATTTTTTTTATGCCGGCCAGGCCTTCCAGCGATTTTTCAATTTTTCTGGAAATGCCGTCGTCCACCTGGCCGGCACCGGCATCGGGATAGGCCACATCAATGGATAGGGTGGTGGGCGGGATTTTGGGGAACCCTTCGATGCGGATGCCCCAGAGGGTGAACAGACCGCCGAGGATCACCAGCAGGGCCAGAAGATTGGCCGCCACAGGATTTCGGGTAAACCACCGGGATAATGTTTTCATTTTAACTGCCTTTCTTTAAAAGCTGCGGGGACACTTTGGTGCCGGCGATGAAGCTTGGGGCCGGCAGGGCCGCCACCCGCATCCTGGACGGACCTGTTTTAATGAATTGACTTTCCACAAAGACCCGGCCGGCTTCGTAAAAGGCCGGCCGGGCAGGCCGCCGCCTGAGCCGGTCTTCCTTGTCGATGATCCAGATATCCCCTTCCCGGGTTAAGGCCGATTCCGGCAGGGCCAGCAGCCGTGCAGGGGAACTGCCGCTGATCACGGCGGTGACGAACATCCCCGGCCGCAGTGTTTTATCCGGGTCTTCGGCACGGATAAAAAAATTGCAGAGTCGGGTGTTGGGATCCACCCGCCCCCCGTCCCGGACCAGTTTCCCCTGCCACGCCCGGCCGGTGGCGGGATCCATGAGGGTGGACCGGGCATTCTGCCACCTGCCCAGGCCGTTGATCTGGGCCTGGTCCAGGCTCACACGGATCTCCACCTCCCCCGCGCTGACCAGGGTGGCCACCTGGTCCCCTGGAAAAAGGGTTTCTCCTTTATCGGCAAACCGCTGGACCACCAGCCCGCCGTAGGGGGCGGTGATCCGGGTCCGGTCCAGGTCCTTCTGGGCCTTTGCCACGCTTTCCCGGGCAGAGGTCACCCTGGCCCGGGCCGCCTTGAGCTGGGGGCCGTGGAAGACCAGGGGAGAGGAGGGGGCCTGGGTGATGCCGGCCCCTTGCCAGTCGGCCCTTGCCTGGGCTGCCTTTCGCTCGGCCTGGATAAGATGGACACTGGCGTTTTCAAGTTCCAGTTTCGCCTGGGCCAGGGCGGCCCTGTAATCGGTGCCGTCTATTTCCAGAAGAAGATCCCCTGAAGCAAGGCGGTGCCCCGGCTCAAGGTCTTTATTGATCCGGATGATCCGTCCCCCCACCTGGGCCCTGAGGGTGGTGGTCCATTTGGGGGCCACCTCTCCGAAGGTTTTGATCCGGGCGGGATAGTCGCCGGGGGCGGCCTTCACATAGGAGACCTGTTTCAGGGGGATCTCGCCTTTTATCTGGACCTGCCGGTCGGGTTTCATGGCATAGAGGCTGACCGCCCCAAGGGCGCAGGCCGGGGCGGCCAGGCAAAAGAGTATCCATTTTTTTATTTTTTCAGTCTTCATTTTTCTTCCTTTCAAATATACCGGTTCCCACGGCCAAAGCCATGTCCACCCGGTTGATTATCCGGTCGGCCTTGACATCGAGGATGGCCTGGAGGGCATCCAGTTCCTGCTCCCTTGCCGTGTGCAGTTCCATGATGGTGGCCAGCCCCTCTTTAAAGCGGGACTCGTAATAAGCACTGCTCCTTTTGGCATTGGCCATGGCCTTTTCCAGGAACCCAAGCCTTTCTTTCAGGCGGGATTCCCTGGCAAATGTGTTTTCCGCCTCTTTCATGGCCCGGAGCATCACTCCGGCAAATTCCCGGTAGGCGGCCTGTGCCGTTTCATCGGCGGCCCTTGCCTGGTTCCGGATCCGCCCGGCGTTGAACAGGGGAAATAGGAGGTCCCCGGCCAGGTTCCAGCCGGTTCCCGATGCCCCAAGGCGGGCCAGTACGGCATTGTCCCTGAATAGGTTGCCCGTTAGGGTGATGGAAGGCAGCAGTTCCTTGTATCCGGCTTTGGCATGGTTCAGGGCGGCCCGGGCCTTTTGAAGGGCGGCCTGGACATCGGGGCGGTGGACCAGGATGGATGCCGGGGCCCGGGGCGCTGCCAGGCCCACCCGGGGAAGGGTGGAGGCGATCCCAAGCCCATTGCCCGGATAGCGCCCCAGCAGCAGCTCAAGGTCCCTGACGGTGGCGGCATACTCTTCCTGGGCCTGGACCCGGCCGGCCCGGGCCCTATGGGTTTGGGCCCGGGCCGTGGAAATATCCTGGAGGCTGCCCAGGCCCGCCCTATACCGGGCCAACACCGTATTCTCAATGTCCCGGTAAATCCGGACCCGCCGGTCATGGATATCCAGGCGCATTTTACCGGCCCTGGCCCGGAACCAGGTTTGAAGCACCCGGGCGGCCAGGGCATCCATGGCCAGGTGATAATTTTTCTTTTCCGCCTCAAGGTTCATTTCCCCGGCCCTGTGCCGGTCGGCCAGTTTTCCCCACAAATCCAGTTCCCATGAGATGGCAAGAAAGAGCCTGTGGCTGCCCTGGGGGGCCCGGGTCGGGGACTGGTTATGCCTTGTCCCCTGGTAGCCCCCATCCAGTTTGGGCCGCCGGGCCGCATCCGTTTGGGATAGCAGCAGGCCCGATGATTTCAGACGCAGGGCCGTTGCCGCGATATCATGGTTGTTTTCAAGGGCTTCGGCCACCAGGGCCCTGGCCCGGCTGTCCCGGACCAGTTCCAGCAAGGTGGCGGTGATCCTAAGGTCGGATGTCAGGGGCGCTGACGCCAGTTTTTCCGGCAGCTTCTGCACCGGAGGGGCGGCCTTGGGGCCCAGGGCCGCACAGCCCTGGCCCAGGAGGGCAAGGCAGCAGGATGTCCACATAATCAGTCGAAGGGTCATTAAAAAGGTCTCCTCTTTTTTTTGGTGACGGTGAAATCATAGAAAGCCCAGGGTTAATCCCGGGTTAAGGAAAGAAAAATATTTTTTTTGTGGGGGCTTAACCTCTCCTTAACCCGCCAGGGGATAAATGGGGGGCAGGTAAACCGCTAACACTAAAACAAGGAGAACAGATGAAATCCAAAGGAATGAGTAAAATTATTTTGACCGCTGCCCTGGCAGTGATGTGGATGGTTTCCGGCGCCCTGGCCGGGGAGGGGCCTGTGGATGAGGCCGAATACGGATTTTCGGGAAGCATTTTCATGGGCGGGGCCTATTCCAGGGGGGAATTATCCCTGGAAGATGCCTCCGAAGACGATAATAAAACCCTGGCCTCCCTTTCCCAGTCCCCGGCAACGAGTTCCGGCGGGGGATTTCTGGTCGGCGGGGATCTGAATTATCTTTTTTCCACCGGCACCATGGTGACCCTGGATACGGCAGGGGGGCCGGGCATGAACATGGAAGGGGACTACGGCCTTGTGATCTCCCAGTATGCCGGGGATTTGGGAACCTTTTCCATGGCCGGATACTATTCCGAGAAAGATGTCTGGTCCGATCCCTTTGTCACCGGCAGTGCGCGGTCTAAAACGGAGATGAAAACCCTCGGTGTGGTCCTGGCCTGGGAGGAGATTCTTGAAACAGAATTTTCCCTGCGCTACGGATATGAAGATGCGGATGTGGAGAATGATATTTCCGGCAGTACCAACAGCCGGCTGAAACGGGACGGGAGTATTCACCACCTGGGACTGGATTGGGGGCTGTTCAGCATTGGCGCCCATGAAATGACCGCCGGCCTTCTGGGCGAGATCGGGAATATTGATGGAGATGCCTATGCCTTTAAGGGGGGACAGGCCAGCCTGGGCTACACCTTCCATGGCAATGGCTGGGAGTTTGAGACGGGGTTGTATCTTGGGAAACGGGATTATGACGGGATTCACCCCCGGTTCGGAAAAGAGCGGGAGGACACCCGGTACGGCATTGACACGGCCTGGACCTTATATAACCCACTGGGCTTTGAGAATTATTTTATCAGCCTTTTTGCCGGATATGACAAGGCCGATTCCAATATCGGGTTCTATGACCAGTCTGCCTGGAGCGCCGGTGCGGGCATTGGGCTGCGGTTCTAACCCTTTTTTAAACCCCTTCGTGGATTTTCCCCCGGGTTTGCTGTACCATGGCGCCGATGGCTTGTATCGGCGCCATCCCTAATACAATGATAGATAAAGGTCTGCCATGTCCCTTTTTTTGCTTCTTGTGGAAGATAATTTCGATCTTGCCGCCACCATTGTCCAATACCTTGAACTGGAGGGCATGGTATGCGACCACGCGGCATCCGGCGAGGCCGGGCTGAACCTGGCCCGGGAAAACCAGTATGATGTGCTGCTTCTGGACATCATGCTGCCCAGGCTTGACGGCCTTGGGGTGTGCGAGGCCCTGAGGAAAGAGGGCAGGGATACCCCGGTGCTCATGCTCACGGCCAGGGATACCCTGGATGACAAACTGGCCGGATTCAACTGCGGCACCGACGATTACCTGGTCAAGCCCTTTGATATGGCCGAACTCATTGTCCGTATCAAGGCCCTGGCCCGGCGAAAAAGCGGCCAGGCAAGGCTGCTGAGGGCCCTGGACCTGACCCTGGATCTGGACAGCTCCGCGGCCCGGCGGGGGGAGCGGGAGCTAAAGCTGACCCCCACGGGGTGGATTCTGCTGGAAACCCTGGTCCGTGCCCACCCGGCCGTGGTGACCCGGCAGAAACTGGCCCAGGCCGTATGGGGGGATGAACCGCCTGAAACCAACAGTCTCAAGGTCCATCTCCATAAATTGAGGAAGGCCTTGAACCAGGGAGCGGAACCCCCTGTATTTCATACCCTGTCCAAGGGCTATGTGCTGCGGAGGGAAGATGAAACCCCTTCCTAAACTCAAACGGTATATCAGCATTTTTATGTGGGTGGTGCTCATCGTGGTGATCACCGCCTATACCGTCCTGGTCTATTACTCTCAACTGGCCGGCATCATTGAGACCGCTGCCTATGACATGAGACTGACGGCCAGGGCGTTTTCAGCCGCCTATGCCAAGGACCGCACCTCGCCGCTGCCCAGGGAAACCCGGGTCAGGGGGTATATGGGGGAAACGGATTTGCCGGTCTGGCTGACAGAAAACTGCGATCCCAAAGCCATGGGCCATGACGAGGTTCAGATCATTCAGCTTGAACCCGGGGATAAAGGAACCGATGTATTTATTCTTTTCATTGTGCTCAGCCATGATCTTTTGGACGGGAAACGGCTCTACCTGGTAAAGGTGTATGAGGAAGCCGATGACATTCCCGATGCCTTCCGGTATTCGGAATGGACGGAGGTGCTGGTGCTCGGGCTGGGCATCGGGTTCATTGTTTTGATTTTTCTGCTGATCCGCCTTTTGTTTAAAAAGGTGGCCGGTTCGGTCCTGCTGCTGTCTGACTGGGCCGTGAACCTCAACCCGGAGGATCTGGAGCAGCCCAGGCCCAGGTTTAAATTCAGGGAAATCGATGAGCTCGGGGGCCTGATCGAAACCGCCGTCAGGGATCTTCACCAGGCATTGATCCGGGAACACAGGTTCCTGCGCCACGCCAGCCATGAATTGCGCACCCCCATTGCCGTGCTCCGGACCAATATGGATCTTCTGGATAAACTCAATCCTAAGCCATCCCCAATGGAAAAAACGGTGTACCAGCGCATGGGACGTGCCCTGGACAATATGCACACCCTCACCGAAACCCTGCTCTGGCTTTCCCGGAAGGAAGAAAATATGCCGGATCCCGAAGACCTTGACATGGGGGAACTGGTGGCCGAACTGGTCAACGAATACCGGCCGTTTCTGGCGGGGAAAGAGGTGGAACTGACCCTGGAAAGCCAAAGGGCATTGGCCGTCCTGCCCCGGGCAGCCTGCCGCATGGCATTGGGCAACCTCATCCGCAACGCCTTTCAGTACACAGACCGGGGAAATATCAATATCCAGGTAAGAGAGAGGGCGGTTGTCATTTTCAATAACCACGGAACCGGACAGGAAAACGGCCAGAGCAGCGACTACGGATTCGGGCTGGGCCTTTCCCTGGTGGCCCAGATCTGCAGGAAGCTTGACCTTGAGTATGAGAACCGGGCGGTTGCCGGCGGCCGCAGGGCATCTGTCTCCTGGGCCGCCTCAACCGCCGGTTCCTGAAAGCCCCTTTTATTCCGGCAGCAGTGTTAACTGCTGGGGCAGATCCCGGCCGGTGAGGTAGTGCATGGGAATCTGGTCCCCGGCCGCCCAGGTATGGGCCAGGTCATCGTAATAGGGGCTCAGATAATGGCCGGACTGGCCCGGTGGACTGATGAAAGTGGATTTTTCCAGATCCGAGAAATCCACCATCATCCGGATCACCCCGCCTGAACTCATTTCAAAGGGCCTGTCGGGGTTCCAGAATCCTGAATTGATGGTGTGGTGGGACCCGTGGGTGGGGATGGGATCCAGGTTTAAAAACGGCAGCTTGCCGCCCAGGGGATGGTTAAAGGGCATTTTGTGGACCCGTCCCCATTGCCAGTTTTCCGGGTCCTTTCCGTGGGCGGCACCAAGGTAATCCATTGCCTCTGCGGCTGCCCGGCGGATGATATCGTCCCGGTTCTCTTTGACCGCCGGGGTGCGCCCGTCGTCGAACAGGGGATGGTCCGGAATCCGGATGATGCGGCTGAGCAGGAGATCCGGAATATAATAGAGGTATTCCCGGCTCAGTTTTTCCTTCCACAGTTTTTCCCCTGTTTCGTCCGCAAGGGTGGCGGCCATCATTTTATAGTAGAAATAGTTGAAGAAGGTGGCGGCACTGCTCTCCATGTCGATTTTGCAGTCCCATTCCGATAGCAGGGAAAGGACCGGGGCAAGGCGGGTTTCCTGCCGGCATGCTTCGATTATCAGCGGGGTCCAGCGCCGGGCCACGGCGGAGCCGGTATCCAGCTGGAAGGATTTCAGCCGTTCCAGATCCACAGGCTGGCCGGCCTGGGCTTTCATTATCTCTTCAAACCGGATGGCCCGTTCAAAGAGATAAAAATTGGTCAGGTGATAGGGGGTGCCCCCCGGGTCATTGTTAAAGGAGCCCACATACCCCTTTTCCGGATTGTAGTCAAAGGGAAGGTCTTCAAAGGGAACAAACCCCGTCCAGTCGTACTCCCCGGCCCAGCCCGGCAGGACGGTCGAGCCCTTACCGGCTTTTCGGACCGGTGGGGCCGCCGTAAACTGCCAGCCGATATTGCCCCGTTTATCCGCATACCCGATATTGAGGTTGATGGTGCGGATCCGGCTCAATGCCCGTCTGAACTGGGAAAAATCCCGGGCTTTGAGCAATTGGATCAGGCCGTCGATATCCCTGTTCGGCAGGTCCAGGGCCGCCCATTGCATGGCGCAGTGGGCCGGGGCGCCGGGCAGGACATCGGATATCATGGGGCCGTGGCGGGAAATTCTGATCTTCATGGGCCGGGTTTCCATTCTGTCCCCGGTTTTGATGCGCAGGGTCTCCTCAATGATTTGAAAATCCTCGTACCCCGCTTCGGTGAGGTATTGGTCCGGATTATCCGGGTTGATTTTTTCGATGAAGTAATCCAGTTCGTCCCCCCTGCCGTTGACGGCGCTGTAAGCGAAATGGCCGTTGAAGCCCAGGGGGCCCATTCCGGGTACCCCGGGGAGCACGCCGCCCACCGCATCAATATCCCCGCCTTTAATGTGCATGAGGTAAAAGAGGGCGGGCAGGGTGGGGGCCAGGTCCGGGCTGCCTGCAAAAAGGGCCTTGCCCGATGTGGTGGCCGCCCCGGAAAAGAGCATCCAATTGCTGGCCGCAATATCCATGGGAAAGGGAAAATCCATACGGGCAGGGGCCACGGTGCCTGGGCCGGCTTTGATTCCTTTTTGCAGGGCAAGGCCATTGTTCTCCTGCCGGGTGGGCTTGCCGGTGAGTGTCGGTGCAAATTCCGGATAGGCGGGCAGGATGAGATCAAGCAATTCCGGTCCTGCCTGTTCAAGGACCCGGGTCATGGCCAGGTCCACTTTTTTGGAGCGGGTCAGGCTGTAGGCCATGAGCATGGCGGTTGCCACGGAATCCTCCGGTGTCCATGGTCCGGGCCGGGTACCCAGGAAAAAATATTCCCTGGGCAGGGTCTCTGCGGTTTCCAGGTATGTGTTGACCCCCCGGGTAAAGGCCTCAACAGCCATCCGGGTTTCCGGCAGCATGGCCGGGTAGCTTTTTCTGGCATGGCGGTAAAATCCCAGGGTTTTGAGAAACCTGTCCTTTTCCAGGGTCCGTTCCCCAAATACCGAGGAGAGTTCCCCCCTGCCAGCCAGCCGGGTCATGTCCATCTGGAACATCCGTTCCCGTGCAATGATATATCCCTGGGCAAAATAGAGGTCTTCCTCGTTTTCGGCATAGATATGGGGCACCCCGTGGGGATCTGTCCGGACTTCCACCGCCGCCTTCAGGCCCTTGACGGGTATGGTCCCCTGATACCCGGGAACGGCGGCCTGGAAAAAGAAATAGAACCCGGCCCCGGAAATAAGTGCGGCCCCCACAATCACAGCCAGAATAATTTTAACAGCTTTCATGGTCGTCACCTCGTTTTTTTAATTTCCTTAAAAGGTTAAGGTTGTTTTTTCTCCGGGCCGGATCATTGATCAGGGTATGCAAAATGGTCTGGACGGCATACCGCCCGGAAACAACCAGTCCCCAATCATCGATTTCCCCCCTGGCCCACTGGAGCACAACATTAAAATAATTATGGTAGGCAAGTTTTGCGCAGACACCAAGGTCCAGGTCCGCCCATATCAGGCCTTTCCGGGCGGCCGTCTCCAGTGCCCCCTGGATGATGCTGATCCTTCTTTTGTGTATCCGGGCCAGTTTCTTTGCACCGGGGGAGACGAGGGAAAACCCTGCAATCACCGAGGGCTTGATCTCTGCCTGGTTTTCCAGGAATATGGGCTCCACGGCCTCAATCCATTCCTGGTAGTAGGCCGTCTTCCAGGGGCCGTTTTCCATTTTTGACTGAAGCCTGGCCGTTGCTTCTTCAATGGCCCGGGTGCCCTGCTCGAAAATCTCAATGATGACATTTTCCTTGTTGCCGTAAAGGTTATACAGGGTGCGCAGGGCGAGGTTGGATTCTTTGGCAAGGGTTCTCATGGACAGGGCATTGATGCCTTTTTCCAGTATGATGGCCCTGGCCGCACTGATGATTTTTTCTCTGCTTTGAACCGGATTTTTTCCCTTGGGTGTCTCCATTGGGCCTCACTCGAAAAATTGTGTAACAGCGTTATATGTGATGCTAATTTATGAAGTATAACAATGTTATATTTTTTGCAAGTGCTGGTTTTAACGCGGTGATATGTAAAAATTATTTAATTTTCACGTTTTTTCACGGGGTTTGCTTTTGCATTTTCGGCAGGCTGTTCTGTATATTCAAACCTGTTCTTATCAGAAATTACAATCAGATTTACAGGAATCAGGAGGATGGGTCATGTTAAGCAGGTTTTTTTACGGCTGGGCGGTGCTGGTCTTGGTCCTGGGGGCGGCGGCTCCCGGGCATGCGGTGGTGACTACGGATTCGTGGATTTTCAGGTCAGGGGTGGCAGGGGGCCAGAGCATGTGGGGGCCGGGGACATCGGGGCTCAACCACAAGTACAGCGACGGGCTCCAGGTCCAATCGGGGATGTTAAAGGGGACGGGTGTCTCCTATGAGCTTCAGGCCGATACCGGAACCGTTTCGGGAAATGTGGAGGGGCGGATTTCGGCCAATTATAACAGACAGGTGAGCAGCCCCGGAAAAACAAAGATCAGCCTGGCCTATAACGGGATCGAGGGCGAAAGCAAAATTGCCACGGATTTCGGAGCCAAACTGGCCGGGACGGCCAACCTGAAGGTGGATTTCCCCTGGTGGGCCCATCTTATTCCCCCCTTTCCCAACGATATTGATATCAGCATTCCCGTCGGGATGGTCAATGCCGACCTCAACATTGACAACGACTTTACCACGGGCCTGGGCAATACCGTATCCGTTGTGGAAAATAAGGACCTTCTGGCCCCGGGATTTGATGTGGCCTTTATCCAGTTTGCACTGGAGCTGGGCCTGAAGCAGAGCCTCTGGTTTACCCCTGAAACCATCACCGGCATCGTCAGGTACACCCATATGGAATCCATGACCCAGCGGACCATGGACCTGGCCTTCACCGGGCTGACCGGGGGGAGCCTCCTGGATCTGGAACTGGACCTGGATCTGCCCGGCCACTGGGAGATCAGCCTGGAGGATTTCTCCGTGGGGAAAAACAGATTCAGCCAGGACCTTGACCTCTATGCCGCCCTGGCCCTGGGGATTCCCATCCTCACCATGGAGGCCAAGTATGAAACCACCCTCTTTGACGCCTTTGACCTTTTCCAGAGCAGTGAATTTGAACTGGATTTCCTTGCCCACGGGGATGACGGGGATGAGACCACCATAGACCGCCTGGGCCGGTTCAACATCTATGTCTCCCATGCGCCTGTGCCCGGGGCGGTCTGGCTGCTGGGGTCCGGACTGCTGGCCCTGGCCGGACTGGGGCGGCGGAGGGGGTAGTTCCGCCCCATTGAGGCTTGATTTTTTTAGCTGGGCCCGCCGTTTTTTCCGGCGGGCCCTGTTTTTCTGCGGATGAGCCCCATGGCCTCGGTGACCAGTTTGCGGGCCGCAAATACGGCGGTGAGGGAATCATCCAGCCCTGGGGCGACTTCCACAATATCCATTCCCATCACCGGGAGTTCAAATATTCCTTCCATCAGACCCAGCAGTTCCCGGGAACTTAAGCCCCCGAACTGTGGGGTGCCGGTGCCCGGGGCATAGGCCGGGTCCAGGCAGTCGATGTCAATGGTCAGGTAAATTTTGTTTAAATGGCCCAGTTGTTTTTTTATCCTGGCAAGGGCGTTGTCCACCCCTGTTGCGGCGATTTCCTTGGCAGAGATCACCTGGACGGGGTGGGTGTTGAAAAATTCCAGTTCATCGGTTTCGATGGAGCGGATGCCCAGGAAAAATATATCTTCTATTCCCCTTATATTTTCAAGTTCCAGTGCCCGGCGCTGGGTTGAGCCGTGGGAGAACCGGTCGCCGTCCTGGTGGTCGCAGAGATCAAAATGGGCGTCGATATGGACGATGCCGAAGGGCTGGTCCAGGGCGTGGTCAATGCCCTGGTGCACCGGTATGGTCACGGAATGGTCGCCGCCGATCATGATGAAGAACCGGTCTTTTTCCACCAGTTCCGCGGTGAGTTCCCGTGCCTTTGCAAATACCTCTTCCCTGGATTTTCCGGTGATATTGCCCGCATCCTTAATTTTCAGGTCTGCAAATGAATTGAAATCTTCGGTGGTGGGGGAAATGGTATAGGTGATCTTTCTGAGGGCGTCGGGGGCCTGGGCCGCCCCGGCCCTGAATGAGACGCTGCCGTCGTAGGGAATTCCGAAAATTACCACATCCGCTTTTTGGGTTTCCATATCCGGGGTGTTCAGCCCGGCCCAGATTCCTGGATCCTGCCATAGATGAGATGCCATAGTATCCTTGAGGTGTTATGGGTTTTTTCAGGGCAGTATGGCCGGAGCCGCAGGAGATTTCAAGTGAAAAAAGGGGAAGGGGGTGGAGCCCATGACCAGAATCGAACTGGTGAACCTCTTCCTTACCAAGGAAGCGCTCTACCGACTGAGCTACATGGGCTTTGGTGCTGGTGGTGGGGGGAGGATTTGAACCTCCGAAGGCTGAGCCGTCAGATTTACAGTCTGATCCCTTTGACCACTCGGGAACCCCACCGGGTTGATGTCTCCATCAAAAAGGTCGGGCGAATATACCAGAGGCCCCCGGGTTTATCAAACGGGAAAAATGGGGGATAGGGCCGGTTTAGGGAGGATTAGCAGGGATTAAGGCATGAAAACGGCGGATTTGCTTTTGTTCGGTTCTTTTTTGCAAAATTGGCGGAACCCCTGAAATAAAATATTCACTAATATACTTGAAATATATTTTATGGTTTTGTAGAGTGGCGTAAATCCTATAAAAAGGGGGGAGTATGACGACCAGAAAAGAAAAAGCCCACAAACAGCCCCTTGCTTTGGTGGCCTATGAAGCCATTGTCCGGCGCATCATCAGCCTGGAATACCAGCCCAGCCAGCACCTTGAAGAATGCCAGCTTGTGGAGGAACTGGGTATCGGCAGGACTCCCATACGGGAGGCCCTGGTCCGGCTCCAGAGTGAGAAAATGGTGGAATCCCATCCCAATAAAGGGGTGATTGTCCGTCCCATCACCCTGCAGAATACCAAGGCCATGTTTGAATCCACGGGTATCTTTGAAGCCGGTGTGGTGGATATTGCCGTGACTAAGAACTGTGTCCCGGCCCTGAAAAAGATGCGGGCGGCCAATGCCGAGATCGGGAAGACCGTTAAGCACGGCGATCTTCTCGGAATGGTGGAAGCCAACCATGACTTTCACATGGCACTGGCCTCCGCCTCTCAGAATGAATTTTTAATCCGTGCGGTCCACGATGTAAGATGCGAGGCCAAGCGTCTTTCCTATCTTTCCTATAATACGGTGGTGGGGCCGGAACAGAGCCTTGAAGACCATTATGCAAGCGTCATTGAGGAACATGAACAGATCATCGCATGTCTTGAGGCAAAGGACGGGGAGGGGCTGAAACAATTATTGACACATCATTTGGAAACCTTCAGGAAACGGATCGTTCAATTCATGGTTTCCTGAAACCGGAGGACAAGCAATGAATACCCCTGAGATTAAAACAATTGATTTGAACTGCGACATGGGCGAGAGCTTCGGCAATTACACCATCGGTATGGACAGGGATGTCATGCCGTATATCACCTCGGCCAATGTGGCCTGCGGCTGGCACGCCGGAGACCCTCTGGTCATGGATGCCACAGTGCGCTGGGCAAAGGAGAACAAGGTGGGGGTCGGTGCCCATCCCGGCTATCCGGACCTCATGGGATTCGGCCGGCGGAAGATGAACCTGAGCCCCCAGGAGATCCAGCAATACCTGGTTTACCAGATCGGGGCGCTCCAGGCGTTTTGCCGGGTCCATGGGGTGCGGCTTCAGCATGTCAAACCCCATGGCGCCCTTTATCTGGATGCCGTGGAAAACAAGGCGGCTGCCCGCGCTGTTGCCCGGGCCGTTCTCAGCCTGGACCCGGACCTGCGTTTCGTCGCCCTGGCCGGAAAAAAGGGGGAGACCATGCGGCAGACGGGGGCTGAACTGGGGCTCAATGTGGTCTTTGAGGCTTTTCCGGACCGTGCCTATACACCGGAGGGGACACTGGTTCCCCGGAACCAGCCTGGTGCGGTGATTTCAGATCCTGCTCAGGTGGCAAAACGGGCCCTGGACATGGCCGAGGGATTTGTCATTGCCAGCGACGGGTCCCGCATTGAACTGGATGTCCAGACCCTTTGTGTCCACGGGGATAACCAGGAAGCCGTGAATCTGGTAAAAGAGATCCGGACGGGCCTGGAAGCCCGTGAAATCGTTGTTACCGCCATGGCCGGATAGAAGATTAAATAGCATATGTTAAATATACTTGACATAATTTATAAATATATGACAAGTATATTTTCTAATTTAACCATTGTTATTACAGAGTGAACCTAAACGGGACCGGGTGAATGGCAGAGGCAACCGAACAGATTTACAACAATCCGGTATTCCGGCCGGCAGGGGACAGGGGCCTGCTCATGGAATTTGCAAATTTCATTGATCCGGAGGTCAATACCCGCATCCGGGCGGTGGCCGGGCGGCTGGCACAGGAGATGCCCCGGGGGGTGGAAGAGATTATTCCCACCTATTGTTCCCTGGTGCTCATCTACGATCCGCTGATTACAGATCCGGATACCTTGATCCCTCTGCTTGAACAGACCAATGCCGGCCTTGCCGGCATGCCCCTGCCGGAGCCGGAGGTGGTGGAACTTCCCGTATGCTACCATGAAAGTTTTGGGCCCGATCTGGCCCATGTGGCCGAAGTCAACGGGCTCACGCCCCAGGAGGTGGTGGCCGTTCACACCGCGCCCCTCTATCCCATATACATGATCGGGTTCACCCCGGGGTTCCCCTACCTGGGCGGGCTCTCCGAGAAAATCCATACCCCCCGGCTGTCCACCCCACGTACCCGGGTGCCAGCAGGTTCTGTGGGGATTGCCAACAACCAGACCGGGATCTACCCCATTGACAGCCCAGGCGGCTGGCAGCTCATCGGCAGGTGTCCGGTGAAACTCTTTGATCCCCGGCGGGAGAACCCTATTCTGCTAAAGGCGGGTGACCGGCTCCGGTTCAAGCCCATTACCCTGGATGAATTCAGGCGGATGGCCGACGCCGCCAGGGCCGGGGAGGCTGTTGAATGAATGCCTTGAAAATCATTTCACCCGGCCCTTTCACAACGGTCCAGGATTTGGGCCGGTTCGGGTTTCAGCAGTTCGGAGTGCCCCCCTGCGGCATGCTGGATAAGCGGGCAGGGCGCCTGGCCAATATTCTGGCGGGAAATGACGAGTCCTGCGCGGTTCTGGAATTTACCTTCATGGGCGCTCAGATGGACGTCCTGGATGATATGGTCCTGGCCGTGGCCGGTGCCGACATGGGGCTGACGGTCAACGGCAGGCCCTGCCGCAACTGGGCCGCCCACCGGGTCCGCCCCGGGGACCGTATTGCCATGGGGGCGGCGGACAAGGGGTGCCGGGCCTACCTGGCCCTGTCCGGCGGCATTGAGGTTCCCGAGGTCATGGGCAGCCGGTCCACCTATATCGGTGCCAGAATCGGCGGCATTGACGGGCGGCTTGCGGCTGCCGGTGATGTGATCCAGCGCGCCGCCGCCCAGGGGGGGGATTGCTTAAGGGAACTGCCCGGGCAATGGATTCCCGACCATCCTGATGAGATGGTACTTCGGGCGGTTCCCGGTCCCCAGGATGCTTATTTTGATAAGGGCCTGGAGATCTTTTTTAATTCGGTTTTTACAATAACGGACAAGGCCAACCGCATGGGGTACCGGCTGGCAGGAACGGCCGTGGAACTGAAACCGGGGATGCCCAGGAGTATTATTTCCGAGCCCAGCCTGCCCGGCGGGGTACAGATCCCGGAAGACGGGCAGCCCATTGTCCTTCTGGCCGAACAGACCGTGGGGGGATATGCCAAAATCGCCACGGTGATTTCCACGGACCTGGACCGCCTGGCCCAGGGCGTACCGGGAAACCGGATTCGGTTTGAGAAGGTGACCCTGGCACAGGCCCACCGCATATACCGGGAAGCCGCAGAAGAATTTGAAGAAATCCGGAAGGCGGATATGGGGGTTAAATCCCCGGCCGCCATGGGAAATGAGTTTTTCAACCACCCTGTTTTCAGACAGCGGATTGAAAAGTATATGATCCAGATTTAAGGAAAAGGAGCAGACCGCTGCAGGAGTTTTGCAGTTCATTTATATTAATCGTAATAAAAAAGGAGTTTGTACAATGCGTGCACTGAAAAAATCGATCCTCGTTGCCCTCATGGTCATGATGGCCGCAGCCCCGGCCTGGGCCGGAAAAACAATGAAGCTGGATTTGAACGCCATTTACGGGTCCACCAGCTTTCATACCGTTGGGGCCATGAAATTTGCCGAGCTTGCCAATAAATATTCCGGCGGCAGCCTGGATATCACGGTACATCCCGGCGGCAGCCTGGGGTTCAAAGGCCCTGAACTGCTCAAGGCCGTGAAAGACGCCCAGCTGCCCATGAGCGACATCCTCATGGGGGGTGTTTCCGGCTCCGCCCATGTTTTCGGGCTATCCTCCCTGCCAAGGCTGGCCGGCTCCTTTGAAGAAGCCAAAGCCCTGTACGCAGACGCCAGACCCCTGTATGAAAAAGCCGCTGCCAAATGGAACCAGAAGCTCCTTTATGCCGCACCCTGGCCCCCCTCGGGACTGGTCACCAAAAAGGCTGTTGCCGGTGTCGCCGACATCAAGGGGCTTAAAACCCGTACCTATGACAAAAACGGCGCCAATTTCCTGAGGGAACTGGGCGGCGCTCCCCTGGCCCTGCCCTGGGGCGAGGTCTACTCTTCTTTGAGAACCGGGATGATCGATTCCGTCCTCACCTCCGCTGAATCCACCAAGAACGGCAAGTTCTGGGAAGTATTGGATCATTTTACCAATATCTATTATGCCTTCCCCCTGAACATGGTCACCGTGAACATGGATTATTGGAACGCCATGTCCAAGGATCAGAAGGATGCCATCCTCAAGGCTGCTGCGGAAACCGAAGCCGCCCAGTGGCAGGCCTCTGAATCCAAAACCATGGAAGCCCTGTCCGTGATCAAGGAAAAGGGATTCACCATTGCCGATCCCTCCGATGCCCTGGCTGCCGAGATGGACAAGGCCGCAGGCCCCATTGTTGACGGGTTTGCCAAAAAAGCGGATGCCAAAACCAAAGCATTGCTTGAAAAGTACACCAAATGAAGAAATTCATAACACTTGTAGAAAGGCTCTCCACCGGGGGGGCCTTTCTCTCCGCCTTTTTCATGGTGCTCATCGTCCTTTTCATTGCAGTGGAAATCCTGCTGCGCTCGGTGTTCAATACCTCCACCTTGATTTCCGACGAGTACAGCGCCTATTTTTTCGTGGGGGTGGTGATGCTGGGCCTGGCCTATACATTTAAGGAGGACGGGCACATCAAAATCACCCTGCTCACATCGGTGCTGGGCAAGCGGGGACAGGCGGCTCTGGATGTCCTGGCCACGGTGGTTGCCCTGGCGGCCACCACCTTTGCCCTCTACTATGCCGGCGTCATGGTCTTTGATTCATGGCAGCTGGACATGCGCGCCGATACCATTTCCGAAACCCCAATTTACCTGTCGCAGCTGATGATACCCGTTGGTTTGATTTTGTTTGATCTCCAGCTTGTGGCAAGGCTGTTAAAGAGGTTTACATGATTTCCGATCCTTTATTGATGACTGTGGTGCTTTTCGGCTTTATGTTTCTCTGCCTCTTCTCCGGGCTGTGGATCGGCTTTTCCCTGATGTGCACCGGGATTTTCGGCATGCTGGTATTCGACCTGAACCTGCCCCCGGTGATTTCTGTCTGGGATAAGATCGGCGGGCTTTTGGCCAACTCCATCTACAATTCCACCAATTCCTGGTCCCTGACGGCATTGCCCCTGTTCATCCTCATGGGGGAAATCCTCTACCGGACGGCCATTTCCACCAAGCTGCTCAACGGGCTTCTGCCCTGGCTCTCCAGAATTCCGGGCCGGCTTCTGCACATCAATGTATTTGCCTGCTCCCTGTTTGCCGCCGTCTCCGGTTCTTCCGCCGCCACCACCGCCACCGTGGGGAAGATCACCCTGGACGAATTGTCCGGCCGGGGCTACTCCAAGAACCTGGCCATCGGCTCGCTGGCCGGTGCCGGCACCCTGGGCTTCCTGATTCCCCCCAGCCTCATCATGATCATCTACGGGATTTTGTCCGACACCTCCATTGGCAAGCTCTTTATTTCGGGGGTTATTCCGGGCCTGCTTCTGGCCGGCTGCTATTCCCTGTATATCATGGCCGCTTCAATGGTCAATCCCTCGGTGGTCCCGGATAAGACCGAAACCTTTACCATGGAAGAAAAGATCCGCTCCCTCAAGGAATTGTTCCCCATTATGGGCCTGATTTTTGCGGTACTGGGCGGGATTTACATGGGGATCACCACGCCCACGGAAGCGGCGGCCATCGGCGTTATCGGCGCCCTGGTCCTGGCCGTGGCCTTTAAGAACCTGACCTGGTCAAATTTCAGGGAAGCCCTGGTCAATGCGGTGAATACGACCTGCATGATCTGCTTTATCATCCTGGCGGCATCCTTTCTTTCCCAGATCGTCGGATTTGTGGGCATCGCAAGGGCGGTGAGCGAATATATCGCAGGGCTGAACCTCTCTCCCTATCTGCTGATCTTTGTGGTTGGGCTGATGTACATCCTGCTGGGCATGATGCTGGACGGGATTTCCATTGTGGTCATGACCCTGCCCATCGTCCTGCCCATTGTGGTGGAGGCCGGATTCGACCCCTTGTGGTTCGGCATCTTCCTGGTTTTCATGGTGGAACTCTCCCAGATTACCCCGCCGGTGGGATTCTCCATTTTTGTCATCCAGGGGATTTCAGGGGAAAAGGTGAGCACCATCCTCCGGGCCACCCTCCCGTTTTTTATCATCATGGTGCTGATGGTGGTCTTTGTCACCCTCTTTCCAGAAGTGGTCTCCTACCTGCCGGACAAGATGGTGCAGTAAAAAAAGTATCAGCGAGTATAACGGCGCCCCCGGGAGATTGATTTCCCGGGGGCGTTTGTGTTTTTATTCGGTAAAATTTTGCTATTCCCGTGGAAAGGTTTGCCAGTTTATGGCAGGGTGTATATAAAAGTTTCAGAACCGGTTATTCTTATAAGAATTGTAAAAAGGAATTCGCAGGTTGAGCCATGTCCGTATTTGAATACAAAGCCCTGAATGCCAAAGGAAAAAAGAAGTCAGGAATTGTGGATGCCGACAGTGAGACTGCGGCAAGGCAGAAACTGAGGCATCAAGACCTGTTTCCCACATCCTTGAACCGGATTGATTCAAAGCAGCCTGCCGGCGAAACCCCGGGCCGGCAGCCGGCTTTTGCCCGGTATTTTTCCCGGGTCAAGGCCAGTGAAATTGCCATGGTGACCCGGCTGATCTCCACCCTGCTTTCCGCCGGATTCCCCCTGGTAAAGGCCGTGGGCTCGGTGGCGGACCAGGCCGGTTCCCGTTCTTTGCAGCGGGTGCTCTCCCGGATCAAGGACAGTATTGAGCAGGGCGGCGGTTTTGCTGAATCCCTGGCCCTGTATCCGGGTATCTTTTCTTCGGTATATATTAACATGGTGGCGGCCGGGGAATCCTCGGGAACCCTTGAAATCGTACTTGAGCGTTTGGCAGACTTTGCCGAAAAAAGGGAGGAAACCCAGAAAAAAATCTGGGCCTCCCTGGCCTATCCCATCATCATGTCCATGATCGGCTTTCTGGTGGTGGTGATTCTCATGACCTATATCGTCCCCGGCATTGTGGGGATTTTCACGGATATGAACCAGACCCTGCCCGGGCCCACCCGGATGCTCATCGGGGTGAGCGACTTTTTTCTGGATTTCTGGTGGGCGGTGCTGCTGCTTCCTGTGATTGCGGCCGGCGCACTATACCTGGTCCGCCGGACCCCAAAGGGCGTTCTTGCCACTGACCGGGTGATGATTTCCCTGCCCATCGCCGGCTCCCTGGTCCGGAAAATGGCGGTGGCCCGGTTTTCAAGGACCCTTGGCTCCCTTCTGGAACACGGGGTGCCCCTGCTCACCGCCCTGAAGATCACCCGGAACGTGGCCGGCAACCAGGTGATTTCCAATCTGATAGAATCGGCCGCTGAAACCGTGGAAAAGGGCGGGGAACTTGGCAAGGCCCTTTCCGGCACCCGGTATTTCCCTCCCCTGTCCGTGCAGATGATCCAGGTGGGGGAAAAGAGCGGGGAGATGGAAAAGATCCTTGAAAAATCCGCCGATCTCTACGAAAAGGACGTCTATGCCGCCATCACGGCGGCCACCGCCCTCATCGAACCCATGATCATCCTTATCATGGGACTGGTGGTGGGGCTCATCATCATGGCCGTCTGCCTGCCCATCGTGGAAATCAACCAGATGATCATCTAACGAATCTTTTTCTGGTTGCCTGCCCGGTGCCGATCGGGCCAGTCGGGTATCGCCGGGGACGGCCCGTGGGGGGCGGCACCCCAGCAGGTGAAGAATCCTGAATGATAAAAGAGGATAACGCCATTGGAATGGTGCCGCGGTTGTGTCAAACACGGGTGCCGTGATAGATTGAGCCATTCTCATTAATGATGAAATCACATCCAAACCATGGGGGATATTCCAGATGGGCGCATTTCAAGACATCTACAATGAACTTTTTTTGGCCATTAAAAAGCTTTTCCAGCCGGAAGTCATCATCGGGATTCTGAACAATGCGCTGGTTATTATCTTTATCGTGTTCGTAAGTCTGCTGGTGTTGAAGCTTGTAAAAGGGGCACTGAAAAAACTGGAAGTCAGGCAATTGCCCCTGCCTTTTTTGCAGCAGATGCAGTCGATGGTGAAGTGGGTAATCTGTATCGGCGCGTTTTTATTGATACTCCAGCAGCTTGGAATCAAAATAAACAGCCTGTGGGCTGTTGCGTCAACGATATTGGCAATGGTGGCCATTGGGTTTGTTGCCCTATGGAGCGTACTCAGCAATTTGCTCTGTACACTGATGCTCATCATTTTCCATCCATTCCGCATCGGAGACAATATCGAGATAATTGATCCGGCCATGACGATAGGCGTGGGCGGGAAGGTTAGAAACATCAATTTGATTTTTACCACCCTTGACGCGTCAGACGGGGACGCTCAAACGACCATACAGGTTCCCAACAATCTTTTTTTCCATAAAATTCTACGAAAGAAAAAGGGGCAGCAAACCCATAGCCTTGAAAAACAGGTGTTTGAAGAAAAATCACTGCTGAGATCTCAAGAGGATGATCCGAAAAATAAACCAGAATAAAGGGGGGCTGTGGATTTCTCCTAACCTTCTTCTTCGGTCTGGGATGATGGTGCAATATTGTCATCCTGGAATCTGGAGACTTCGTCTGCCACAGGCAGGTCCGGCAGGATCTTCACCTTTGCCCGCCGTTTTTTGCGGATTTTGGCAGGAATCAATTCTCTCATGAAATCCAGTTTTCCAAAACACAAAAGCCTGTCTTCAGCTTCAAGTTCCCTCTGGGGCTTTGGATTGGGTATGACTTTGGCATGACGGTGAAGGGTTAAGACCGAAATATCCTTTTCCCTCAACCCTGAACCCTGGATGGTTTTGCCTATGTAATCGGAGCCCTCCGGTATATATATCTCCGCAACGCCATACCCCCGGCTGACCGTCAGGCGCTGGCGGAGATCGATCTCTGGAAAATTAACCTGGGCGCTGATATAGTCAATGATGGCGCCGGCGATATCCAACTGGGTACACCCTTCGATCCCCTCCAGCCCCGGTGAGGAGTTGACTTCAACAATCTGGGGCCCTTCCTTGCTCTCAAGCAGATCAACGCCTGCCACACGGAGGCCCATGATTTGTGCCGCACGAACCGCAGTCTCCCGGTAGGCGTCTTTCAGCTCAACCGGCTCTGCATACCCCCCTCTGTGGATATTGCTTCGAAATTCCTGCCCCTGGGCGACCCGGCGCATGGCGCCGACCACCTGATCCCCCACCACAAAGGCGCGGATATCCCGGCCCTTGCTCTCAGATACAAATTTTTGAATCAGGACACTCTGCTTCTGGCTTTGAAGCAGCTCGACGATTGCTGCCGCGGAATTCACCGTTTCCGCCAGCAGAACGCCGATGCCCTGGGTCCCTTCTATCAGTTTGATGATCACCGGCGCGCCCCCGACCCTTTCTATGGCCGGCAGCACATCCTTTTTATCCCGGACAAAGGTTGTTTTGGGGATTCCGATATGGTGCCGGCTGAGAATCTGGAGGCTCCTTAGCTTGTCCCTTGACCGGGCAATACTTGCCGAAGTGTTGGCGCAGAAGATATCCATCTGTTCAAACTGCCGGACGACCGCCGTCCCGAAATAGGTTATGGATGCACCGATTCGGGGAAGAACCGCATCGTAGGTGGACAGCTGTTTCTGCCGGAAATATAAGTCCGGGTTGCCCTGCTCAAGGTCGATGGCGAATTTAAGGGTATTCAGAACTTTGACCGTGTGCCCCCGCTGCTCGGCCGCTTCCTTTAAACGGCGGGTGCTGTAGCATCTTAAATTCCGTGAAAGAATGGCAAGTTTCATCTCTGTGTCCTTATCTTGGGATATCAATCCCTGGGGATTTTTTTCCTGGCTTTTTTCTTTTTGGGTTGGCCGCCATAAAAAGATCTGCCTGCGTCCACATAAAATCTGTCACGAAATGCCTGCCGTCCGAGCAGCATCCGAAATCCCATTTCATCACGGTTTGACAGGGTCAGCTCTATGGGCCATTCAAGGCCCAGCAGGCTGATATGGGTGCTGATGACCGGCCTCATTTCTTCCATTCCGTTTGAACTCCGAATCGATCTGAAGTCTATGATTTTGGCTTCGGCTGTTACTTTATGGGTGGTTTTCTCCTGCAAAGGATTGATCTGAAACCGTACCCATTTTTCTCCGTCCCGCTCAAACAAGTTTAGTTTGATTGCGTGAAGAGATGATGAGCGGGCGCCTGTATCCACTTTCACTTTAATCTGGTTGACCCCCAGATCCGGGAGTGACACCCACTCCCGCCATCCAATAACAGGCAGAATCGGCTTGATATGCTTGATCATATTGCTCCGGTAAAAAAGGTTGGCATCCGTTTGATTCCGGTTGGAACAGGCGGTCCCTCAAGGAGTCAGGATCTGGGAAAAATAATCATTCAACCCGTTAAGGGAAGCCCCTGGGGTCTCCCCTTAACGGGTTTGATTTGGCCGGTCCTGAGCGTTACCTCCGGATCAGCGCCTGTTAAGTTGCGGCGGGTATCAGTATTTAAACCGTCCCACGATCTGGTTGAGCTTGATGGCCATCTGCTTGAGTTCCTCGACACTTCCGGCCACCTGGCTTGAGTTGTCGGACATCTCCTGGGCAGCGGAGTCCACCGAGGTGATGTCCCTGGTAATTTCACCGATGGCGGTGGAGCTTTCCGATACATTCCGGTTGACCTCCTGAATCCCCTGGGAGACCTGACCGACATTGGCGGAAATTTCGCTGGTGGCGGCGGACTGCTCTTCTATGGCCGTTGCAATGGTGGTGATGATATTGTTGATATCATCCATTACCCCTGCCGTGGCCTGGATTTCGGAGACTGTATCCTGGCTGGTGGTCTGGACCCCCTCGATCTGGGTACGGATATCGGCCGTGGCCGCTGCGGTCTGGGAGGCCAGGTCCTTTATTTCATTGGCCACTACGGCAAACCCTTTGCCGGCTTCCCCCGCCCTTGCTGCTTCAATGGTGGCATTCAGGGCCAGAAGATTGGTCTGGTCCGAGATATTGGAAATGGTTTCGGTGACCGCTCCGATGGATTCGGCAGCCTTGCCCAGGGTGTCCATCTTGGTGCTGGCCGCCTTCATCTGTGATACTGCCTTTTCTGAAATGCCCCTGGCCGTCTCGGAATTTTTTGCAATTTCGTTGATGGTTGCCGTCATCTCTTCCGTGGCCGTTGCCACCACATTGGTATTGTGGGTGGTATCTTCCATGGTGGAGGCCACCGCTTCCATGTTTGAACTCATCTCCTCCGATGCACTGGCCACGGTGTTGGCCAGAAGGGAAGACTCTTTTGCGCCGTCCTCCATCTGTTTGGATACATCAAGCAGTTTGGCCGAGGAATCGTCAACCACCGCCACATTGGCGGCCAGATCCTTAATGATGGTCTGGAGGTTGTCCAAAAAGAGGTTAAACCACCGGGCCAGTTCCCCCAGTTCGTCTTTGGTGCTCACCTCCAGCCGTTTGGTCAGGTCTCCTTCGCCCTGGGCGATGTCCTTGATCATTGCTGTGGTATTTATAAGGGGCTTGGCAAGGGAGGCTGCCAGGAACAATGCCATGACGGCAAAGAGGGCGGCCAGAATCAGGCCGATGACCACCATGATGGAAATCAGGGCCCATACCTTTGACATGATTTCGCTTTTCTTTATCAGCCCCACCAGTTTCCAGCCCAGGGCGGGGGAGGTCATGACCTTTGCAATGTACTGGGTGCCGTCCAGTTCAAAATCCAGGTTTCCCGCTTCCTTTTTCTGAATTTCCGAAAAGGCGGGGATACCGGTATCATCCAGTTTTTTGAATGCTGTGTCCGCATGCCCCGGATCGGCCAGGATAACCCCGTCGTCCTGGATCAGGATGACATAGCCGCTGTTTCCGATCTTAATGCCCTTGATGAAATCGGTTAATGCGTTCAGGGTGACGTCGAATCCCACCACGCCCACCATTTTGCCGTCCCTCAAGATGGTACGGGTGGCGCTGACAACGGCATCGCCGGTGGTTGACTTATACGCCTTGGTGATCAGGGGTTTGCCCTGGTTGGCCTTGGCTTCCTTATACCAGGGCCGGCCTCTGGGATCATAACCGGCCGGCAGTTTCATATCGCTTGCAATGGTAAATCCGCCCAGTTCCGTGCCCAGAAAGACCTCAACATAGCTTTTATGGGTTTTTTTGATGGTATGGAAAAAGGACAGGACTCTTTTCTCCAATGGACTGGTTTCAAAATCCTGAACCCCTTTTTCGCTGGTCTCATTTATGAATGAGGTGATGGTGTCGTCAATCATCACGACATCCTCATGGCTGGACGCCATCACCGCATTTTCCTTTATATCATCCAGGAAAATCCCAATGGCATTTTCAATGCGGGACAGTTCATTGCCGGTGGCGTCATAGAAATTTTCAAGTAAATCCTTCCTGATGCTGTTGCCCAGGATTAGGCACAGGCATAATATGGGGATAATGGTTGAGGCGAGAAAAGCAAAGATCAGTTTCTTTCTAATGGTAAGATTCATAACCTTCCTTCCTTTTAGCGGTGAATGCAGCCTGGGCCCCTGCAAATGAGGGGAAACTAATTTTATTGAAAATTGTTTCGATTTGATCAGGATCATACCACCACTCCCGGGAATAAGAAACATAAAAAAAGGAAAACCATGTGCCCGGCCATTGGGGCGGAGGGGACGATGCCGCCGCGCGAACAACTCATCTCAGCCCATCAGGGATTCTTGACAAAGGGGTTCTCCGTATCATATATGAATCAGATTTAATGCCTAATATGATGAGTTGTGTTTATGACGAAAAGAGCTGAACGCCTTGAACTCTTGTACAGCAGGGCCCTTAATATTTTTGCGAGATACGGCTATAAAAAGGCCACAGTAGAGGATATTGCCGGTGAAATCGGAATTACCAAAAGCGGCCTGTACAAATATGCCAAAGATAAGATGGACCTTTACGAAAAGACCCTGTCCCATGCACTGATCAGATGGCAGGCCAGGGTGGTTGAGGCGGTGAACCAGGAAGATGATATCATTCAGAAATTCATTGTCATGGGCCGGAAGGGGTATGAATACCTTATGGAGGATGAACCCCTCCGGGAGGTGATTAAAAACGATCCCGCCGTTTTTCCCCATTCAACAAATGTCATCCGGTTCAGGGAGGTGAACCAGCGGTCACTGGATTTGATAGAGCGCCTGCTCACAGAAGGCATCCTGCAGGGAAAATTTTCAAAGGATATTGATGTCAAGCAGACCAGCAGGCTCTTGTACTCGATTTACAGAATGTTTATTGTGGAGTCCTACATCATTTCCGAGGTAAACCAGAATAAAAAAATGTACATCAACGGCATTGCGCTTCTTTTAAACGGGCTCCTGGTCCGTTAGCCGTTCAGGCCCGGCCGTCTTTGGATTAATTGAAGCCAAAAGGCGGGGCGTGGGGCGGCAGCCTCTGTCCCGGAGTTGAAGGAAAGAGGCTGCCTGGGCACGGCTCACGGCTGGACTATAGATCAAGGATTGTCAGCTCCAAGGGGGTTTTGCACAGTTCCTCTCCCCCGGATGCGGTTACCCTGACGGGGCATTCAAGCCTCATTCCACCGACTTCCGGTACATTCATAACAATCGCCGCGATTTCCACGACATTTTCCTCAAGGACGATGTCCCTGAATTCATCATTGTCGAGAATGGTGGGGTACCACTCATGGCCGATCACACCGATGGCATGGCCGTAGGCCGGAAGGGTAAATGGCCGGTATCCGTTTTCATCAAGTACCTGGTTGACCTTCTGGGCCACCTCCCTGATGGTGGTGCCGGCCTTCAGGTTGGAGATGAGGGTCTCACAAGTCTGAAGATAGGCGTCCGCCAGTTTTTGCTGTGCGCTGCTCGGTTTGCCGAAAATATAGTTGTGGGAAAGATCGGAGCAATAATTCTGATAGGTGGGGTGCACGTCAACAAGCAGATTTTCTCCCCGTTGGACAATCTTTTCACTGGCAGGTGTGCATCCGCCCAGGGGATAACAGGTTCTATACCCGGAGGCGATTTCGTTGGAACCGGTGACGGGCCAGTGAAACTCCGTCCCCAGGCGCCGCAATTCCATTTCAGCAATTCCGGCGATTTCAGTTTCCCGGATACCGATATACAAAGACTCTTTTACCCGTTCCTGGGCCGCATCCGCCATGGCCGCTGCCTGTCGCAGGAGTTTAATTTCCTCGGAATCCTTGACATAGCTGGCCCGGTCCACCAGGCTGACAGAATTTACGATTTTTACCTGGGGCAAATTGTCCTGCAGGTACTGCAATTCAGTGGCCCATAGAAATCCGGACATGACCCTTGCGGACTGCCCCAGTTCGATGCCGATGGTTGCATTTTCATATCCATGGGATTTTATCCAGTCAACAACCACTTCCCACATGTCAAGGCCGGGAAGGGGGACGCATCCGGTCACATTATCCAGCCAGCATTCGTCCTTCACCCGCTCGGAATCCAGAAAACAGGTATGAAGTCCCACAAAACCTTCTTTGTCCACAACCACGGCACTGCGCCAGGGGGCATACACACCCCCCAGGTAGGTTATACTGTTGCCCCTTGTCCCGATAAAGACATCAATCCCCTCCGCCTTCATCATGTCGCAAATGCAGTCCACTCTTTTCTGATAGTTGAGATTTGTTTTCATTCGGATTTTCCTCCCTTTGTTAGAAGTTGCGATAACGATAATGGGATTAAAACAAGGATGTCAAGAAAAAATAGTGAAAAAGTGAACAAATTGTATAAAAATTCACTTGATCAATCGCGGAAAAGCCGTTAGGCTGTTGCCACAGGTTAAAGGAGTAATAATGAAGACGATCAATACGCATCTAACCGCCATATTTAATGAGGGATTAAGGGCCGTCAGGACGGATAATGCCGTAAAAAAATGGGTTAAAAGAGAAGGGAATACCCTTTTCATAAACCAGCAGGCCCATGATCTTGATTCCTACAAAAAAATTTTTGTGATCGGGGCCGGAAAGGGCGCAGCTCCCATGGCAGGGGCCCTGGAGCAGATTCTGGGAGACCGGTTATACCGGGGAATGGTGATCGTTAAGAACGGCCACCGGGCTAACCTTCAAAAGATTGAAGTGGCAGAAGCGGCCCATCCCCGGCCGGACAGGGCCGGGCTGGCGGCCTCCAGACGGATGGCCGGGATGCTGGCAGAGGCCGGCGAAAAGGATCTTGTGTTCTGCCTTATAACCGGCGGGGCAAGCGCGCTTTTAACCCTGCCCGTTGAGGGCATTTCCCTTGAAGAAAAACAGGCCGCTACCGATGTCCTGCTTGACTGCGGTGCGGACATCCGTGAAATCAATACCATACGGAAGCATCTTTCCGCCATTAAGGCCGGTAATCTGGCCAAAAAAGCCTTTCCGGCCCGGGGCATCACCCTTATTGTTTCAGATGTCATCGGCAGTGAATTTACAGATATCGGTTCGGGCCCTACGGCACCGGATCCCACTAAATTTGCGGACTGCAGGGAGATCATCTCCAAATACAAACTTGAGACAAGGCTGCCCTCCGGCGTTATTGAACACATTGAGGCGGGGATCCAGGGGCGGGTTCCCGAGACGCCGAAACAAGGGGATCCGGTTTTCGGTAATGTTACCAACACCATCATCGCAGATAATCGCCTGGCCCTGCAGGCGGCACGCACCAAAGCCGAAGCCTTGGGATACAATACGGGTATTCTGGCTTCCGGGCTGCAGGGGGAAGCCAGGGAGGTTGCCAGGGTGCTGGCTTCAATCGCAATGGAGGTGAGGCAGGCCGGCCAGCCGCTGGCGCCCCCGGCCTGCCTGATCATGGGCGGGGAAACCACGGTTCATGTCACGGGAAGCGGCCGCGGCGGGCGTAACCAGGAACTGGCCCTGGCCCTGGCCATCTGCCTGAAGGAGACCCGTGACATATATGCGCTGTGTGCCGGAACCGACGGCACGGACGGAATGACGGATGCCGCAGGCGCCGTTATCCACAGCACCACCGTTGAGCAGGCAATATCCAAACACCTTGATCCGGTGAAATACCTGGACAATAATGATGCCTATAATTTTTTCAGGCCTCTGGGCAGCCTGGTGATCACAGGTCCGACACTGACCAATGTAATGGATATCAACATCATCATTATTCCTGGGTGACCCGGAGAACCTCGCGGATGGAGGTGATGCCTTGGAACACTTTTTTCATGCCGTCCTGGCGCAGGGTGGTCATGCCCTTTTGTATGGCCGCCTCCCGGAGCCTGCCCGCATCCGAGGTGGTGAGAATCAGGCTTCTGAGTTCCTCGTCCAGGTCCATGATTTCAAATATGGCCTGTCGGCCGGAATACCCGGTGTTGAAGCAGGCTGGGCAGCCCCTGGGCCGGTACACGGTTTTTCCCACCCATTGCTCGCCGTTGGGGCGGATGGCGGCAATATCCGCCTCTTTGATACGAAACGCCTCCTTGCATTCGGGGCAGAGGACCCGGACCAGGCGCTGGGCGATCACCGTGTTCACTGAAGAGGAGATCAAATAAGGTTCCACCCCCAGGTCGGCCAGGCGGGTGACGGCCCCGGCCGCATCGTTGGTGTGGAGGGTGGAAAAGACCAGGTGGCCGGTGAGGGCGGACTGGATGGCGATGGCAGCGGTTTCTATATCCCGGATCTCCCCCACCAGGATCACGTCGGGGTCCTGGCGGACAATGGAGCGCAGCCCCTTGGCAAAGGTCACCCCGGTTTTGGTGTTGACCTGGATCTGTCCGATGCCGGTGAGGTTGTATTCCACGGGGTCTTCAATGGTGATGATGTTTTTTTCCGGGGAATTGATCTCAGAGAGGCCGGCATAAAGGGTGGTGGTTTTGCCCGAGCCCGTGGGGCCGGTGACCAGGACAATGCCGTGGGTCTGGCGGATGATGGTATTGATGCGGGCCAGGTTGGACTCGGCCATGCCGAATTCAGACAGGGCCAGAAAGTATCCGGATTTGTTGAGCAGGCGCATGACCAGGCGCTCCCCGAATCCCGTGGGCACGGTGGATATCCGAAGATCGATTTCCTGGTCACCGATTCTGACCTGGGCCCGGCCGTCCTGGGGGACCCGTTTTTCCGCGATGTTCATCCCGGCCATGACCTTGATCCGTGAAACCAGGGCCGACTGCACCCCTTTTGGCGGGGTGAGCATGGGGTAGAGGATGCCGTCGATGCGGTAGCGGACGGACAGGCTGTCCTGGAAGGGTTCGATGTGGATGTCACTGGCCAGTGCCTTGACGGCCTTGGCAATCATGTGGTTGACCAGGCGGATCACCGGGGCGTCGCTGGTGTCGTCCAACAGGTCGGCGGTCTCCCCGTCGCCGTCGATCCGGTATTCGCTGCCCTCCTCAATATCTTCCACCAGCTGCCGGGCCTGGTCTTCGGTCTGCTCGTAAAAGGTGTTGATGGCGGTGAAAATATCCTGGCGGGCCGCCAGTACCCGGGTGGGGGCGGCGGCCTGGCAGCGGGCCAGGTAATTGGCCAGATCGTCGGCAGGGCAGGGATCTGTGGGGTCATTGATGGCAATGAAGGTGGCCTCCGGCGTGATGACGGGCACCATGCAGGATTTTTTGAGAAACTGCTGGGAGATTTCCCGGGTCCACTCGCTGGCAGCACCGGAAAGGGGAATGCCCGGTAAAATGTCCATGGCATAAACCTGGGCCAGTGCGTTGAGCACAACCCCCTCCTGGATCAGCCGGGTTTTTACCGCAGGCTCGGTGACGGTGCCCGGATTCTGGGTCAGGGTGTTCAAAAGCTTTGTTTTGTCCGCCCCGGACAAGGGGGATAACTCGGCCATGATGTCAACCAGATGTGCGATCATAGGTGTGCGTCCTTTAGTGCCTCTCTCTTACTTCCGGCGCCGTCCCGCCCTGGCCGGAGATAATTTTGCCGGCCCGTTCGACTCTTTCAAAAAGGCGGACTTCGCCGCTTTGGACACCGTCGATTTCCTTTTTCTTGTCATTGTATAGGTCCCTGGCTTCCAGGGGGCTTTTTATGACCCTCGGGGTCAGGAAAACATAGAGGTTGGTTTTATCCTCTCCCTCAACCACGGATTTGAATGCCCAGCCCAGTCCGGGTACATCCCCCAGGCAGGGGGTTTTACTGTTGGTACGGCTCATGGTTTCGTCAATGAGCCCGCCGATGACCACGGAATTGGCATCTTCAACAATGATGGTGGTCTCTATCTGCCGCTTGAGGGTGGTGGGGCGGTCCGTGCCGTCGTCCTGGTTCACGTTTGTCAGTTTGGTCAGTTCCTGGAATACATCCAGCCGCACCATCCGGCCCTTGGAAATTCTGGGGGTGATTTTCAGGGTGATGCCCACATCCTTGTATTCGTAGGATGAGTAGGTTTCAGTGCCCGAGTCGGCGGCGGACCGGGTCTGATAGGGAATGTTGCTGCCCACGGTGATCACGGCTTCTTCGTTTTCCGTGGTCAGGATCTGGGGGGTGGAAAGGATATTCACATCTTCGTCGGTCTGAAGGGCATTGACCACGGCCTTGATGTCAGGAAAGGAGACCCCTCCGATGCTGAAGGATTTGCCCAGCACCCCAACGGAAAAGCCTTTGGGCAGACTGCCGCCGGCCAGGGTGCTTGAATTGGTGAACCCGCTGTCTCCATTGCCCCCGAAGCCAACGGAGACCCCTTTGTCCCCGTCGCTGAATGTCTGGGTCGTCTGCCATTCCGTGCCGATGTTCAGCCCCTTGGTGACATTGACCTCCATGATCAGACATTCGATATAGACCATGGCCCTGGGGATGTCCAGTTTGGCGATCACTTCCTCCAGCACCGGGTAATCTTCTTTTTCAGCCATGATGATCAGGGAGTTTGTGGCGGGGTCAGCATTGATGTTGACCTTCTGGGAAAGGATGGGGGCCTCTTTTTTACCCTTGGCCGTTGATGAGCCTTTTTTTTCGGTGGGGATTTTCTGCAGCACCTTGGCCATGTCTTCGGCCAGGGCGTGTTCCAGGTAATAGACCCTGATCCGTTCGTCCCCCTTGGGCACCTGCTGGTCAAGGAGTTCGATCAGTTCCTTCGCCCGCTGGGTTTCCACCTTGGAGGCCAGGAGGATGATGGCGTTGGTCCGTTCGTCGGCCGTAAAGGTGACCATGTCCAACACCGGGGCCTTGCCTTTGACGGTTTTGATCCTGGCCTTGAACACAGTGGACAGGGTTTTTGCCAGTTTGGCCGCATCTGCGTTTTCCACAGGAATGACCGATATTCTTTTTCCGATGCTGGGCACATCAATGCTGCGGATGATTTTCAGGATCCGTTCGATGCTGGACAGGGTGGCTGTGACAATGAGCATGTTGGTGTCCTTGTATGAAAGGACCACGCTACCTTTGGGCAGCAGGGGGGTGAACAGGCGCTTGAGTTCATCCGTATCCGCATAATCCAGGGGAATGAGCCGGGTCACCAGGCGGTCCGATGCCTTTTCCGGCGCCTTGCTCACCCGGGTATCCAGATTGTCCGCCCGGGCCGATGGCGACGGAATGATTTTGGTTACCTTGCCGGAATGGACCGTTGAAAACCCGTGGATTTCCAATACCGATTCAAATACCTGGTAGGCCTCTTTTACGGATATCTTGGTGGGGGAAATCACGGTGACTTTGCCTTTGACCCGACTGTCCACCACAAAGTTTTTGCCGGTCAGCTTGCTGATGAACTTGATGAATACCTTGATATCCACATTGTCAAAATCAATGGAAACGTATTCTTCCGCCGGAACCTTGGCTTTTTGGGCATGGGCGGCCCATGGCCCGGGGCCGGCAGCGAATAGGGCCAGTATCATCAGCCACACCGGAATCCGTGTCAGGGGGCGGCATATAGGGGACAGGGAAAATCCATTCATCATTCATCTGCTCCTTTGTAAAATATCTCTTTTTCCTGTCCCCTTCTGGACAGGGTTATTTTAATTTCAAAATCGGGATCCAGTTCCCGGGCAAGCTCTTTGAGATCCTTTGGCGTGTTGATTTCAATATCATTGACGGTCTGGACGATATCGCCGTTGCGCAGGCCCATGGCCAGAAGCGGGGATCCCGGTCGTATACCGTATATCAGCAGGCCTTGGGGGGTGCCGTCCTTCATGTAAGGCCTGGACCTGAGCCGGCCCAGGGCCGCGCCGGGGGATGCGTCACCGGTCCCTGTTATATTGGGGGCGCCTGGGGCGGGCCCTGCTTTGGTTCCGGGCACCTTGCTGACGCGGTCCGGGGAGGATTTGGTTTCCGCTTCCAGCATCTGGTCCTTCCCGTCCAGGGTCAGAATGACCCGGTTCCGGGTGATCTTTTTTATTTCGGCCCCCATGATCCGGTCGCCGGTCCGGTAGAGATCCTGGGTTCGTGTTTTTTTATTTTCGATCACTGCCCAGTTGGCCTTCTGGTTTTTTCCTGCCACCGTGCCCCAGAGAACCAGTTTCAATGTGGTCTTTTCCGGCCGGGATTCGGCAGTGGGTGTCCCGGGGCTGGCCGCCCCCCCGGGCCGGTCTTTGTCCACGGCAACCTTAAATAAATTGCGCTGTACTACAACGGCCTGCCCCTTTATTCCGGGGACTCCCGGCCGGTGGGGAGACTCTGCAAGGGGACGGCTTGAAACCGCCGGGTTCTGGTCGGCAACTGCGGGAGAGGGCCGATGGACCTGATCCGGAAAAAAGATCATATACCCCTGCCAGGCGGCCAGGGTGGCCAGGACCAGGTGGACTATGAAGAAAACCGCCTTCATGCCCCCCCTCCTTTGGCCATTATTGTCTGGGCCTCAATTGTGGCGTCCAGAAGATTTCCCGTTTTGCCTGATTTGGTCAGGGATAGGGAAACGATGCGGATGCCGTTCTCCGGGGATTCCACCTTGCCCACAAAGCGGATAAAATCCCTTAGAACGATTTTTTTGAGTTTCAGCTTGACCACAGCCAGGGAAAAAGGCTGGTTGTCCAGCTCCCGGGAGTTGGGTTTCATATAGTCGATATGTTCTTTGACACCGCTTTGGGAGGCCTGCCGGTCCAGGAAGGAAAAGAGGGTGAAGCCTTTTTTGCGGTTCTTTATCAGGGCGGCGGCCTCCCGGTTGTCCGGGGCCATATCACGGTATTCCCTTTCAAGGATGCCGATCCGTTCCAGGGCGGCCTGTTCCGCGGCCAGGGTCCGGCCAAGGGCAATGTTTTTATCGTAGGCCGGCAGGTAGATGAACTGGATGCATACAAAGAGGACGGCCAGAATCCCTCCGCCTAAAACAATCTGTTTTTCCCTGGATGATAACCTTTCTGAAAAATTGTCTGTTAAGCTGCCCATTTAGATCTCCAGAATGAATTTAAATCTCACCTGTTTACCGGTTTTGTCGGCCGCTGCACTTTGGATGCTCACATTTTTAAACCGGGGGGATGCCTGGACCAGTCCTTTGATCCGGTCGACATGGTTGAAGTTTGCTGTCAGACCGGTAAGAACCAGCCGGTCATGGTTTAGGGCGAGCCGGGTAATCTCCACGTCGATGTCCCCGGGGATCCTGGCCGATAACTCGTGGAGAATCTCCATCACCCCGATCCTGGGCACTTGGGGCAGGGCCGTTGCCCCCTGTCCGGGCCGGGACAGGCGGGCCTGCTTGACCTTGGATTCCATGAGCATCAGGGGGGCGTGGGCCGGTACCGGGCCGGACCGGGGAAAGGTCCGTTGGTATACGGCCATGGAAGCCTTGCGCACGCTGGTTATCCGTGCATCCAGGGCTGAATTTTTCCGGTGGAGGTCAATTACCCCCAGGCCGAATACCAGAAGGGCCAGCACCAGGGTGGTGATAAGCCGCCCCTTATATTTGTTCCAGAAGGAGTTTGTCCGAAAGGGGCCCACACAGAAATTCAGCAGATGGGCGGGGCGGTGGTCCGCCGAGACCATCTCTTCCCAGGGCGGTACCGCCACTTCCTTTACCTGTAACGGCGGCCGGCCGGCTTCCTGAAGGGGGCGCCCGGCCTCTTTCAGAGCCGCGTTGATCCGATCCGCCAGGCCCTCTTCAGGTGCCTGGGAGGACAAAAATACCGGCAGCCCCCGGAGTGTTTCAGGGGCCAGGTTCAGCCTCACCCCGGCGCAGGCCAGGGTGGACCGGATTTCCCGTGCCAGGCTGGGCGCCGGATCGGATTCCATTTGTTTCAGCGCACGGACCATAATGGGAAATCCCTCTTTTACCAGGGTCAGGATGGCTTCGGTCCTGGTGTTGTGGATATAGAGTAATTCTGAATAATCCCGTTGTTCCCGTGCAAAGGCCAGGGCCTGGACAAGCCCCCTGGGGGTGATAACGGCGGGGGCGATACCCATGGCGGACAGGGCGGTGAAAATCCCCTGGATTTTTGTTTTCGCCAGGGTCCCGGTGAAGACCAGGTACAGATTCCCCTTGACCGGGTATTTTGACACATGGAAATCCTGGACCACGGGCGGGTCCGGATCGGGAAAAGAGGGGGTGAGTTCAAGGGGCAGGATTTGTCCCAGTTTCTTTTTGTCCTTAAAGGGAAGGCTGGTGTACCTGAACCATACCCAGTCCGGCGGCAGGGTCACCACCGCCTGCTTGCATTCCGAAAGGCCTGCTGCCGGGTCCAGCATTCCCAGGGCGGTGTCAAACTGCGATGCGCCGCTGTCGGTTTCCGGAAGGTCTTCAAAATTGATCCGGACAGGGGGGCTGCCGTCCCTTTGGTGGGGCGTACGGGCCGAAATGCCGGTTTCATCAATATCCAGATAGAGGCATGCCATCTAGTTGTCCTTTGTAACCTGCAGGATTCTGCATGACCATTTGTCCGTCAGCTTGTCTTTGGTTCGTCGGATCAATGCGTGGACGGTTGTTTGGGTTGAATTTTCCCTTGCCTTTGACCGGACCCTGAACAGGTCGGTATCGTAACGGATGAGGGCCTCGAAGGATTTTTTTTCCTCCTGGCTGAATCCGGCCATAAGGTCCGGCCATCCCCTATCAAGGGGATTTATGAACTCCCCGTCCTCGGTTTTTTCGATTCTATAGGAGACAAGGTCTTTTGCCAAGTCGATTTTGTCCCTGGGGAGCAGGGCGCGGATCACCGTTTCATTGGCCGTGTTGATATTCACCCTTTGGGAAAATGAGTAAAAGGCCTTGCCTGATTTTTCCGGGTCAATACCGTGGACCGTGATGGTTTCCTCCGGGATAACAACGGGTTCCGTTTCTTCTTGTTCCGCATCTCCCTTTGGGCCGGAATCAAAGAGTGCCGGGGAGACATCCTTGACCAGGAAAAGCTCCGAGATATGGGTGAAAGGCCCGTTGGCGCAGGTGTAGGGCGGATCAAGGGAAAGATAATAATCGGATTCGGCGCCGGATATGCCGGTGACGGCCTCGTCGTCCCTGTGGTCCATCCAGTCCAGTATGCTGTTCAGGATGGGCGCGGGGTCATCGGTCATTTCCAGAAAAAAATTTTCCCAGACCCTGAAGGCCTCGGGATTCAGTTCCCGGCCCGGGTGTTTTTTGATCAGGGCATTGAGGGGCAGCTTGCCCCGTTCGTCCCGGATGTCGATGGTCAGCTTTTCATTTGGGATCCCCAGCCCTTCGACGGCCCGGGCCAGCGCCCCGGGCCGGGCCCAGTCTTCCTGGACGGAATCGAGCTTCGTGGCTGCCCCGTCTTCGGCCAAGAGGGCCATGGCCAGATGGATACCGGTCATGGCCCTTTCCCGGGCCACCATCCGCTCGGCATCAATGGCCGAGGCCATGGCCAGGGTGCCTGTCTTTCTGGCCAGCCCAAGGGCCGCCACAAGAAGGATGGATATGACGGCCAGCACCGCCACCAGAGCCATACCGGAATTGTTCATTCTCTTTTGGCCCTGGTTCATTTTTCAACCCTCACCGGAATGGCCACCTGGGTTGATATCTTTCTGCTGCCCTGGTGCCGGCCCAGGGTGATTGCGATGCCAACCCGGGCCGGCAGCCCATAGTCAAGTTCTTCGTCCCGGGAATCCCAGCGGTCGTGGCCTTCTCCCTCAATATCGATAAAGGTCAAATCGAAGGATTCGATATCTTTGACCACCACAGGGTCGGTGCAGGGGGACGGCTGGTCTCTGTCGGGAAAATGAATTGGGGTATCGGAGCGGTGCAGATCCATACGTTCCCCATGGGCGGATACATAATAGACCAGCCCGGTGATGCCCAGGGGGCGGTCCGGGCTGCTGCGGAACTGCACCGGGCTGAGGGAGGTAAATTCCAGCCGCGAGAAGGCGCGGCCGTCGATCTGGTCAATGGCAGCGGCAAATCTGAATTTTTCCTGGGACTGGGCATCCTCGGTCCCGGTTTCCATCAGCCGGGGCGGCTGGAGGGCAAATACCTGCTCCAGGTCCGATACCAGGGTATCCAGCCCTGGGCCTGCATCCCTGCTTTTCTTTTCATAGTCCCTTATCATCCTGCTTGAGGCGGTAAAGGCGTTAAAGGAGGAGAACAGGGTCATCATCAGCCCGGAAAAAACGGCCAGGGCCACCAGGACCTCGACCAGGGTGAATCCTTTTGAATCCGGTTTATTTTTCAGCATCTGCAAACCGCCATGTCTCAATGGTGAACCGCCGCTCCCTGCCCGGGCTGTAAATATCAAGGGAAATCTTTTTTAATTGTTCGGCCCGGTCTTCGGATAGAAATTCCTCCATTCCGCCGTGGTCACCGGCGGATTCGAGTTCGCAGACCCAGGTGTAGCCTTGAAACTCGCCTGTAAATTCACCGGAGGTGTCATCGGGGTCATAATTTATTTCCGCCATTCCGGCGATCAGCTGGCGGGCCAGAAGCGGAGCGGCCGATTTAAAATGCCCGGCCTCGGCCAGGCCGACGGTGGATGACTGAAGTCTGAAAAGCGTGGCAAGAACAATGGCCAGTACGGCCAGGCTGACCATGATTTCCAAAAGGGTGAATCCTTTATTAGAGGCAGTCATTGAAGGTATAATTCCCCTGGATGATTTCCACTTCATATATAAAAGGATGGAGTCTCAGTGTGACGCTTCCATCTTTTGTGTTCATATGGATCAATGCCATATCCGAGATGCCCCTGTGCGAGACCCGGATGGTTGTGTCCTGCGGGTTCCGGCCCTCCTGATCGGGGAAGGCCACCCCGGAAAGGGAAAGTCCCTGCAGTCCGGTATCTGGCTGGCCGCTCCTGTCCCGGGGCGTGCCGCCCTCTTTTTTTTTTTCAGGGAGGGCCCATGCCCTGCCGGCCACCAGATCCAGGTGCAGGCGGTAATCCCGCTGTTCCCTGACCGCCTGGTGTTTAAGGGTTTCAATGAACCGGGCCAGGTGCCGCCCCGTTTCCCCTGTGTCCTGCGGGCCCTGGTCCGGAGCCTTAAAGAGGGGGATGGTAAAAAAGGCCAGCACCGACAGGATAAACATGACCACAATCAGTTCTATCAGGGAGAAACCGGATTGGATATTGTTGACATTACCGTGATTTAATACCGGTGTTTTTTTGGGGCCTTTGCGCAATTTTTGCACTCCGGTTCTGATCTTTTTTGTTTACCTGACGCTATTCCCGGCTGAAAACCGACCATCCGGTCTTAGTATAGAATAATCCAAAAGGCAATCCGTAAAAAATTGCGCTTTTGGATTTTTACGCAATCTTAATAATTTGAGAAAGAGAAAGCCGGTTATTCGATTTTGCATATTTGTTACATGTATAAAAAGAAAATGAAATAATTATTTTTAATTCCCGTTTCTGGAGTTGAAAAATATCGATCCTGCCCCGGGAACATGGAGACATGGTGAAGCCGTTGCCATTTGGGGGCGCGATGGGCTGGTGGCCAACCGGCTATTCCCCGCAGCGCCGCAAGTACCAGGGATTGCCTCCGAGTTATAGATCTGCTGTGGGGGAAGATCTTCCTGCGACTGATGAATGTCAGGGCCAAGAAAGAGGCGTTCATCAATCAGGACCGCCCATTGGCTGGCGTCGGTATTTAAAAACTTGTGATGACCGAAAGGCCGGGTATCTGTTTAATTACAAAAAATTTCGGTATTTAGATACCGGCGAATGTCCGGATTAACCTGAGCCTAATCCCCTGAAATATCTTCGCTCAAAATAGGTCCCCGTCTTGGGATCAAATACGGCATCCTTTTCATGGATGAGCCTGGCACAGTCAGTCCACGGACCGCAGGCCAGCACGACGGTATCCCCTAAATTAAATTTTTGATGGCAGGCTTCACACCCTCTTGCGTTGTATGTGTTGAGGATGTTTAAATCCACGATATATTTTTTGTCTGGACGGAATTCCATATCTGCCTCCTTTGGGTATCGCTGCTTAGGAAAGGGGTGAATGATCAACAGCCGTCCCCCGTATTAACGTCATTGTTTCCCCATTTGATTTAGGGAAGATTTACACCATTAAAATAAGGCCTGGATAAAACGTTTCAATAGTCCGCCAGAAATAAGAGGTGAATGATATTATTTGCTAAAGGTGCAGATTTCTGATTCATCATCCGTTCAATTTCCCCTTGCAAGTCTTGGCTGGGTAAGGATATCTTCAATTAAAATCAAATCTCAACATACCAGAAAACCGGTTACCGCAGAATTGAAAACTATGGCCCGTACAAAGGCATGGAAAATAGCATTTGTATGGAGAAAAATATCACTGCACTGGCCGATGATCAATGGGGAGGGGTGCCATGATAGAGATGATAGATATTGGCATGGCGGATGCCATCGCGTATCGAATAGACGGCAAGGTTACAGAGGATGAAATGAAAACAATACTTGCTGCTTTCAAAGAAAAAGCCCAGAAAAATGAAAAGTTAATAGTCTATCAGGAAGTGGTGAGTATTGGCGGGGCTGAGGTTGATGCATTGATAGAAAAATTTAAGTTCTTCCTCGAATTTGGGCTTTCCCATTTTAGCCGGATTGCCGTTGTCACGCATAAAAAATGGATACATAAGCTTGTGGATATAGAGGGTAAATTTCTTAAGGACATAGAAATGAGAGGGTTTCCAGAGGAAGAAAAAGAACAGGCGATTGCGTTTTTGAGAAATGGATAGGCGGCACTCCCTGAGAAATAATCACCTCGCCGATCAAAACTGAGTATGGAATTTTATCCAGGAATTCTAACATCAAATGATGGTATCATGCCCTGTGCTTATTTTAAATTCCAGGAGTATTGATAATGGAAAAATTATTCGGGCCAGAATATGCCTCACCGGAAGATACAGGGTTTCATCCAAAATACAAAGCCGCGTGCTTTTGCGGAGCTGTTCGTTATGAGGTGAGCGCTGATCCCGTGGATGCGAAAATTTGCCATTGCCGGACTTGCCAGAAATTACATGGTGCCCCTATGCAATGGGCTGCCATTTTCCACAAACGCCATGTGAGATTTACCGCCGGTTTGAAGCACCTGGTTTTTTACAATAGCGAGCAGGGCCGGCGTGAGAGAATTTTACCCTGCAAAATCAGCTGCAGCAGGTGTGGTGCCCCCATTGCCGATGAAGGGCGCAGGATGTGGCTTGCGTTCCCATCACTATTTGATTTCGGGTATCCAGCCAACGTACCGGACTCATTTAAACCAACATGCCATATTTTCTATGGCGCAAGGGTAATTGAAATTCAGGATAATCTGCCCAAATGGTCCGGACATAAAAATCATTCCAGACGCCTGTAGAAATCTCAATTTTTTTTGCCGAGGGGGCAGAAATTTTATAGAAAATTAATATGCTGAAACGGAAGGTCTCCCTAAAGCAAAAAAGGCTTTCAGCAAAACTGCTGAAAGCCTTTAGTATTCGAGTGGTGGGCCATCAAGGGGTCGAACCTTGGACCTACTGATTAAGAGTCAGTTGCTCTGCCAATTGAGCTAATGGCCCCCGAAAACAACGTGGGGGAAGATACCAGTGATTGAACGGGTTGTCAATGCTTTTTTTGATATTTTCCGGGGAGATTAAAAGATAAAGCGGTTGACCCCCCAAAGGCGAGTTTGATATATTGCAGTGTTTTGGGAAACCACTCTTGAATTTTACCATATATATAAGGAATACTCATTATGGGACTGACAACATCCAAGGATTTGTTTGAAGCGGCTAAACATCTGATTCCCGGCGGAGTCAACTCCCCTGTTCGGGCCTGCGGCTCGGTGGGCGGGGAACCTGTTTTCATTGAGAAAGGGGAGGGCAGCCGGCTATATGATGCGGACGGGAATTCCTATATTGACTATGTCCTTTCCTGGGGGCCGCTGATCCTTGGCCACCGTCCCCCCAAGGTCATTGATGCGCTGAAACAGGTGCTGGAGACCGGGACCAGTTTTGGGGCGCCCACGGCCCTGGAAACGGAGCTGGCCCAGCTGGTGGTGGATATGGTGCCCTCGGTGGATATGGTGAGGATGGTCAATTCAGGGACGGAGGCCACCATGAGCGCCATCCGTCTGGCCCGGGGGTATACGGGGCGGGATTTGATTGTGAAATTCGACGGGTGCTACCACGGCCATGCCGACACCCTGCTGGTGGCCGCCGGTTCCGGCATTGCCACATTGGGCATTCCCGGCAGCCCCGGGGTGCCCGAGGATGTGATCCGCAACACCCTGTCCATGACCTATAACGATATTGAAGGGCTTGAGGCGCTCATGGCTGAAAAGGGCGACCAGATCGCCTGTGTGATTCTGGAGCCGGTTGCCGGCAACATGGGTATGGTCCGGCCGAGGCAGGAATTTCTGGATACCCTGAGGGCCCTGACGGAAAAACATGGCATCCTGTTGATTTTTGACGAGGTCATGACCGGATTCCGGGTCGGGGGCAGGGGATGCGCCCAGGGCTATTTCAATATTACGCCGGACCTGACCTGTTTCGGCAAGGTCATCGGCGGCGGGCTGCCTGTGGGCGCCTACGGCGGAAAGCGGGAGATCATGGCGCAGATAGCCCCTGTGGGATCCATTTACCAGGCCGGCACCTTGTCGGGAAACCCCCTGGCCATGGCCGCCGGCATCGCCACCCTGACGGCCCTCAAGGATGACGCCGTATACGAGGAAATGGACCGGCGGGCAGACAAATTGATCATCGGCCTCAAGGAAGCCGCCGATGCCGCCGGTATCCCCCTGCAGGCCGGGCACATCGGTTCCATGGCCGGGTTCTTTTTCACGGACCGGGAAGTATACAACTTTGACCATGCCAAAACCTGCGACCTGGACCGGTTTGCCAAATTCTACAGGGGCATGCTGGCCAAGGGGATCTACCTGGCGCCCTCACAGTTTGAAGCCTGCTTTATTTCTGCCGCCCATACCGATGCCGATATCGAAGAGACTGTGGCGGCGGCCCGGGCGGTGATGGCGGAGCTTTAATGGGGGATAGCATAAAAAGAATCCATCTCACCGCCGCCTGCGGTACGGGAATGGGCACCCTGGCCTGCATCTTAAAGGAGATGGGCTACGAGGTGACCGGATCGGACCAGAATGTCTATCCGCCCATGAGCGATTTTCTGGCGGAAAAGGGGATCCGGCTTTTTTCCGGGTTTGATCCGTCCAATATCAGTTCGGAGGCACCGCCGGACCTGGTGATCATCGGCAATGCCGTGAGCCGGGACAACCCCGAGGCCCAGGCGGTGATGGAACGGAAAATTCCCTATATGTCCATGCCCCAGGCGGTGAACCGGTTTATTGCCGGAGACAAAAAGATTATCCTGGTCACGGGCACCCACGGCAAAACCACCACCTCATCCATCATGGCCCATCTGCTGGAGACCGCAGGGCTTTCCCCCTCTTTTATGATCGGGGGGATTTTAAAGGATTTCAATTCTTCCTTTAAAATCGGTGGGGGCGATTATATGGTGATCGAAGGGGATGAGTATGATACGGCTTTTTTTGACAAAGAGCCCAAGTTTATGCATTATGATCCCCATATCACCATTATGACGGGTATTGAATTTGACCATGCCGATATTTTCAGGGACCTGGATCATATCTGTGAAAAGTTCGGGCAACTGGCGGCCAAAATCAAGGAGAGCAGTCACATTATTGCCTGTTCGGAGAATGAAACCCTGAACCGGGTGCTGGCAACGGCAGGAGCCCGGGCGGAAACCTACGGAGATGGCGGCGACTGGAAAATTACGGCCCACGAAACCGCCCGGGGCAGGACACTGGCCTGTATCGACGGCCCGGCCGCAAGCGTTGAACTGGATACCCCCCTCCAGGGCCGGCATAATATGATGAACGCTGCGGCCTGCATTGCGGCGGCCCGGCGGCTGGGGATTTCTCCAAAAGATATCGTCCAGGGGCTGAATACCTTCTCTGGGGTTAAGCGGCGCCAGGAGATCCGTGGCCTATGCAGAGGGATCACGGTGATGGATGATTTTGCCCACCATCCTTCGGCGGTAAGGGAAACCCTTGCCGCAGTTAAGCCCTTTTACCCTGAGGGCCGGGTGGTGGCCGTGTTTGAGCCACGGACCAACACCAGCATGCGAAATATTTTTCAAAGTGAGTACCCCAAGGCCTTTGACGGGGCGGACATGGTCTGCATCTGTACGCCCGGGGTGAAAAAGAATATACCAGAAGAGCAGCGGTTTTCACCGGCCCGCCTGGCGGAAGATATCAGAGACCGGGGGATTGCTGCCCGACATTTTGATACGCCGGACCAGATCATGGATTTTCTGGTGCCTGAACTGAGTTCTGGTGATCTGGTCCTGATCATGTCCAACGGAGGGTTCGGCAACATCCATGAACGGTTGCTGGAGCGGTTGGCTTGAAACGGGCCATAATACGAATTGCCGGTATCGGCATTTTTCATATGTTTTTGTACGGATACCTGGTTCCCTTTGTAATTTACCCCAGGTTCGGCAGCAACGGACTGACCTTTGCCGTGATTGTGGCGGTGCTGGTTTCCATTGCAGTGCTGGGGACCTTGTGGGTGGGGAAAACCGGGAAGAAAAATAAAGGAGATTAGCCCATGGCGGAAAAAATCCAATGGGATGAAAAATACAGTGTGGATGTTCCTGAACTGGACGAATACCAGAAGGAGCTTTTTGATAAATTTAACGACCTCATTGAGATGCGGGCCGCAAAAAAGATGGATGCCAAGGCGGCGACCAATTTGATTTCCGATCTCAATGATTACAGCAAGATGTTTTTTGCAAAAGAAGAACGGATTCTGAAAAGAAAAGGATATCCGGACCTTGAGCCCCATTCCAAGGCCCATCGCCAGTTTATTAAAAATTCCATCAGCCTCAGGCGGGAGATTGCCGAGGATATCAATAATCTGACCATGGATATTATTATTGAACTCAGGGACTGGCTGGTGGACCATATCGAAACCAGTGATGCTTTGTATGTGCCCTTTCTCAGGATTAACCAGTATATCGAAGACGCCAATAAGAAAAATTAAAGGAATACATCACGATTGACGATATCTTAGTAAGGCTGTAGGAAAAGAGATGGTCTAACTCGGATATGTGGTGTATCATGGTTTTTGACTATAAAATTATACCTGTAAAAAACGAGATCCTGAATTCTCCCCATGAGATCAAAGGGTTTTCCGGGAAACGGAAGACGGTATCGCGAAAACTCAAAAAGGACCGCCGCAAGGCAAAACTGGACCGGCGGAAAGGGGTGAGAGACGGGGTTATTGTTAATCTCTCATTCAGACATGACCGGCGAAAAGGCGGCGACCGCCGAAGGGCGCAGGGGGCAACACCGCGCAATGCCGCCAGGGGTATTATCGCCTAGCGCCGGCAGGTTGTTTCTTTGTTCTTATATATTTGTTCTTTAAAAACAGACCGCGGGGGGCATCCCTCAGCGGTCTGTTTTTCCGTTTGTTTTTCTTTTTATTCCAAGATTACCAATTAATCATCTTTGCAAAACCGATTTACCCGCCAAGGGTGTTGATGGTATAAATAGCCCGTTTTTTTGAATTTCTCTTTTTGCAGCGGCTGCAAACAAGGGGTGTTCTTCAGGTTGGGGCAGGGCCCGCCAAGGGATGCTGCGCCGGCATATGGGAATTAACCGGTAAACAGGTGAAAGAATTATTTTGAAGAAACAAAACACATTTTCAGATCAAGTCTGGATGTTCTTTGCATCGGTGAAGCTTTCGGTGTACACGCTGGTGGTTCTGGCCGTGACATCCATCATCGGGACCATTGTGCTTCAGAACGGCAGCCCCCAGGCCTATATCAAGCTTTACGGCGAGGGGGGGTACAACCTGATAAAGGTGCTGGGCATTGATGATATGTACCAGGCCTGGTGGTATCTTGGATTACTCCTTTTACTTTGTATCAACATCGTGGTCTGCTCCATAGAACGGCTTACCAAAACCTGGAAGATCCTTTTTCCAAAGAAAATTTCAGTCAATCCCAACCGGTTTGCGGGCTCAAAAAACAGGCAGAATATTGAATGGTCCAATGGCGGTGGAAAGGATAACGCCGAAGTGTCAGCGGCCTGCAAGGCTTTTTTGAGCAAGCGGGTGGGCCGGGTGATTGAGGTGGAGACAAATGAGGGAAAAGTGCTTTATGCGGAAAAAGGGCGGTGGACCCGGCTGGGTGTTTATGTGGTCCATGCCAGTGTTCTCCTTCTGCTGGCCGGTGCCCTCATCGGGGCGGTGTTCGGGTTCAAGGCCAGCCTCCGGCTGGACGAAGGCCAGTCTGCGGATACGGTATTTGATTCCAAAACCCGGATGCCCATCAAGCTGCCGTTTACAATCAGATGCAATGACTTTCATGTGAAATTTTATGATACCGGAGCGCCCGAGGAGTTCCGTTCCAACCTGACCATCAGTGAAGGGGGCAAAGAGAGCTTTACCAAGGATATCCGGGTGAACCATCCCTTAAGGTATAAAGGGATTAATATTTTTCAGGCCTCCTACGGAACGGCGTCCCCCAATGAGGCGGTGTTTGAAATCACGGATACCCTTACCCAAAAGGGCGGTGTCTACACCATTAAAACCGGTGACAGCGTTGAACTGCCCGGCGGACAGGGGACCTTTAAATTTGAAGGATTTCTTCCCCATTTCGATTTCAGGGGCCACAATCTGGGCGATGCCTTTTTCGGTCGGGTGGCCGTGACGGGCAAGGAGAGTGTTCAGATTGCCCTGCCCACCAAGTTCCCCACCTTTGACAAGATGCGGAAAGGACAGTTCACCGTTGTAGTCAAGTCCTTTGACCAGGCCCATTACACCGGCCTCCAGGTGACCAAGGACCCCGGGGTATGGTATGTGTATGCGGGCTTTCTGCTGATGATCATCGGCTGCTGGGTGACCTTTTTCATGTCCCACCAGTCCGTGTGTATCGGCCTTGAGGATAACCGGGCCGGCGGCGGACCCCGGGTGTGGATCTCCGGCAAATCCAATAGAAATGCCCAGGGTATGACCCTGAAAATCAAAAAACTTGCAAATATATTAAAGGAAAGTTAAGGCAAATGAACCATTCTTTACTTTTATCTGCGGCAACATTTATTTACGCCCTGGCATCGGTATTTTATATCGGCTCATTCTCCTTTAAGAAAAAGGTGCTGGCAAAGCTCGGGTTCTGGGTGATTGTCATCGGGCTTCTGGCCAATACCGGCGGCATTATCCTTAGGTGGGTGGAATCCTATCAGATGGGGTACGGCCATGCCCCGTTTTCCAATATGTACGAGTCCCTGGTGTTCTTCTCCTGGACCGTGGCGGCCCTTTACGTGTTCGTGGAGCTCAAATACAAGGAGAGTATTATCGGGGTATTTGTCTCTCCCCTGATTTTTCTGGCCATTGCCTATGCCTCCTTTGACCCCTCCATTTCATCCAAGATCAGCCCCCTGATCCCGGCCCTGAAATCCAATTGGCTGATTGCCCATGTCATCACCTGTTTCCTTGGCTATGCCGGATTCGGGCTGGCCTTTGGGTTCAGCTTCATGTACTTCATCAAGCCCAAGAATCCCAATGTGGAATCCATTTTTGCCAAGCTGCCGGACTGGGATGTGATCGATGAACTGACCTATCAGATGATCGTTTTTGGATTCCTTTTTCTGACCATCGGTATTATCACCGGTTCGGTCTGGGCCAACTCCGCCTGGGGCAAATACTGGTCCTGGGACCCCAAGGAGACCTGGTCCCTGATTACCTGGTTTGTTTATGCCATTTTCCTTCATCTGCGGCTGATGCGCGGATGGCACGGCGCAAAACTGGCCATCGTTTCCATTTTCGGGTTTGTGGCGGTCCTTTTTACTTATTTTGGGGTAAATTATCTGCTTTCCGGGCTCCACAGTTACGGATAGACAACTGAAACGCAATCATAACATCCGGAAAACACAGGTGGAAAAAAGGGAGATCCAAAGCGGATTCTCCCTTTTTTTGTGGGCGTTTCACCCCTTTACCGGCCCTTAATTATTCTTGACAAGAAATCAAGATATTAATATAGATGATCGAATCGTGTATCTTGGACGTATTGCGGGTATGCAAAAGGTTGCAGCCTGCACAAAGATATGGCCGGACGGGGGTTCGGTCAAAGAGGTTATAGTAACATCAACTTATTAACATTGATGGAGTTTTCATGAGCGAAATAGAAAACAAAGCTGAAAATGGTTCCATGGATGGTGCAGGGGAATGCACTGCCGGTGACCCGAAAGATGACAAAGGCCTGGGGCTGGGCGTCATTTTTTTTATGGGAGCGTTTCTGATCTGCTTCCTTTCCGGCTGGCTGCTGTTTCCCAAGCTGCTTTACTCGAAAAAAGAGCAGCCGTTTAATTTTGACCACGCCCTTCACACCGGGGAAGCAGGGGATTGTGAATCCTGCCATTTCCTCAGGGAAGACGGTACGTTCTCAGGTATCCCCAATCTGGAGTCCTGTATGGAATGCCATACGGACGAGCCCATGGGAGAGACTGAAGACGAAGCCGTTTTCTGCGAGGAATACGTGGCAAAGGAAAAAGAAGTTCCCTGGTTGGTCTATGCCAGACAGCCGGACTGTGTTTACTTTTCACATGCCGCCCATATCATGGGCGAGAATGCAAAAGGTAAAATTGACTGCATAACCTGCCATGGCCACATTGGCGAATCCACCACATCAAGACCCTATGAAGAAAACAGAATCACCGGATACAGCCGGGATATCTGGGGCAAGAACATCTGGGGAATCAAAAAGAATTCCTGGGATCGGATGAAGATGGATGACTGCGCAGAGTGTCACGTGGAAATGGACGGCCACAAAGGCTACTGCTTCCAGTGCCACAAATAAGGCGCCTCAAGATCGAGAATTTCAAATTTTATAAAGGATGACTTATGAAAATTGATAGACGAAGCTTCTTGGGATTGGGACTTGGCGCAGCTGCGGGTATTGCGGTTTCCCCTGTGGGGGTGAAGCTGACAGATGATTCTTCCATCTGGACCCAGAACTGGCCCTGGACCCCGGTTCCCGAAGACGGTGAAATAACCTATGAAAATTCAGTCTGCAGCCTCTGTCCCGGAAGCTGCGGCATCAGTGTTAGAAAAATCAAGGGGCGGCCCGTGAAAATCGAAGGGGACGAAAACTGCCCCATCACCGGCGGCGGTGCCTGCCTCCACGGTATTGCCGGACTGCAATACCTCTATGATCCCGCCCGGGTTAAAACCCCCCTGCGCAAGAACGGGAAACGCTTTGAACCCATTTCCTGGGAAGAGGCCATTTCCACAGTGGCCGGAAAGCTGGGTGAGATCCGTGAAAACGGTTCCGATACCCTGGGGCTGATCACCGGCGGCGCCCAAGGTTCCATGACCGGCATGTTCAGGCGGTTCCTGGATGCATTCGGTTCCTCAAATGCATTTGCCATGCCCAGCCTGGATGCCAACCTGGAACTGACGGCCCAGACCCTGCACGGTGCCGGAAAAACCCTGGGATTTGACCTTGAAAACTCCGATTTTGTCCTGAGCTTCGGCGCTGGGCTCCTTGAAGGCTGGGGATCCCCAGTGGCCTGTTACAAGGCCAATTCTTCCAGGAAAGAACGCCATGGCAAACTCTACCAGATTGAGCCCCGGCTCTCCAATACCGCTGCCAATGCCGACAAGTGGATTCCCTGCAAACCCGGCACAGAGGCGGACCTGGCCCTGGGGATCTGCGCGGTGCTGCTGAGCAAGAACCTCTTTGCCCCGGGTGTTTATCCCGGCGGCCTGAACCGGTTCACCGCCAATGTAACCAAACAATACTCCCCGGAGAATGTTGAGGCCATCACCGGCGTCAAGGCCGCGGATATTGAAAAGCTGGCCGTTGAATTTGCCAATGCCAAAAATGCCGTGGCCATCCCCGGACGGGGCAGGGGAGACCAGGGACAGAGCCTGCGGGAATTTGCCGCCGTTCAGACCCTTAACGCCCTCACCGGTCGCCTGAACAAAAAGGGCGGTGTGTTTATTTTCGACAAGGAGAGCTATCTTTCCTTCCCCGAAGCCGCCATGGACGAGATTGCCGAAGCCGGCGCCGGAAAAGACAAACAGGCTGCATCCCTGGATGAACTGGTCACAAAGATCAACGCTTCCGATGCACCGCTGCTCAATGCGCTTTTTGTATACAATGCCAATCCCTGCTACGCCCTGAGGGATCCCAAGCGGGTAAAAGACGCCTTTAAAAAGGTTCCCTTTGTGGTGAGCTTCTCCTCTTACCTGGATGAAACCGCCATGGAAGCCGATGTGATTCTGCCGGCCTCCACCTTCCTGGAACGGATGGAAGATGTACCCTCCGGCGGCGGCCTTGCCAAACAGGTGGTCGGATTGGCCCGCCCCATGGTGAACCCGGTTTTTGATACCAAAAACCCGGGCGATGCTTTGATCGCACTGGCCCAGGCCATGGGCGGCACCATTGCCGAGAGTTTTGAATGGGAAACCTATGAGGAAGCCCTGGAGGCAATTGCAGAAAGCGTCTGGGAAACCCTGTCCGAAGAGGGTTACGCCGTGGTTGCCGAAGGCAACCCCGAAGGGATTCCCACTACCAACTTCGCATATATGGCCGACATGCCTGACGCCGTACAGGCACAGGGCGACGGCAAACTGATCCTGATGCCCATCGACAACATGCGCCTGACAGGGGCATCCTCTCCCTTTGCGGTGAAGACCGTTTCCGACAAGGTTATCGCCGGCAAGGACGTGGTGGTTGAAATCAACCCGGCCACAGCTAAGGGGCTCAAAGACGGCGGTGATGCCGTGATCACCACCCCCGTTGGCAAGGCAAAGGTAAAAGTCTTTCTCAACGAAGGCATGATGCCGGGTGTCATCGGAATGGCAAAAGGCCTGGGACACACCTATGACAATCCCTATGTGGCCGGCAAGGGCGTGAACGTGAACGACCTTATCGCCCCGGTGATTGAACCCGGTTCGGGATTGGATGCCGCCTTTGGAATCACGGCTTCAATTTCCAAAGCCTAATGACACGGATATAGAAATCTTTTAAGAGGTTCTGATGATACATAATACAAAAGCACATAAGTTCGGAATGTTGATTGATCTGGACAAATGCACCGGATGCGGTTCCTGCATGGTGTCGTGCATGGCGGAGAACAACGTTCCGTTTAAAGAAGATGAATCCCGGAAAAAGGACAGCATCACCTGGATGCGGGTCTATAAGCTGACCAACGGCAAGTCCTTTCCCGATACAGAAGTGGTATACATGCCCCGGCCCTGCCAGCACTGCAGCGGCATCGGCGACCACGGCCATTCCCCCTGCGTCTCCGTATGCCCGGCAACCGCCACCGACTACGGGTACGACACCGGAATTGTCAGCCAGATATACACCCGTTGCTTCGGCTGCCGGTACTGCATGGGTGCCTGCCCCTACCATGCCAGGTATTTTAACTGGTGGGATCCCAAATGGCCCGAAGGCATGGAAAACTACCTGAGCCCCAATGTCTCTCCCCGTATGCGCGGGGTCGTTGAAAAATGCTCCTTCTGCTACCACAGATACCAGCTGGCCAAGGACAAAGCCTATGCGGAGGAACGGGAAATTGAAGAGATGGAATACCAGACCGCATGCACCACGGCATGCCCGGCCGGTGCCATCACCTTCGGCGACCTGAACAACCCCGCCCACAAGGTTACCCAGATCGTTAAACCCGATCCCCATCCGGTTCCCGGCAACCCCAAGGTTGTTGGGAAATCAAGAAATCCCAAGGTTTTCAGGCTGCTTGAGCGTCTGGGAACCAACACCAAGGTCTACTACATGTCCGAGCGTGAATGGGTGAGGAAAGCCGGCGATAACTATCTTGACGGCGAATGGGATAAGGTAAAGAACCATCATGGGGCTGAAACCTCCCATGGTTAACCATCCAAAAGACTCAAGGAGTAATTAAATATGGATTCTGCATTAATACCTGAAGGCGCAAAACGGTGCGAGTTTCCGAAGTTTATGCTCGGAATAGCCGTCGTGGGTGCCGTACTGCTCTGGGGCGTTTATGCCATGTTCCTCTGTTGGTTCAAGGGGCTGAACCAGACCAACATGAACGACTATTACGGGTTCGCCCTCTGGATCTGGGCCGACCTTGCCGTCATTGCCATCGGCGGCGGCGCTTTTTTCACCGGCCTGCTCAAGTATATTTTTAAAATTGACGAGCTGAAGAATATTATCAACTTTGCCGTAATCATCGGGTTTATCTGCTACTCTTCCGCCCTTTTGATTCTGGCCATTGATATCGGACAGCCCCTGCGCGGCTGGTTCATCTTCTGGCATGCCAACGTGCATTCCATGCTCACCGAGGTGGCCTATTGTCTCTCCTGCTATTTTGCGGTTCTGACAATCGAGTTCATTCCCAATATTCTGGAAAACCGCCAGCTCAATAAGGTGTCCTTTTTCCATCACCTGGCTCACAACATGCACGGTGTCATGGCCATCTTTGCCGCCACCGGCGCGTTTTTGAGCTTCTTCCACCAGGGTTCCCTTGGCGGTGTCGCCGGCGTTATGTTCGGCCGCCCCTTTGCCGTCCGCGAAAGCCTGCTGATCTGGCCCTGGACCTTTTTCCTTTTTACCTGGTCTGCTGCGGCCTTCGGCCCCTGCTTCACGCTTCTTGTGACCAAGATCACCGAAGCCATTACCGGGAAAAAACTGGTGGGAGACAAGACCGTCCACCTGCTGGCCAAAATTTCCGGCTGGATGATCACCACCTATATGGTTGCCAAGATTATTGATACCATTTACTGGGCAACGGTAACCGCACCTTCCCTGGGCTTTACCCTGGACCACTTTTACAGCAACAACGCCTTCTACGGCTACTGGATCCTCTTTGCCGAGCTCATCGTCTGCGGCCTGGTTCCCGGACTGATGCTGGTGGTCAAGAGTACCCGTGAAAACCCGAAGATGCGGCTCATCGCCATCATCCTGGGCGTCATCGGTGTCTGCCTGAACCGGTGGGTCATGGTTCTCCAGGTGTTTGCCGTACCTGTTATGTCCTTTGATAACTGGGCGCTGTACATCCCGTCCTGGCAGGAAGTGGCCACCACCGTTCTGCCCGTGGCTTACGGTATCATACTGATTGCCGTCTCTTACAGGTACCTGCCGGTATTCCCCCAGGAACTGGAACTCAACAAGCCTGCTGAAGCAGCGGCTGAATAAAAAGGAGAGTACTTATGTTTCCGTTTTGTTTTGAATGGGCCTGGGATGTCGGCCATGCCGTTTTCTTCGGCGGGTTCTGGTATGCCATCTCCATCCTTGGTGCCGGCCTGACCTTTTGTTTTATCAAGGCCGCCTATGACACCATCAATGACAGTGGGGATTCCCACCATTAAGAGTTGCTGATCCGGCAGTTACTGCCGGATCAGGTGTATAGTAAAAGCGCATCCTGCTGCCCGGTCCGATGGGACCGGGTTTAGGGATGCGCTTTTTTTGGGGTTAGTTTACAGTAATCTGTTTAGTTTCTTCTTTAGCGGTATCTTTTTTCAGGATAACTTTGAGGACCCCGTCCATGTATTCTGCAGTCACATCGTCGGTGATGATGTCGTCCGAGAGGGTAAAGGCCCGTTTAAAGCTGCCGTATCTTCTTTCCCGCCTGTAGTAGTTGTCTTTCTTTTCTTCCTCTTCAAATTTCCGTTCTCCGGAAATGGTCAGGACCTTGTCTTCAATGTTGACGGAGATATTCTCCTTTTTCATGCCGGGCAGTTCCACATTCAGTTCCACCCTGTTTTCCCTGTTGATAATGTCCACTGCGGGAGAGAAACACTGGGGGGCCGCCTTGGGGGCGGCGTCGTTGAAAAAGTCGTCAAAGGCATTTTTAAACAGGGTCATTTCATTGAAAGGGTTATATCTGACAAGTCTCATGGTTTTCTCCTTATGTTTAGTTAGTGGACTTATTTGTTTTGTCCTTACGTTGAAAGAAAATTAACCATATAATATGCAGTGTCAATACGAATAATCTTAATTTTATTATTTATTACTAAAAGGATTTTTTCTTAAATAGTAATATAGTTCGTGCGTGAAACGGAGAGGAGGGTGGCCGAACGGGTGTTAAACTAGTGCTTTTTGGCCGCCAGGACCCAGATTAATGCCCAGGCCAGGGCGACGGGGAGGAGGCCTGCAGACAGGTACAGAACAATATTGCCCTGCCAGGGCTTGAGTACCAGTGCGGAAACGGCGGGATATAGGACAGATATTGCAATCCCGGCCCTCAGTTTCATACTCAGGGATTTAGCGGCGGTTTTTTTGCTTTTTGCTGCCGGGGCCGGCTTGAACATCCTGGGCAGGATGAGGATGCCGCTGATCAACAGAATAAGAACCAGGATTTCACTGATACCGGTCAATGGATTTTTCCTCTATTAAGGCGTTGGATCATAAGGGATTCTTATGGCAATTTTTACCAATTTTGTCAATCTCAATATCGGCCCGGATTTTTCATTCTATTGATTGAAAAAAAAGAGATTTTGGCATATATAGTGCCTGGTTTTGTTAGTCTTTGGTTAGTATTGTGTTAGATAATTATTGGCCGGTAAACCTAAAAGGGAGGAACTGGTGGACATCGCAGGTATACTGATCAAAACCCTGGGCGGACTGGGGTTGTTTGTTCTCGGGATGAAAATGATGACCGAGGGGCTCCAGGCCACTGCCGGGCAGCGGATACGAAATATTCTTGAGGCCATATCTTCCAACAGGATCCTGGGCTGCATCACCGGAGCCGGTGTCACGGCACTGGTGCAGTCCTCTTCAGCCACCACCGTCATGCTCATCGGTTTTGTCAGTGCCGGTATCATGTCCCTGCAACAGGCGGTGGGGGTGGTTATCGGTGCAAATGTCGGCACCACCATTACCGGGCAACTCATTGCCTTTAAACTGACCAAGGCAGCTCTGCCGGCCATTGCCCTGGGCGTTGGACTGAAGTATTTTTCAAAAAAGCGGCGCTGGCGCCATATCGGCGATATTGTTCTCGGATTCGGTCTGCTGTTTTTCGGCATGAGCGTGATGAAAGAGGGGCTGTCGCCCATTAAAACCGATCCCCAGTTCATCTCGTTTTTTACCACTTTCTCAACAGAGACGGTGGGGGGGCTCCTGCTCTGTGTCGCCATGGGCGCCCTGCTTACAGTGGCGGTCCAGTCATCTTCGGCAACCGTGGGGCTGACCATGACCCTGGCCGGTTCGGGCCTGCTGACCTTTCCCACGGCCCTGGCCCTGGTGCTGGGAGAAAATATCGGCACCACCATTACCGCCCAGCTGGCCACCCTGGGGTCGAATAATGCCGAGGCCCACCGCACGGCCAACGCCCATACCATTTTCAACGTGGTGGGGGTGGCCATTATCCTGCTTATATTTCCTTTTTTCGTTGATATCGTCCAGACCGCCACCCTGAAAATGGGCGCAGGTCCCGTGGACCAGTCGGTGAATAATGAATTTATCAATGCGGCCCGGTACATCGCCAACGGCCACACCCTGTTCAACGTGATAAATGCCATGGTGTTTCTGGTGCTTTTGCCTAAACTGGTCCAGTTGACCATCCTCATCTCTCCCAATCCCAGTGGCGTGAAGGAGCGGTACCGGCTGCCCAGGTTTGATGCCAATTTCATGGACTCGCCCATCGGTGCCCTGGCAAAGGTCAAAGGCGAGATCATTGACTGGGCAGAGTACGTCCGGGTAAACATTAAAAAGGTATCCACCTGCCTGTCCCAAAGGGATGATGATATCCTCGGGGAACGGGAGGCGGTGGAAACCCATATTGATGACTGCCAGAAAATCATTATTTCCTACCTGACCACCATCTACCAGGGGGAGGTCAATGAGCCGGAGGCCAAGGAAATTTCGGAAATGATGCGCATCGTGAATAATATCGAGCGGCTGGGAGATGCCATGGAAAATATTTCCAAAATGCTTGAAAAGGTCTATGACGCAAACATCCGTTTCAGCCATGAGGCCACCCGGGACCTGAAGGCGATTTCAGCCGAGGTGGACCGGTTTGTGGAGATGGTTTTTAATGAGATGACCGAAAAAACACCGGGGTTTTATGAAAAGGCCCTGGCACTGGAGGACCGCATAGACCAGATGAGGGAGAATATGCGTTCTCAGCATATCCAGCGGCTCAGGAACGATGATTGCTCCGTGGACGCCGGCGTCTTTTTTATCGCCCTTGTCTCCAGCTATGAGAAAATGGGGGATTACTGCTACAATATTGCCACGGGGGTAAACCGGATCATTTAATCTATTTGATCAATGTTTCATAGGCGGCCTGGATTTCCAGAAATTTTTCGTTGGCCAGGTCGGCAAATTCCTTGCCCAGGTGGGAGAGTTTGTCCGGGTGGTATTGTTTGATCTTTTCTTTATACGCCTGCTGGATTTCCCGGCGGGACGCATCCGGTGGGACCCCAAGTATCTCATGGGGGGATTTTTTTCCCGGCCTTTTCCCGGATGGGGGCCGGCCGGTTTGGCCGGCGGTTGACCCTGGGCCCCCTGCGGCCTTCTGGTTTCCTGTGCCGGAACCGGGCTGGGAGCCCGGTCCCTTGCTGCGGTTGCCGGAATCTGATGCCGCCTTTCTGCCCGGCCGGGTCGGGCGGCCGGGAAAGCGGCCCCCGGCCTTTTTTCTGAATATAAACCAGGGCAGTTCTCCGTACCGTATCAGATAATAGACAGACCAGAGGATGACCCCGTCGTCGATCCATCCCAGCCAGGGCAGGAGCAGGTCCGGGATCAGGTCCACCGGAGATATGAGATAGGCCAGTCCGAAAAGGATCAGCACCAGCTTCATGAAACCGCTCATGGCATTTGTTTTTCCCGGGTCATAACGTCGATCATGGTGAACAGGCGTTTTGTTTCGCCTTTTGGGAGCCGGGAGAGGAAGGCAACAGCGTCAAGGGTGCCGCCGATATAAATATCCCTGCCGTTGATATTGTGGGTGAATTCAAAAAGAGAAGAACCGTCGCCGGCCCTCAGGGTATAGGTGTGCCATCCGTGGCCCCCCAGGTGCTCTTTGGGAATGCCCCATTCTTTTTCCTGGACTTCCGGGTCCCGGATCTGCTGGATATCGGAGACCTTGAAATCCACCCCCAGGCCGTTGAAACAGGAGACAATTGCCTTGGCCGTGCCTGAGGTGTCTGCCTTGCCCTGCTGGTGGCTTTCTTTCACTTCCAGGGTATAGCCGCTGAACAGGCCGGGAAAGGTTTTGGCGGCGTATTCCATCATGGCCTGGAATCCCACAATCTGTTTGGCCATGTTGGGGGAGATAACGGCCGGTGTACCGGCCTGGTTGACGGTTGCTTCAAGCTTTTCCCTGTCTCCGCCGGTGGTGCCCATGACAAAGGGGATGCCATTTGCGGTGTAAAATTCGGCATTGGCGTTTACGGCCGTGGGGTGGGTGTAGTCCACTGCGACCAGGCCGGGGTAGGCCGCCAGGATCTCCTTTATCTTGTCGTTCCTGGTGTCCGGTTTGACCAGGTTGATTTCGACCTGGCCGACGGTGACCGAGGCGGGTTGGACATCCGCACCGGTGAGAGAGAAGGGGACAAGGTCAAACCGCTGGTCTGACAGTGCACCCGCTGCGATAATACGTGCCACGTTGCCGGGCAGTCCGTTGATCATAATTGGGATGGGGGTCATGGGTACTCCTTATAATCCATTGATAAATCCGGCCAGAGGGGCCAGAATGCTGTTTTCCATTTTGTTCAGCCGCTGTTTTAAAGCGGCCAGGGCGTGGGGGATATAGGCTTCAAACTTCTGTTTTTTCTTTATCCGGGTCAGGAATCCGAAGGCCCCCAGCATCTGCAGGTTCCGGGTGATACAACAATATGAATAACTCTCTTTGAATCGGTTTTTTTCTGCGGGATCGGCAAGATCCAGGCGTGCCATGGCATGATCCAGCAGTTCTTCCTGCATATCAGGGGGCAGTTTAACATAGGGGTCGATCAAAAGTGAAGCCAGATCGTATTGAATGGGCCCTTTGCGGGCGGACTGAAAATCGATGAACCATACATCCCCCTGGTGGATCATGATGTTTCTGGACTGGAAATCCCGGTGCATGAGGCCTGCATATCCATGGGCCAGGGCCCTATCGGCAATATGGCTGAAAACCGGTTTGAATTCTTCCCAAGGGGCGGGGTGTTCCAGGTAGTGCTTTACAAAAGCGTCCATAAAATACCGGCATTCCATTTCCAGGATCAGATCCTTTGAATAGGACCGGGTCTGGCAGGTCCAGGCCGGGTCAAACTCCCTCAGGCCTTCCTGGGAAAACCGGACCAGGCTGTCGATGACCTGCCGGTAAAGGGTGGTGGTTTTTTCCCTTTGGCCGGGATCTGCCAGATCCGCCAGATGGGTGCTGCCCAGGTCGGCCAGGGCCACCTGCCCTGAGATGGTATCGTGGCCCAGTATCCGGGGGACACAGATCCCTTTACCGTTGAGGTGGCGGCCGATGGATGTGTATGACCTGAGCTGGGAGAGGCGTCCGGGCTGGGTGGACAGGGGGGATCCAGGCTCCCGGGAATCCTCTAAGCAGATGCCGTGATCACAGATCACAAGGGTTTCGGCACAATGGGAGGCCCTGAACCACTTCCGGTCCGAGCCGTCACCGGCAATGGGTTCAATTTTGATTTCATTGAACCGGGCGGGGGGCAGGCCCAAGATCTGCCCGGCCAGAAACAGCCGTGAGGTCTCCATGTATGCCCCCGGGGTGCCCATGTCCTCCCAGAAGAGTTTTTCCGCCTTAAGGGCGCGGATGCTGCCTGTGGCACAGAGGGTTTTATACAGCGCGATGCTTGAAAAAGCATTTTCCCCGGGCATATGGTCGAAAATTTCAGGTGACAGGGCCTGGATGCCGGTGAAGGCAAGCCCCGTTTCCGGCGGCGCCTCAAAATGAAGAATTTTTCCCAGGTTGCTTTTCCGGCTGCCCGAATCCGGTTCAAATGCCAGCTTGTTGAACCGGGGGCAATCATGGACCAGGAGGGTGGCCAGGGCATCCGAGGACCGGTGGGCCGCTGCCAGTGATTTCAGGTCGAAATCGCAGACAATATCCGCGTTGACCACCAGAAAATCGTCATCGGCAAGGTCGTTTTTAAGATTGGCCATGGCGCCGCCTGTATCCAGAATCTCAGGTTCATGGACCGCTTTGAGGCAGTGACCCCTGGGGTGGCTTTGGATGAAATCATGGATCTGGTCCCAGAGGTGGTGGGTGTTGATGAATATTTCTTCACACCCGCAGTCCAGAAGCCTGTCGACGGCCATGTCCAGTACCGGGCGGTTGTTAATGGTGAACAGGGGTTTGGGCAGAATCCGGGTATGGGGGAGCAGCCGGGTGCCGAAGCCTGCCGCCAGAATCAGCGCCTTCATGCCTAACCTGCAATAAGATGGGAGAGGCGGCTGATGATTTCCTTGTACTTGTCTATTTCGATCTGGTCCCCCGATCCGTTGATATTGTTTCTGGCGAAATAATTGGCCGCATTCCTGTAATTGATCAGAGAGATGGACTCCTTGCGCACCACCTGGTTCCGTTTGTATAATTTGCCGCCGAAGGAGAGGATTTTCTTGGCCCGCTCCTTGACGTCGTACTTGTCTGTCTTTTCCTTTTCCAGGAAAAGCAGGCAGGTATTATAGGATTCGAAAAAGGGGATGAGGAAGGCGGCAAACCATTTGAGCTTACGCAGGCCTTCCGAGGTCAGGTTGAGCATATCCGCCCGTTTGGGGTCGGGCACCAGGATGCCTTCGTTGATAAAGCATTTTACCGCACGGGAAATCTGCTCTTCGGCGGTGACCTCTTCGTCAAAGGAGAACTCGTCCGTGAACATCTTCTGGAGGAATTTGTATCTGAGCACCAGGTCCGATAGAACAAATTTAAACCGGTCCGTTTCCAGGATGGCCACGGCCGTATAGGCGGCCGGTACAAAAAAGCAGATCACCGAATTCTTATAATAATCCAGGATGGCCCGCTTGTTGTGCTTTACAATCAATACGGTGGTGTCATCAATCTCCTCTTCATCCTCGTCGGCAAGCTCGATGAAGTTCCGGGATAAAAAGTTGTCAACCACGGAATCAAAGGCGGCGTCCTGGTCCATGATCAGGGTGTCGGATAGATAGGCGCCGGTGAAGGTCAGCAGGTTCATGTATGTGTGGACCCGGCGCAGCACCTGTGCCTTTGAAAAGGTGTTGGCGGCGCAGTTGAGGATGGCTGAGGCAATGATACCGTGGGGGGTGGCCACGGTATTTTCATTGATGGAATTGATCATCTTGTAGCCGAAGCCCTTGACGAAATCCATATATTCCTTTTCCGTGGCCCGTTTCAGGTCTATATTTTTTTCACAAAGATAGCGGTTCATGGACAAGGGCTCGTCAAATTTCAAATACACCTTTCCGTATTTGCGTTTGAGGAATTTTCTGGTATTCAGCAGGCCCTTGAGGGTTTCCGGGCTTTTTTTGCCCCCTTCGATTTCCTTGAGGTAGGCGTCCTCTTCCAGCACCCGGTCATATCCGACGTAAATCGGTACAAAATACAAATCTTCGCAGGCCCCGTTCAGGTAGGCTTTGATGAGCATGGCAAGCCCCCCGGGCTTGGGTGTCAGCAGCTTGCCGGTCCGGCTGCGGCCCCCCTCGATATAAATCTTGATATTGAACCCTTCATACAGCAGTTTTTCCAGATAGGCGGCAAATATCCTGGTGTAGAGGTCAGCCCCCTTGAATGTCCGCCGCAGGAAAAAGGCGCCGCCCCCCCTGAAGATGGGCCCCAGCGGCCAGAAGGAAAGGTTTTTGCCGGCCGCAATGTGGGGGCAGGGCATGTTGTTTCTGAACATCACATAGGGAAGCAACAGGTAATCCAGGTGGCTCTTATGGCAGGGGAGAAGGATGAGGGGGGCCTGGGTATAGGTTTCCCGCATCCGGTTGATTTCATCCTGGTTCACCGATACCCCTTCGAAGATATTATTGAACACCCAGGTGAGCAGCCAGTTGAGGAAGTTGATGGTCCTCAGGCTGTAATTGGCTGCAATTTCGTTGATATAGCCGGCCGCTTTTTTGTTGACCCGGCGCAGCGGGGTGTTGGTTTTTGCGGCATGATCGGCAAGAAACTCCCTCAAAGATTTGCGGGTAAGAATGTCCTCTGTGATTTCCTGGCGTGATTTAAGGATCGGCCCGGTGATGCTTTTGCGCCGCCGGTTCAGAATATCCACCAGGTGGCTTCTCAGGCGGTGGGTCTGGAACTCGGAATCCAGCCGCTGGATTTCCGGACGGTTGATAAACTCCTTGAGGTCCACGGGGCGGGCCACCTCCACCCGGATTTTTTCGGGGTGGCGCAGTAGGATAAACAGCCGCTTTATCAGCCCGGGTTTTTCATGGGTACCGAAGATAATATCGGCCAGCCCCGGGTTTTTGTGCATGGGCTTGGTGACGTAAATGATGTCTTCGGGTACGATGACCACGGACCGGTCCAATTGTTTCTGGAGTTCGATGAGGTGGTAGAGGGGGTCCGGGGTGGACTTGATGAACCTGCGGTAAAAATCCTCCTCTTCGATGAGGCAGAGGAAACCGGCCCGGTTGTCAAGAAGGGTCTGGCTGGCATAGCCGGTGCCGTATATGTCCTTGATCTGGAAATGGCGCATGAAATGGGCCATGTGGGAGGTCATGATCCGCCAGGCCCGCCGTACCGGCAACAGGGGGAAAAAGCTTAAATCAAAGCCCAGTTCCGGATAGGGCAGGTCCAGGGACTTGAGCCGGGTATGAAAAAAAAGAAAATCGAAAAAACGCTTGTTTTTACAGCTGAATACCACAATGCTGTCCGGTTTGATTCCCTTTATTTTTTCAAGGTTATGATCGTCCAGGGGGATTTTCCGGGTCAGGCGGGTGATGAGTCTGCGTATGACAAAGCTTTGGTTGCCCGGGTAAAAACAGGTAAAGTATTCATGGGGGGATGGCGCCATGCTGTCCGGGGAACCGAATAATCTGTTTTTAATTCCTGCGATCAGTTTGTCCAAAGGGGGCAAGAGGCTCATTGGATATTCCTTATATATGGTAAGCACTCGAAGTTGTTCAAGGATTCATTCAATACCAAAGCTTGGGTGCGATGGCAATATGATAATTTTTTGAAAAGGGGGGTTGGGCAGGGGGTAAATTTTTATTAACATCTTGTTATTTAAAGGGGTTTGCCATCTGTCCGGGCGGGGGAAAAACGCCTTGATAAAATCCAGGTCCTGTGCTATTTTTTCACATCTTATTTGTAGGGAATTCAAGATTTAAGGTGAATGTCACGTATTTTGATAATTAAGACAGGAATTTAAGGAGGATAGTCTATGAAAACGTTAATTGGCGGAGCTATTGCAGTTCTTCTCGGTGTTGTTGGTCTGGCGGTCTGGTTTGGTGAGTTCGTAAATCTTCTGTTGGGATGCATCCCCCCTGTACTGCTTCTGGGTGGTGGCCTTGCCCTTTACCTGGGTTTTGATGAACTCAAAGACTCCTGGAAAAAAGATGAAGGCGTTGACGCTCCTGCCGATGATGACAAAGCCAAAATTGCCGAGCTGGAAAAAGAACTGGAAGACCTGAAAAAAGCATAATCGACCGGTTTTATTCCGGCTGTACGTATATATTAAAAGGGCGGTCCCTATTCTTCTGGGGACTGCCCTTTTTTTATGTCTGCGTTTTTGATGGCGCAGGCGGCTAAAAAATCAGCCACTTCATTTCCCTTTATGCCGGCGTGGTCTTTTACTTTGATGATGCCGATATCCCTGAATCTGGTCATGAGCGACCGAATGGCAAGGATCAGATCCCGGTGGGTATCGGGCCGCCCCTTTTTTTTCAATTGATCCGCCGCATGGGATGAACCCGTGAATATCCTCACGGGCAGGTCCCGCCGTTTCAGGGCAATGAGCCCCCGGTGGATCGCTTTAAGTTCGGCAAGGTCATTGGTGGCGGTGCCGATGAATTCAGAAATCTCTTTTCTGTTGTCCCTGTAAAGCATGAGGATGCCGATGCCCGACGGTCCGGGATCGCCTGAAGAGGCGCCGTCCGTATAGATGCGTATGCAGTTGGGCGGCAGGTCCTGCTCCGGGTTTTGGGCCTTTTTCTTCTGTCTGGTTCCTGCCGGCACGGCCAGGTCTTCGGGTTTGAGATTCTCCAGTTTAATCCGGTATTCATAATCCTGATTCAGGTTGTACTTGATGGGGACTTTGCCGTTTTCCGCCATGGGATTGCCCCGGCCGTCAAAGGGGGCCCATACTTTATTCCCCTTGAAGGACATCCGTTTCCATTGGATATCTTCGGGCTTATCCCTGCTGGGGGGTGGCTCAGTCATAGAGATAAAAGGCGGTTGAGGTTTCAATAAAATGGTTCAGTCCCGGCTGCCATTCTTTTTCCAGATCAGCCGCAGGCGTCATATCGCAGAGGGCCCGGCGAAGTTTTTTGCTGCCCAGGATCAAATCCATGGGCAGTTTTTCATATTCGTATTCATAGGGCGGTTCCTTAAACCGGAAGTCTTCCGGGCAGGCCCTGAGAATTTCCTGGAAAAAAATCAATGAGGCCAGATAGGGTTTGTATTCCTCTCTGTCCGTAATATGGATGTGGAATCCCCTGCAGGGTTCATTGGCCCATTTGCTCGAGGTGGGCTGGAAACAGACCGGCCTGAGGCAGATGCCTGGGATGGAATTTCCCAGTCCTTTTGCCAGGGCGGTGTTATCGATATAGGGGGCCCCGAATAGTTCAAAGGGAAGGGTGGTGCCCCGGCCTTCCGAAACATTGGTGCCCTCGAATATGACCTGGCCGGGATAAACCATGGCGGACAATGGGGTGGGCAGGTTGGGGGAAGGCGGAATCCAGGCAAGGCCGGTATCCTGCCAGTACATCTTCCGTTGCCAGCCTTCCATGGGAATGACGGTCAGGTCGCAGCCGATATTTTGGGTGGCGTTGAAATATTGGGCAATTTCCCCCACGGTCATCCCGTGGCGCATGGGGATGGGAAAGCGCCCCACAAAGGAGGCATAGTCTTTCTCCAGCAGATTGCCCTCAACCTGACAGCCCCCCACAGGGTTGGGGCGGTCTAAAACCACCATAGATTTCCCTGCGCGTGCCGCCGTCTCAAGGCAGTAGGAAATGGTATATATAAAGGTATAGACACGGGTGCCCACATCCTGGATATCAACGACAAGGGTGTCAATTTCCTCAAACATTTCCGGCGTCGGGATGCGGGTCTCGCTGTAAAGGCTGTACACGGGAATTCCGTATTCTGGATCACGGCCGTGGGCCGACTCGATCATATTGTCCTGTTTTTCCGCAAAAAAGCCATGCTGGGGGGAGAATAATGCCTTGAGTCTTCCCGGGAACAGCTCGTGTATGACCTGCCTTGCGTGGGTGAAATGCTTGTCCACCGAGGCGGGGTTGGCCAAAAGGCCCAGGTTTCGGCCTTTCAGGCTGTCAGGTATTTTTGCGTGCAGGGTGTCGAGCCCGGTGTTTATCTGTTTCATCTATTCTCCAAATTAATGATTGCCTTGTGAATCACCGGCCCGGCCGCCCCATCCGGGCCTGAGCGGTGTAATGACCCATTGGGCATTTTCCTTATTCGTTCTGAGAAGGATCGCCTGGCGCCGCCGCCCGTGGTCGCCATAGTGGCCTTCCTATCATAAATATTGACAAAAACTCAAATCCTAACTAAATAAAGTTGTTTTACCATAAGCCCGAATCCAGGAGAACATCTTCAATGAAATTCAAGATCAGTGACCCCATTAATACCATTAAACCCTATGAGGCTGGCAAGCCCTTGAAAGAGGTGGAGCGGGAATACGGAATTTCCAACGCCGTGAAGCTGGCCTCCAACGAAAATCCCTTTGGTTTTTCACCGGCGGTAAACCGGGCTGTGGCCGACCATCTGGCAACCATGAACCGGTACCCGGAGCCTGTGGCCCATAATTTGTGTGCAAAATTGGCTAAAAAGTTCAAAGTGGGAAAGGAGAACCTGGTTCTGGGGAACGGGTCCGACGATATCATTGCCCTGCTGGCCCATGCCTTTTTGAACCCAGGGGAGGAAGCGGTGATGCCGCTGCCTTCCTTTCTCATGTACGAAATATCCGTAAAAACCGCCAAGGGGGTGCCGGTGATGGTGCCCCTCAAGGATTTTACCACCAACCTGGACGGGCTGGTCGGGGCCGTTACGCCAAAAACAAAAATGGTATTCATCACCAATCCCTTCAATCCCACCGGTGCGGTGATTACCAAGGGCGAATTTGAGGCCTTTGCCGCAAAGGTGCCCGAAAATGTGCTCATCGTGGTGGATGAAGCCTATATAGAATTTGTCAGGGATGACAGCGTATATAATTCCCTTGAACACCCCCTGGTCGATCCCAGAATCGTTACATTGAGGACTTTTTCAAAGGCTTACGGCCTTGCCGGGTTCCGGGTGGGGTACGGTGTGATGGATGCGGCTGTGGCAGAAATCCTCAACAGGATCCGCCAGCCCTTTAATGTCAACAGTCTGGCCCAGGCGGCCGCCGAAGCGGCCCTGGATGATGAGGTCTTTCTTGAAAAGAGCGTCGGCGGGACCCACGAGGGAATTGCTCTGCTGACCCGGTCGCTTAAAGACATGGGCCTGGACGTCCTGCCCACCCAGTCCAATTTTCTCATGGTGGATTTGAAAACCGATTCAAAATCCGTATTTGAAAATATGCTCAAGCAGGGCGTGGTGGTCAGATCAATGGCCTCCTACGGATTTGATACCTTCCTGCGGATCAATACGGGAACCCGGGAAGAAAATGAAAAATGCATTGATGCACTGAGAACGGTGCTGGAAGGATAGGGGTAATGGGATTTCGGATTGTAACCATTGACGGGCCTGCAGGCGCCGGTAAAACAACGGTATCCAAAGCATTGGCAAAGGAACTGGGCTGCGTATATGTGGATACCGGGGCCCTGTACCGGGGGGTGGCCTATGAGATAGGCCTCCAGGGGGTGGACTGGCAGGACGAGGCCGCCCTGGCGGCCTTTCTGGATACCCTGGATTTAAATTTTGTCATGGAGGGAACAGAGTTGATCCTGACCTCCTCGGGCCGGGACATCACGCCGTTTATCCGCACCCCTGAAGTGACCATGCTGGCGTCGGCCACTTCGGCGCTTCCGCCTGTCCGGGCGGCGCTTTTAGGGATACAAAAGCAGATCGCCGCCACCCGGGATGCCGTGTTCGAAGGCAGGGACATGGGCACGGCCGTGTTCCCCCATGCCCCGTTTAAATTTTTTCTTTCTGCAGATATTGAGGCCCGGGCCCGGCGGCGGCATGCGGAAATGGGCGATGATGCCGCAGGGCTTGATAAGGTCAAGGCGGATATGGCCCGGCGCGACGAGAATGATTCCTCGCGGGCAGCCTCCCCCCTTAAACCTGCTGAAGATGCGGTTCATGTGGATTCCACCCATCTTACGGTGGAAGAGGTGGTAAAAAGGATGCGCGTCCATATCGAAAATACATAAAAAAATTATCATTTGCTTGATTTTTCTTTTGCCCCTTGATATAAAGGTAAATTGTACTCGTATCCGTAATGTTCCTTATGGCGGCTGCGGGTAACAAAATTCGATTAGGGGGAATAATATTAATGAACAACATTGCTGAAGAAAACCAAAACATGAATGAAGAATTAGAGACAAAAGAAAACGTGACAGAGCCTGAAATTGAGCTCACCGGCGAAGAATCCATGGAAGAACTCCTGGGCATTTACGAGTCCAGCCTTAGCAAATTTGAAGAGGGACAGGTAGTCACCGGAACAGTGATCTCCGTCGGCAGGGACATGGTTCTTGTGGATGTGGGATATAAATCTGAAGGACAGATCTCTATTCAGGAATTCATTGACGAGGACGGCAATGCGAACGTCAATGTTGGCGACGAATTTGAGGTAATGATTGAAGTTTGGGATGAAGAAGAGGAAACCGTGCTTCTCTCCCATGACAAGGCCAAAAAGGTCAAAGTATGGGATGCCATTAAAGATATCTACGATGACGACGGCACCATCGAAGGTGTCATCACCAGCCGGGTCAAGGGCGGTTTCTCCGTTGATATCGGACTGCAGGCTTTCCTGCCCGGTTCCCAGGCCGACCTTCGCCCCATCCGCAACATGGATGAAATGGTCAACCAGACTTACGAATTCAAGATCCTCAAGTACAATAAGAAAAGAAACAACATCGTCCTGTCCCGTCGGGTACTGCTGGAAGCTGAAAGAGAAAAAATGCGCACAGCGACCCTGGCTGCCATTGAAAATGACAAGGTCATGGAAGGTATCGTCAAAAACATCACCGAATACGGTGTATTTGTCGACCTTGGCGGCGTGGACGGACTCCTGCATATCACTGATATCTCCTGGGGCCGGGTCAAACATCCCTCAGAGCTGTTCTCTGTAGGCGACCAGATCACCGTGAAAATCCTCTCCTTCGATTTCGAGAAGGAAAGGGTCTCCCTGGGTATGAAGCAGCTTACACCTGATCCCTGGACCACTGCCGTTGACAAATACCCCATCGGCTCCAAGGTTGAAGGCCGGGTGGTCAGCCTCACCGATTACGGTGCATTCATTGAACTGGAAGAGGGTGTTGAAGGCCTCATCCATGTGTCTGAAATGTCCTGGACCAGAAAGATCCGCCATCCGTCCCAGATGGTCGCTGTCGGCGAACAGGTTGAAGCCGTTGTGCTGGACCTCAAACCTGACAACCGGAGAATCTCCCTGGGTATCAAACAGACCGTTGAAAATCCCTGGGAAGTTATCTCCCAGAAATATCCTGTGGGCACCATCATCGAAGGCAAGATCAAGAACATCACCGAATTCGGCCTGTTCATCGGTATTGACGACGACATCGACGGCCTGGTTCACATTTCCGATATTTCCTGGACCAAACGGATCAAGCATCCGTCTGAAGTCTACAAGAAAAACGATACCATCCAGGCGGTTGTCCTTGACATTGACAAGGCCAACGAAAGATTCTCCCTGGGCATCAAGCAGACCCAGGCAGATCCCTGGGAAACCGTTGCCGAGCGCTATGAAGTGGGCAAGGAGATCTCCGGCGAGATCACCAACCTCACCGACTTCGGCGTCTTTGTAGAGCTTGAAGAGGGCATCGAAGGCCTGGTTCACGTCTCTGAAATCAGCAAAGAAAACATCAAGAGCCCCAAAGAGCATTACCAGATCGGTGAAACCATCACCGCCAAAGTAATGAACATCAACTCCGACGAAAGACGGATCGGGCTGTCCATCAAACGCCTTGAAGAAGACGACGATGACAGATATCTTGAAGAATTTGCCAAGAGCACCAAACCGGCCGCTTCCGCATTCGGCGAAATCCTGAGAACCAACATCCAGGAAAAGCTTGAGGCTGACAAGGCCCGGGAAGAAGCTGAGAAAAAAGAAGACTAATCCTTTCCCCCATTCATTGCAGGCCCCAGGCCCGCAGTCAATGGCAGGATGAGAGGCTTCGGGGCCGGATGAATCCGAGAGGGTTTATCCGGCCCTTTTTTTTACCCATAAGTGAGGAAATAAGTTTATGTTCGCGCGACGCCATCCCTTTTTGTTTTTCCTTTCCATTGTCTGCGGCTGTATGACCCTGGGATTTCTGGGCCTTGTGGGGCTGATGACCATGGGATCCCTGGCTTTTAACTCAGGACTGGGCGGCCACATGGGCCAGGCGGCCGGAAATATCGGCGTGGTTGAGGTCTCGGGACCCATCATCTCCTCGAAGCAGGTGATTGAGGATCTCCAGGCATTCCGGAAGGATGACCGGATAAAGGCCATTGTCCTGCGGGTCGACAGCCCCGGTGGCGGTATCGGGCCTTCCCAGGAAATTTACCGGGAACTGATCAAAACCGGGAAAAAGAAAAAAGTGATCGCATCCATGGGATCTGTGGCGGCTTCGGGCGGGTACTATATTGCTGCGGCCGCCCATGGAATTGTGGCCAACCCCGGCACCATCACCGGCAGCATCGGCGTGATCATGGAGTATGCCAACCTCCAGGCCATTGCCGAAAAAATCGGCATCTCCCCTGTGGTGATCAAGAGCGGTGAATTCAAGGATATGGGCTCTCCCTTGCGGGAACTCAAGGAAAGTGAAAAAGCCCTGTTCCAGGAGCTGGTGGATGAACTCCACAGCCAGTTTGTTCGGGATGCGGCAACGGCAAGAAAAATGGAAACCTCGCTCATGGCCAAACTGGCGGACGGGCGGGTCTATACCGGACAGAAGGCCTTGAAACTGAAGCTCATTGACCGTCTGGGCAACCTTGACGATGCGGTACAGTGGGCCGGCCGTCTGGCCGGTATCCAAGGAGAACCGGTGCCGGTGTATCCGTCTGAAGACAAGATGACCTTTATAAAACGGCTGGCAGAGACGCTGTTACAGGATATTCATATTTCGGGGATTCTGCCCGGAAATCCGGGGTATACCATCAAGTAAGGGGCGCTACTCAAATACATCCACATCCCCTGCGCCGTATCTGATGATTTCCGGCTCGTCGTCCACCAGGGAGATCACCGATGAGGGGGCCCCGGGTACGGGGCCGCCGTCAATTACCGCATCCAGGCGCTTGGCAAAATAATCATGGAGAAGCGAGGGGTCTTCAAATACGTGGCCCTCGGGATCTGTGGCAGAGGTGGAGATAATCGGGTTGCCCAGCTCCCTGGCCAGCATCAGGGCAATTTCATTATCTGGTACCCGGATGCCGGCTGTCCGCCGTTTGGTCAGCATGATTTTGGGCACCATTTTGGATCCGGGGAGGACAAAGGTGTAGGGGCCGGGGAGCAGGCGCTTCATATGCCGGTAGGCCATGTTTGACACCTTGGCATAGGTGGCGATGTCCTTAAGGTCCGGGCAGATAAAACTGAAGGGCTTGGTCTTTACCCGCTGCTTGATGGCATAAACCTTTTCAATGGCTTTTTTATTCATGATATCGCAGCCGATACCGTAAAATGTATCTGTCGGGTATGCGACAATGCCGCCTTTTTTCAGGATACCCACCGCCTTGCTGATCTGGCGTTCCTGGGGATTATATGGGTTGACGCGTAATAACATCTTCGGGGTCCGTTAATTAATTTTTTGCCTGTGGAATAATACCACGGGCAACCTTATATAGAAAGGTTAGAGCTGTCAATCTCTAAAACCCTGGCCCGCCGTTATCCATTATTCCATCCAGGAAATTTTCGGCGTATTCCTCGGCGGCATCCGGTGGTATTTGAATTTGGGGTAGCCCGCCATCATCACGGCGTGGGTTAGCAGTCCGTCATTTTTACCCAGTTTTTCAGCCAGGGGAGGATAGACGGTGGCCGCCCTGAGAAAATAACCGCACCAGCAGGTGCCCACACCAAAGGACTGGGCGGCCAGGTCCAGGTAGGTCATGGCGATGGTGCATGCCGGAGGGGCCATGGGATTGGCCTCGTGGCCCTGGGCCAGGATCAGGGTGGGGGCGTTGCGGGTCACGATGTCTATTTTGAATTTCCATGCCCCGATGATCATATCCAGGTGCAATAGCTTTGCCAGCTCAGGATTTTCCTTTTTGGTGAGTTTCATCCAGTCGATGACCATAGCGGCATGTTCCCTGACCAGATCCTGTCCGTTGAGAATCCGCCAGTGGACGGGCTGGCAGTTGTGGCCCGACGGGGCGAAGGATGCCAGCCGGATGAGTTCTTCCAATGTGCTTTTGTCAACGGGTTTTTCTTTGAAGTTCCGTATGGAGCGCCGGGCCCTGAAGAAATACTCTGTCTGCCCGGGGCTGAGTGCCCGGGTTTTATCAAGGGCGAGGAAGTCTTCCGATGCCAGGTTTTTGAGGCTCAGGGCACCGTGGGGGCATACGGCAACACAATGGCCGCAGTTAATGCACAAATCCCCTGCCGCAGCAGCGGGTGTGGGAATCTCTTCTTTTTTCCATTTAATGATGCCCATGGGGCATTCAGCGGCGCAGATGCCGTCTCGCTTGCACAGGTCCTGGTCAACGGAGAACAAGGTCATCGGGATATCCTTTTTTGTTTCTTTTGATTGGTGGAACAATGTTTAATTTGCTATACCAGATAATCTGGGATGAGACAAACCATAATTAGGTGGGATGTGAAGTGGGCGGACCACCAGGCAGCATGGTGAGGACGGAAAATGGGCTGGAAAAAAATTAAACGGCTGATTCTTTTTTTTATGGCGGTGGCGGTGTTCTATCAGGCCGGTCGGCAGTTTTTCCTGGAAGAGGAGTGGGCCGCCAGGAATTATCTGCATGAACAGGTGAAATCAGCCTTTCCCGATGCCATGGAACATGCGGCAAGGGGATACGGATTGTCCCGCTGGAAATCCGGCAAGCGGCTTAAGGGGGCCGCTTTGATGCCAGGGGAGTCTGATCTGCCTGTGGTGGTGCTGATCCACGGCCTGGACGAGCCGGGCCGGATTTGGATGGATCTGGCCCCGGTTCTGGATGAAAAAGGGAATGCCGTTCTGATGATGTCCTATCCAAATGACCAGCGCATTACCGCCTCGGCCCGCCTCTTCTTTGAGGCGTTAAAAGGTCTGCCCCGGCCCCATGGCCGGGAGCTTGTGATTATCGGCCACAGCATGGGGGGCCTGGTGTCAAGGGAGATGCTCACCTCTCCTGAAATCGGCTATGCACGCGCACAGGCTGGTGGTCTGGTCCCACCTGTGTCGGATCTGATCATGGTGGGCACGCCCAACCACGGGTCCCAACTGGCCCGGTTCCGTTTTTTCATGGAGTTCCGCGAGCAGTTCCTCAATTTTTTTGAGGAGGATACCACATTGCTCCAGGGGATGCTGGACGGTACCGGGGCGGCAGGCCTTGACCTGATACCGGGCAGTGTATTCCTCAACCGGCTCAACAGCCGTCCCCATCCGACGGGGGTCAATCTCCATGTCATTGCAGGGGGGCTCTCCCCCTGGACCAGCAGGGATATCAGGGAACTGGCCCGGAGAATGGAGACTTTGCTGCCCTTTGAAAAACAACAGGCGGCCAGGAGCCTTGAGGCTGCCCTGACCGAAATGGGCAACACTTTGGGTGATGGCTTGGTGACAATTGATTCGGCCATTCTTGAAAATATTGCGTCAACCCGGGTCCAAGGCAGCCATTTGACCATGATCAGGAATTTTACCCAAGGCAGCGGGCGTGTGCCCCCGGCCATACCGGTCATCCTGAAAATTCTGGGGGATAAATTAAAATGATTCAATCTTTTAATTGCGGTAAGTGTTTAATATGATATGGTAATGCATTTTTCTTTGTATTACCCCTCTATCTTTTGGGTTGTAAAAAACAGCCGGATTTGGTAAGAGTACGTGTTTATATACTTTAATTTGAATTTCAAATTTGGCCGGCCTTTATGACCCCACGTAATAGCCGGCCATAATAGTATTAATAAACAATTTTCCTTTCTGGAGGCTTTTATGTCCATTGTATTACCCCAAGAGGGACTCTCATTTGACGATGTCCTGCTAGTCCCCGATTATTCAGCCATCCTCCCCGATGAGGTGACCACCCGAACCCGGCTGACCAAAGAACTTGAACTCAATATCCCCATCGTCAGTGCGGCCATGGATACGGTTACCGAGGCGCTGACCGCCATTGCCATGGCCCGGGCCGGCGGCATGGGCTTTATCCACCGGAACCTGAGCATTGAAGAGCAGGCCGTTGAGGTTGACCGGGTGAAAAAAAGCGAAAGCGGAATGATTGTGGACCCTGTGACCGTCCATCCCGACGCCACCATTCAGGAGGTCCTCAATGTAATGGCCAAGTACCGGATTTCGGGAATTCCCGTGGTGGACGGTGAAAAGCTTGTGGGCATCGTCACCAACCGGGACCTGAGGTTTGAAACCCAGATGGACAAACCGACCAGGGAGGTCATGACCAGCGAAAATCTGGTCACCGTGCCTGAAAAATGCAGCTTGGAAGAATCCAAGATCATGCTGCACAAGCACAGAATTGAAAAGCTTCTTGTCGTGGACCCCCAGGGAACACTCAAGGGGCTGATCACCATCAAAGACATTGAGAAAATTCGTAAGTACCCCAATGCCTGTAAAGACTCTTTGGGACGCCTCAGGGCCGGTGCAGCCATCGGCGTGGGATCGGACATGATGGAACGGGTGGAGGCTCTGGTCACCGCCGGTGCAGATGCCTTGGTCATCGACACCTCCCATGGCCATTCCAAGAACGTCATTGATGCGGTTCAGCGTATCAAAGCGGCTTTCCCCTCTTCACAGGTGGTTGCCGGGAACGTGGCCACTGAAGGCGGTGCCAAGGCCCTCATTGATGCGGGCGTGGATGCCGTGAAGATCGGTATCGGCCCCGGTTCCATCTGTACCACCCGTATCGTGGCCGGCGTGGGGGTTCCCCAGCTCACCGCCGTAACAAACTGCGCAGAAATTTCCAAGAAAACCGGCGTCCCCATCATTGCCGACGGCGGCATCAAATTCTCCGGCGACATTGCCAAAGCACTGGGCGCAGGGGCGGACTCCGTCATGCTGGGCAGCCTGCTGGCAGGCACCCGGGAAAGCCCGGGGGAAATCGTCATCTACCAGGGCCGCTCTTATAAGGCCTACCGCGGCATGGGGTCTGTTGAAGCCATGAAAAAAGGCAGTTCCGACCGCTACTACCAGAAAGATACCGGTGAAGACGAAGAACTGGTACCCGAAGGTATCGTTGGCCGTATCCCCTACCGTGGCACCGTCAGGGAAAACATTGTCCAGATGCTCGGCGGCCTCAAGGCCGGCATGGGGTACCTGGGCGCCGCCACCATTGAGGAGCTCCATGAAAAGGCCCGGTTCGTGAAAATTTCATCCGCCGGCCTGCGGGAAAGCCATGTACATGACGTTGTGATCACCAAGGAAGCCCCCAACTACAGAGTGGAGAGTAATTAATCTTAAGATGAGCGATACCCCCTCCCCCTTTTGTCATCTGCACCTGCACACCGAGTATTCTCTTCTGGACGGGGCCATCCGCCTGGATTCCCTGCTGAACAGGGCCAAGGAATACAGAATGGACGCCGTGGCCATGACCGACCACGGCACCATGTTCGGTGTGGCCGAGTTTTATGAAAAGGCCCATAAGGCCGGAATAAAGCCGATTCTGGGATGCGAGGTCTATGTGGCCCCGCGGACCCTGAACGACCGGACACAGCTCGATAAAAAAGGGCTGAACCATCTGGTTCTCCTGGCCAAGGACCATAACGGCTACAAAAACCTGTGCAAGATGGTTTCCATCGCCCAGCTCAAGGGGTTCTACTACAAACCCCGTATCGACCGGGATCTTCTGGCCGAAAACAGCGGCGGTCTCATCGCTCTTTCCGCCTGCCTAAAGGGGGACATCCCCCAGGCCATCCTGGCCGGTGACATGGAAAGGGCCGAAGAACGGGCCCGGTTTTACCAGAAAACCATGGGGGAGGGGAATTTTTTCCTGGAAGTCCAGGAAAACGGGATGGATATCCAGCACCAGGTCAACGAGGGGCTGCTGGATATCTCCAAACGGCTTTCCATACCCATGGTGGCCACCAATGACTGTCACTACCTGTCCAAGGGGGATGCCAAGGCCCACGAGATTCTGCTCTGCATCCAGACCGGGGATACCTACGATAACCCCAAGCGGTTCCGGTTCGATTCCGACGAGTTGTATTTCAAATCCCCCGAGGAGATGCAGAATACTCTGGGCCATTTCCCCGATGCCATTTCCAATACCCGGCTCATCGCAGAGCAGTGTAATGTGGAATGGGGGGACAAAAGTTACCATTTCCCGGTCTTTTCCAGGGAAGAGGGGGTATCAGAGGCCCAGCTCTTTGAGCGCCTGGCCAGGAAAGGCTTTGAGGAACGGCTGGCAAAGATCAAGAAGAATAATCCTGATATTGATGAAAAGGTCTACCGGGACCGTATTGATTACGAGATCGGCATTATTCTGGATATGGGCTTCCCCGGTTATTTCCTCATTGTGGCGGATTTTATTGAGCATTCCAGGAGCATCGGGGTGCCGGTGGGACCGGGCAGGGGGTCTGCGGCCGGTTCCATGGTGGCCTATGCCATGGGCATCACGGCCCTGGATCCCATTGAGCACGGTCTCATCTTTGAAAGATTTTTGAATCCGGCCCGTATCTCCATGCCGGATATCGACGTGGATTTCTGCATTGAAGGCCGGGACAAGGTTTACCAGTACACCATTGACCGGTACGGTGGGCCGGACTATGTCTGCCAGATCATTACCTTTGGAAAGCTAAAGGCCAAGGCCGTGATCCGGGACGTGGGCCGGGCCCTGGGCATCCCCCTTTCCGAGGTGGACGAAATTGCCAAAATGATTCCGGATATGTCCAAGAACCTGGCCAAGGCCATTGAAGAGGTGCCGGCCATCCTGGACAAATGCAACGAAACCCCTGAAAAGACCCAGCTACTGGAAATTGCCCGGCTTCTGGAAGGGCTGCCCCGCCATGCCTCCACCCATGCGGCCGGTGTTGTGGTTTCGGACAAGCCCCTCTATGAATACCTTCCCTTGTTCCGGGGCAAGGAAGGGGAGACCATCACCCAGTTTGACATGACCTACACGGAAAAGCAGGGTCTGGTCAAATTTGACTTTTTGGGCCTGCGGAACCTCACGGTCATCAAGAACTGCATCGGCCTCATTGAAAAACAGGGCAGGGAAGCACCGGATCTGCTCCACCTGGATCCAGAGGATAAAAAGACCTTTGAACTGCTCCAGAGTTCGGATACCACCGGGGTGTTCCAGCTGGAAAGTTCAGGCATGAAGGAGCTGATCTCCCGGCTCAAACCCGCCAGCTTTTCCGATATTGTGGCCCTGGTGGCCCTCTACCGCCCCGGCCCCCTTGATTCGGGCATGGCCGATTCCTACGTGGAAAGAAAGCACGGCAGGGAACCGGTTGAATATCTTTTCCCGGAGTTGGAACAGGTGCTGGACGAAACCTACGGGGTCATCCTCTACCAGGAACAGGTCATGAAAATCGGCGGTGTCCTCGCCAATTATTCCATGGCCGATGCAGACGGCCTGAGAAAGGCCATGGGCAAGAAAATCGCCGCCATGATGGAGGAACACCGGAACCTGTTCATGAAAGGGGCCCAGGAAAACGGCCATGACCCCAAAAAGGCGGCCGAACTTTTTGACCTCATGGAAAAATTCGGCGGCTACGGGTTCAATAAATCCCATTCGGCAGCCTATGCGCTGATTTCGTTTCAGACCGCTTATCTCAAGGCCAATTTCCCGGTGGAATTTATTGCGGCGCTGATGACCTCGGAGCGGAGCAACTCCGATGCCGTACTCAAATATATGGATGAGTGCCGGGCCCACGATATCAAAGTACTGCCCCCGGATGTGAACCAGAGTGATGTCTTTTTCACCGTGGACGACGGCTGCATCCGTTTCGGTATGGCTGCGGTAAAGGGGGTGGGGGACGCCATCATTGAAGTCATTGTAAAGATCCGGGAAAAGGAAGGCCGTTTCGAGAGCATATACGATTTTTGCGAACGGGTGAGCGGCGCCAATAAAAAGGTATTGGAAGCCCTGATCAAATGCGGTGCCTTTGACTCCACCGGGGACAAGCGGAGCCAGATGATGGCCGTACTGGAAGAGGCCCTGGAGCACGGACACCGGATACAGAGGGAAAAGGCCGATGCCCAGCTGGACCTCTTTGCCGACTCCGGCATGGGGGTGGCCCTGCCCATGGCCGTGCCGAAGATGCCCCACCTGGAAGAATGGGAAGACAATGAACTGCTGGAACTTGAAAAGGATGCCCTTGGATTCTATATCACCGGCCATCCCATGGACAAGTATGGGGAGATCATCAAAAAGTACGCCAGCGTAAACACCACCACCCTCCAGGATGTGGCCAACGAGCGCATGATCCGCATCGGCGGCACCCTTAAGGTGCTCAAGATCCACAAGACCAAAAAAGGGGATATGATGGCTTTCTGCGCCATAGAGGACCAGGCTGCCACGGTGGAGGTGGTGGTCTTTCCCAAGCTCTATGCCAAGGTCCATACCCTTTTGTCCGAGGAGCAGATCGTCATCCTTGAAGCCGAAGTCCAGAAGACTGAAAATACGGTGAAACTTCTGGGGGAGAAAATCGTTCCCATTGAACAGGCCGAGACCGAATGGACATCGGGCATCGTCATTGAGGTGGATGCAGAGAAAAACGGCATGGAGATTTTTGAACAGCTAAAACCGGTGATCGAACGCTATCCCGGTGACTGTGTGTCCCTGTTTAAAATCAGGATAGATGAAAACCACCCCCCTGTCATGGTGAAATTGGGGGATGAATACCGGGCCGATGCCCACCCTGAATTTTTTAGGGAAGTCCAGGCCCTGCTGGGTGAGAATTCCATAGAAACCCGGTGTGCTCCGGTCAAGGACAAGGAAAAGAAAAAGAAGCGGTGGCAGAAGAAAAAATCGGCCTGAACCTCGGTTTGATTCGGTCTAGTTTGAACTCACAAGCTGATTGACGACCCGGCGGTCGCCTGCAAATCCCTTTGCAATGGCGGCCGCTTTTTGTTTGAGCACCTGGGAGCCCACGCTGCCCGTGAGGATCACCTCATCCCGAGTGGCCGTCACCCGGACGGGGTAGGGGCCCAGCTCCGGGTCACCGAGCAATGCCATTTGTATTCTGTCCCTGGTGACGGATTCCGAAGTGGCAAAGGTGGTGCCGCTGTGGATGAGGGCCATGCGGTTTTCAATCCGGACCACCCCGTCAACGGTCTGTATCAGATCCATGATCATCCGGCGGTGGTAAATATCCCGTGCATTGCCCTCCAGAATAACCACCCCGTGCCTCACCCTGATATCGATATCGTCCTGGTCCACCAGATCGTCGGAAAAGAGTTTGGATTTGATTCTCGCCAGGATCAGTGTATCCTCTGCTGCCGTAAATACCGAGCGCGGCGTTTCTTCAGGCGCCCTGTTATAATATACCGGCGACCCTTTGGGGGGGGCGGATGCGCAGCCGGCGGCGAGGAGCAGTATTCCCGCAAGCCACCAGGCCGGCAAACCGGGTATCCGTCTATTCAAAATCATCTAAATTCAGGTTGTCCAGGTCTGAAAGGTCCATATCCTTGAGCAGATCGTCTTCTTCGGGAATAATATCTTCGTCAATGACCACTTTTTCATTTTTACGGACCGGGGCTTCAGTAACAACTTCCTCTTCGACTTCCTCTTTGGGAATGAAGCGATTCACAAGAAAAAGACCGGCCATGTATATCATATAGCCCAGCCCTGCGATATTCAGAACCAGAATGATGATGCCCACAATGTTTTTTGCCAGCACGGATAAATTCCCCTTAAGCGTTTGACGGTGATGACTTCAGTGGTTATATATAATCTTTAACTTTGTGACAAGGCTTTAACGCCTGATGTATTAACCAAACCAAGGATTTTTTATGAGCTGGCTGGGAAAAATGATCGGCGGGACCCTGGGGTTTGCCCTGGGCGGCCCCATCGGTGCAGTGGCAGGGGCGGCCTTCGGCCATACCTTTGTGGATAAAAAGGAAGACGAATATCTCAAATCCATACCGGGCCGGGAGGGCCCAGGACTCTCTTCCAACGAAGAAGCCCAGCTCGTCTTTTTTACAGGGGCCTTTTCAATGCTGGCCAAAATATCCAAGGTGGACGGCCGGGTCAGTGAAAAGGAAATTCAGGCAGTGGAGCGGTTCATGGCCGTGGACCTGCAGTTGGATGCCTCGGGCCGGGAAACCGCCAAGAATATTTTCAGGCAGGCCATCTCGTCCCCGGAGCCCTTTGAGGCCTTTGCCCGCCAGTTTTATGCGGTGTTCAGGTCCCAGCCCAATATCATCGACCTGATGATGGATGTGCTGGTCCGGGTATCCGCCGCTGACGGTTCCATTTCCTCCGGCGAAGAGGGGCTGCTTTTATCCGCCGTCCGGATTTTCCAGTATTCCCAGGCCGATTATGACCGGCTCAAATCCCGGTATGTAAAAGCGGCAGATCCCTATTACGCCGTACTCAAATGTGATGAAAATGCCACCAACGAAGAGATAAAAAAACAGTACCGCACCCTTGTCCAGGAATACCACCCGGACAAGATTGAGGCCAAAGGGCTTCCCGAAGAGTTCGTGAAATTTGCCAATGATAAGTTTTCAGAAATCCAGAACGCCTACGAACAGATCAGAAAAGCCCGCGGATTTTAAATTATATCTCCCCATAGTGTCAGCCGGTCATCGCAACGGCTGACGCTCAGATCCACCAATTTCCCTTTCAGGGTGGCATCCCCTTCAATGAGCACCGTGAGGTAATTGGCCGTCACGGCCTTCAGCATGCCGGTTTCCCTGTCTTCCTGGTGCTGTACCAGTCCCTGGAGGGGGCGGCCCATCTGCTTCTTTATAAAGGCCTCCCGCTTTTCCCTGTCCAGTTTCCGCATGCGCGCCGCACGCTCCTTTATGACCATACCGTCCACCTTTGGGGTGAAATGGAAGGCCGGGGTGCCCTTTCTCGGGGAGAAGGGGAAGACATGCAGGTAGGAGACGGGCAGGGAGGCTATGAGTTCATAGGTGTTTTCAAACTGCTTATCCGTCTCGCCGGGGAAGCCGATGATGACATCCAGGCCGATGCCGGCGTGGGGCAGGGCCGAGTGGATGTCCTGGACCACCTGTTGGAATTCTTCTGTGGTATAGGGCCGCTTCATTCGTTGGAGCACCCCGTTGTCCCCGGACTGCAGGGGAATGTGGAAGTGGTCGCAGAGAATGCGGCCGGGCCCGGCCAGTTCAATGAGGTCCGGGGTGATTTCGTTGGGTTCTATGGATGAAATTCTGATCCGGCCCGCGGCTTTTTTTTCGTCCATCTCCCGGACCAGGGCGGAGAGGGTGGTGGGAGGCGTGAGATCCTGTCCGTAGAGTCCGGTGTGGATGCCGGTGATGATAACTTCGTTGAACCCCTTGGCGGCCAGGCCTTTCAGGTGGCTGAATACCTGGGCTTCGGGCATGGAAACCGAGGCGCCCCGGGCATAGGGGATAATGCAATAGGTGCAGAACTGGTGGCACCCGTCCTGAATTTTTAAATAGGCCCGGGTCATGCTTCCGCAAACGGGTTTATCAAAGCCGATGAAGCTTGCATTCTTACTGTGGTCCGTTTTTTTGAAACGAAAGGGATGGGATTCGTTTTCACAGTTCCCCGCGATGCATTTTGCAATTTTGTCTTTATCCCTGTGGCAGATGATTTCATCGATCTCCTTGATTTCTCCCACCACTTCGGGGTCGGTCTGGGCATGGCAGCCGGTAACCATGATTTTTGCACCGGGGTTCTCCCGGATGAGCCGGCGGATGGCCTGCCTGGACTGCATGCCGGCCTTGGAGGTCACGGCACAGGTGTTGATGATGCAGATGTCCGCTTTGCATCCCTTTTTTCCCCGGACGAGCCCTCGGTCTTCAAGACCGGCGGCAATGCCGTCGCTCTCATATTTGTTGACCTTGCAGCCCAGGGTTTCTATATAAAAGGTCTTTCTATTCATTATACTATTTTTTGCTCACTTTGTTTTGTTTACCAGATGGTTACCGGATGATGCCGGCGCCCAGCACCCGGTTTTCAAGATAAAATACGGCGGCCTGCCCCGGTGTAACGGCATTTTGCGGTACATCAAAAATGACATCCCCGGTGTTGCCCTGCCTGACCAGGGTTGAGGCGGCACCTTTGTGGCTGTATCTTATTTTTGTGGTCAGGCTGGAGATCTCCTTGCCCTCCGGATAATTCCAGGTAATATTGTCCACCTTCATCCGGCGCTGGGCCAGATCCTGTTTAAAGCAGACCTGGAGGGTGTTGTCCGCCATGTTGATGCGTTTGACATAATAGGGGGCCTGGGCCGGGATATTGATGCCCCGGCGTTGCCCGATCGTAAAGGTGTGCAGTCCCCTGTGGGTGCCCACCTCTCTACCCTCAATGTCCACGACTTTTCCGGGGCGGGGCTGTATCCCTGTTTTACGGATGATGAAATCCGAAAAATTTTTTTCTTTGATAAAGCAGATATCCTGGCTTTCCGAGGGAACCGAGGGGGTCAGGCCGTTTTCCAGGGCCAACTGCCTGACCCCTTCCTTGTCCAGGCCCCCCAAAGGAAAGATGAGGCGATCCAACTGGGCCGAAGAGAGCAGGGCCAGGAAATAGGACTGGTCTTTTTTGGGATCTTTTCCCTTTTCCAGCCAGGCGCCCGGAATCTCTTTGTCCGGGCAGGAAAATTTATTGGTCACCCTGGCGTAATGGCCAGTGGCCAGGGCATGGGCCCCGAGTTTTTCTGCCTGGTCGAGGAGGGCGCCGAACTTAATCTTCCTATTGCATACCAGGCAGGGATTCGGGGTTTTGCCGGCCATGTATGTGGAGATGAAATAATCCACCACCTCTTTTTCAAAGGTCTCTTTCAGGTCGATGGTGTGGACCTTGAACCCCAGCTGGGCCTCGAGGGTGGCCGTATCCACGGGGGAGGCTTCGTAGCCCGTGGTAAAATGGATACCGAATACCGCTTTGTAGGCTTTTTTAATCAGAAATCCCGATACCAGGGAATCGATGCCCCCGCTCAGGGCAACGGCAACAACCGGGGATCCCATCAGGCGATCTCTTCCTTATTTTTGCTAAAAAGGCCCATGGCCCGGGTGGGGCAGGTCACCAGGCATCGTTCGCACAGACTGCATTTTTCCCGGTCGAAAATCACTTCCATTTCAGGGCGCTTGATGTACAGGGCGTCGGTGGGGCATACGGCGATGCAGGCCCCGCAGTGGGTACAGATTTCTTCATCCTTGTAAATCTGATGTTCAGGGGTGGAAATACGGATCCCCTGTTCCTTGAGGAAGTTCACCCCTTTATTGAACCCTGCCCTGGATACCGAGGAGATCTCCAGCACCATGTGGCCTTCCCGCCTGGAAGAAATCTGGGCTTTAAGGATGTTAAAGAGCAGGTCGTATTTTTTGACCAGCTGGCAGACGATGGCCTTCTGGGCCACCTCCGGCGGGAAATCTAGGATAACAATTTTTGAATACAATGATCGTCCTCCGTTACGTCCTAAATATTTATTTATGTGGATATATGCTTTTCAAGTATTAAATTATTTGTGCAAAGCCGGCACATTGGGTATGATAATCATTAATCTGTATAATCCAAGCTTTGTATCTTATACCAGAGGGGGATGAATAATCAATAGCCTCGGCGTTTTAAGGATCTGCCCATGAACCCATTTATCTTTGAACTCTCAGGTTATACCCTAAAAACGTTTTCCGGATTGTCCAAGGCCACGGTCCGAATCCAGGGAGAGGAGAATATACCCCAGGGGGCTGTGATTTTCTGCGCCAACCATTTTACCCGGATCGAGACCATTTTCCTGCCCTATCATATCCATTCTTTGACCCGGAAGAAAATAAGCTCCCTGGCTGCGGCCGAACTTTTTGATATCCCGGTGCTCAAGGGATTGATGGATACCCTGGGCGGGGTGTCCACCCATGATCCCATGCGGGATGAAAAAATTCTGACCAGCCTGCTTTCCGGGGAGATGGACTGGATTATCTTTCCCGAGGGCATGATGGTGAAAAACAAGAAAATGGTGAAAAACGGTGAGCTGGCCTTGGAGGGGGATGGCGGCAGGATACGTCCCCACACCGGCGCCGCGGTCCAGGCCTTGCGCTGTGCCTTTTTCAGGGAGCGGCTAAGGCGGCTGTCCAAGACGGATTCCCCTGAGTTTTTGCGGCTCGCTGCCTCATTTGGCATAGAAGAGGGGCAGATGGACAAAGTGCTGTCCCTGGATACCTTTATCGTTCCGGTGAACATCACCTATTATCCGGCCAATCCCCGGGAAACTATTCTGTCTTCCATGGCGGATATCATGGTCAAGGAACCCTCCAAGCGGATGAAGGACGAGCTGCTCACGGAAGGCGGGATGATGCTTTCCGGGGTGGACATTACCATCCGGTTCGGCGAGGCCATCGATATTCATCCCTATTTAAACGATCCCTATATTGAGAGTATGCTGACGGTGAAGCGGCGGGTGCGGTTTGAGCAGGATATCTATTCCAAGGAAGTCTGCCGCGCCATTGCCGGAAAGATCATGGAGCGGTACATGACGGCCGTCTATGCCATGACCACCCTGAATTACGACCATGTCATGGCCGCCATACTCAAGCATTTCCCCTACAAGAAAAAGGGGATCGATATTTATGAATTCCGTTCCAAGGTATATTATGCCATTACCTGCCTGATGCTGAACCGGCTTTGCTATGTGTCGGATCTCTTCCGTTATAACCTGATCCATCTGCTGACCAATGACCGGTACGACCGTGTCGGCCGTTTCATCGCACTGGCCGAGAAGACCGGTGTGGTGAAGATGGAAGGCGACCGGATGGTCAAGGACCAGGCCCGTTTTTTTACAAAAACGCCTTTTCATTCCATCCGTCTGGAAAATCCGATACTGGTCATGGCCAATGAGGTGGAACCGGTTACCGAGGCGGAAAACTGCCTGAAAAAAATTGCCCAGACACCCGGGAACAGGATTATGGACCGGGTTCGCTCAAGGCTGGTGGAAAAGATGAATGTGGATTTTTCCCAGGCCTATAATGCCTTCTTCATTGAGGGGGAGTCCAAAAGCAAGCGGGTGGGGCAGCCGATTTTCCTCAAAAGAGATGATAATTCCCCGGGCGCCCTGCTCATCCACGGATATATGGCCGCCCCCCGGGAGATGAAGGCGTTTGCCGAATATCTGTATGAGAAGGGCTTTTCGGTTTATGCCCCCAGGCTGGCCGGCCACGGCACCGCCCCCGAGGACCTGGCGGGCACCACCTATGACGACTGGGTGGAGTCCGTTGAAGAGGCCTATGTAGTGCTCAGGCATTCCTGCCGCCACATCATCATCGGGGGCTTCTCCACCGGGGCGGGCCTGGCCCTGGAACTGGCCGGCCGGGTGGAGGATTACCAAGCTGTCTTTGCCGTGGCACCTCCCATGCAGCTCAATGACCTGGGGTCCTGGTTCGTTCCGGCCATTGATACCTGGAACAGCATGGTGAAAATGCTCCGCCTGGATGCCGGGGCCAAGGAATTTGTGGAAAACAATCCCGAAAATCCCCATATCAATTATGTACGGAATCCCATTTCAGGGGTACGGCAGCTGGAAAAACTAATGGACCAGCTGGCACCCAAACTCAAGGCGCTTGAAAAACCGGTACTGGTGGTCCAGTCCAGAAAGGATCCCGTGGTCAACCCCAAGGGAACCTTACGGCTTTTCAGCAAGATTGGATCGGAAATAAAGGAATATTATCTCTTTGATCTTCCCCGTCACGGCATCTTGCTGGGAGAAGGCAAGGAAAGGGTGTTCATGGCGGTCGAGAATTTTATCCGGCAGTGGGTGTGAACCAATCCGCATGTATCATGAAACGGCATTGATACCTGCATTGTCCCATGGGTCTGCCCTGCAGGATGCCATGCTTTTGGTGGCGGGCGCTGTGGCGCCGGGAATATGGAGAAATAATGGAGAATGGCTCGGATACTTGCATGTGTGATATGTCTGGAGATATGGATAAAACCATGACGCTCGTTTTTGTGCCTGACACCGCTATATCATGGAGGGTAAATATGAAATCAGTCATCATGGCTTTAACGCTCTGTATCATTACTGCGGCTTTCACGGGGGCGGCAGCTTCAGCATCCACATATTATATCTGGGACGACTGGGGGGGCTCCTGGTCTGATGCGGAAAAAAGTCCCTTAAGCAGCGAGGATGATTTGATGTGCTGGGCGGCCACGGCCGCCAATATTTTGGCCTGGACCGGCTGGGGCGACGTGGTTGGGGATGCGGATGATATTTTTGAGTACTACCAGGCCCATTGGACAGATGTCGGCGGCAATGCGTATTTTGCCTGGGAATGGTGGTTTGACGGAGAGAACGAGATGCAGGGGGAGAGCGGCTGGTCCCAGGTGGATGTCCCGGGCGGGGGATTTTGGGCCGCAACCTATTCCCTGGATGATTATGTATTTTCGACTTTTGAGTCCTCCGTTGATGCGCTGGCCATGAGAAATATCGAATATTCCCTGACCCAGGGGTACGCCACCGCCTTGGGGCTGGCGGACGGCGGTACCGGCGGCCATAGTGTGACCTGCTGGGGATACGAGTATGATGCCGACGGCAATTACCTGGGGATCTGGATCACGGATTCCGATGACGATAAAGGGGATGAAACCCCTGAGGACGAACTGGTCTACTATGCGGTTAATTCAGAAAACGGACTCTGGTACCTGGCCGATTTTTACGGAACGGACCACTGGTACATCACCGAAGTCCAGGGGCTGTCCTCAATGCCTGCTGCGGTTCCCCTGCCGTCCGCCATGCTGCTTTTCGGCGGCGGGCTGGCAATGCTTGCATTGGCTAAACGAAAATGATGCCAGGCCTGCCCTGGAAACATTAAAGGCGAATTACAGAATATCAAGGGCCGGGTCAGGAGGTACCTGCCCGCCGCCTTGCACCCATTCACAAATGACGAATCCCAACGGTCCGGCCCGTGAAAAGACCGGCGTCTAAAGGCTTTTTACGCCTTGACTTCGAGACTGATCCCTGTAAAATAGAAGTATTCAGAGATTGAAGTTTTATATTGGTACCGTCCACGTTTAGATTTCCCACCTTTTTGAATTTCGCCCCGTCTTTTACCCTTGTTCAGTGACGCGTTGAAAGCCTTTAACCCATTATTATCCGGGAGGCGTTATGGAAGCGTCATTAAAATCCGTTTTCTCGGAATTTGAAGGAAGGCAGGAGGACCTCATCCCCCTGCTCCAGGCCGTGCAGACACGGCTGGGATACCTTCCCAAGGATGTCCTGCTGGAGATTTCCAGTTTTATTCATATCCCTGAAAGCCGGGTATTCGGCGTGGCCACCTTTTATACCCAGTTCAGGTTTTCCCCTGCCGGTAAAACCCATATCATGGCCTGCCGGGGTACGGCCTGCCACGTCAGGGGGGCGCCGCGTATCCTCAAAGCCTTTTCCGATACCCTGGGCATTCTGGAAGGGGAGGCCACAGGCGATCTGGAATACTCCCTTGAAACGGTGGCCTGTATTGGCGCCTGCGGCCTGGCACCCTGCGCCATGATCAATGACCGGGTCGAGGGGAAACTCACCCCCAAAAAGGTGAGGGGGTTTTTCCGCAGGAGGCTGAAAAATGAAATCAAGGTTTAATGAGATGGTCAGCCGGGCCCGCCTTGAGTGGGAAACCCTTCAATCCGGCCAACCGCCGGTGATACGGGTGGGTACAGCCACATGCGGCCGGTCAGCCGGGGCTTTCAAAACCTTGACGGCCCTGAGGTCCGCGGCAGGCAACCTGGGGCTGGACTGCCGGATCATGGAAGTGGGGTGCCTGGGGCTTTGTTATGCCGAGCCTGTGGTTTCTATTGCGGCGGCCTTCAGGCCCCAGGTGCTTTACGGGTGGGTGGATGAAAGCCGGGCCCTGGAAATTATGGAAAAGGACCTGGTTAAGGGGGAGCCTGTTGAGGAATATGCCTTGGGGACCCTGGGCAGGGGAAGGGTGAAGCAGATCCCGCGCCTTTCCCAGACAGATGTCTTTAAACACCAGGTTCGGAGAATTCTGAAACGGTGCGGCATGATCGATCCGGCATGCCTCAGCCATTACCTGGCCAACAATGGGTATTCGGGGCTTAAAAAGGCTGTGGACATGGGCTGGGAGGAGATCATTGAGGCCGTCACGGCTTCGGGTCTGAGGGGGCGGGGTGGTGCAGGATTCGCCACCGGAGTCAAGTGGGGCTTCTGCCGAAAGGCAGAAGGGGAACCCAAATATCTCATCTGCAACGCCGATGAAGGAGACCCCGGCGCTTTCATGAACCGGTCCCTTCTGGAAGGGGACCCCCATGCCCTGATCGAAGGCATGGTGATTGCCGGCAAAGGCATTGGCGCATCCCGCGGGTTCATTTACTGCCGTGCGGAATATCCCCTGGCCCTGGAGCGGCTGGAAACCGCCATTAAACAGGCCCGGAGGGCCGGTTTTCTCGGGGCAGACATCATGGGTTCCGGATTTGATTTTGACATTACCATCAAAAAGGGGGCCGGGGCATTTGTCTGCGGCGAGGAGACGGCTTTGATCGCCTCCATTGAAGGCCGGCGCGGCATGCCGCGGCCAAGGCCGCCGTTCCCGGCGGTCTCCGGTCTCTGGGGCAAACCCACCATCATTAACAATGTGGAAACCCTGGCCTCGGTGGCCCTGATTCTCCAGCAGGGAGCAAAATGGTATGCGGATTTCGGATCCGAAAAGAGCAAAGGGACCAAGACCTTTGCCCTGGTGGGGGAGGTTAAGCGTCCCGGACTCGTGGAGGTGCCCCTGGGGATTACCATCCGTGAAATGATCTTTGACATCGGCGGCGGGGTCCGGGGGGACAAGGAATTCAAGGCGGTCCAGACCGGCGGCCCATCAGGGGGGTGCATCCCGGCCAGGCTCCAGGATACCCCGGTTGATTACGATTCCCTGACCGCAGTGGGCAGCATCATGGGCTCCGGGGGCATGGTGGTGATGAATACGGATTCCTGCATGGTGGATGTGGCAAAGTATTTTCTGGAGTTTACCCAGAAAGAGTCCTGCGGCGGCTGCGTTCCCTGCCGCCTGGGAACCAAGCAGATGTTGGATATCCTGGAGGATATAACAGAGGGAAAAGGGAGCATCGAAGATCTGGATATCCTGGAAGAGCTTTGCAGGGCCGTCAAGGGAAGCGCCTTGTGCGGCCTGGGGCAGACCGCGCCCAATCCCGTATTATCAACCATCCGGTATTTCAAGTCCGAATACCTGGCCCATATCGTTGAAAAAAAGTGTCCGGCCCGGGTCTGCCGGGCCCTGATTTCCTATTTCATTGATCCGGAAGCCTGTGCCGGCTGCGGCAGCTGTATCAAATCCTGCCCGGCAGGCGCAGTCTCGGGCCGGAAGAAAAAGGTCCATGTAATCGATCAGTCAAAATGTATCCGGTGCGGTGCCTGTATGGAAAAATGCCCGGCCAGATTCCATGCAGTGCAATGCATTCCAGGGAAGATTTTTTAAGGAGTAAGCCATGGAAAAAATTACCCTGACCATTGACGGATTTCAGCTCAGCGCCGATCCCGGCAGCACCATCCTTGAGGTGGCGCTGGGGAACGGAATATACATTCCCAATTTATGCTACCACGAAGATCTCAAGCCCTCTTCCGTCTGCCGCCTCTGCCTGGTGGAGGCGGACGGCCGGATGACAACGGCCTGCAACACACAGGTCCGCCAGGGCATGAAGGTTAAAACCGAAACAACTGTGATTGACGAAACCCGGCGGATGATTGTGGAACTCCTCCTTGTCAACCATGAGATGGACTGCCTTGAGTGCAACCAGAGCACCCTTTGCAAGCTGCAGAAGGCGGCCAATTACGTGGGTGTGGATGAAGGGCGCCTGGCACGCCTGAGGGCGTTCAAGGGGGATAAGCCCGTGGACCGGTCCAACCCCTTTTTTGACTTCAACCCCAACAAGTGCATCCTTTGCGGGGTCTGTGTCAGGACCTGCGATGAAATAGCAGCTATCAACGCCATTGATTTTTCCCAAAGGGGCTATGCCACAAGGATTTCCACATTTGACGACAACCGGTTCAAGGATTCCAGGTGCGCCTCCTGCGGAGAATGCCTGACCCGATGCCCCACCGGCGCCCTGGCCCTCAAGGAGCGGCGGGGTGTTTCAAAATGGTCCAAGGCTGTCTGTCCATACTGCGGCGTGGGGTGCGGCCTGGTTCTGGGCATCCGGGGCAACCGGATCGTCTCTGTCAGGGGGGACCGGGAAAATCCCGTGAACAAGGGGCAACTCTGTGTGAAGGGGCGGTTCGGACTGACCTTTGTCAACCATCAGGACCGGCTGAAGGATCCGCTGATTCGAAAAGACGGCAAACTTGAACCCGCCACATGGGACGAGGCGCTGGACCTTGTGGTTGAAAAATTCAAAGGGGTCAAAGGTGATGACTTCGCTGTATTCACCTCTGCCAAATGCACCAACGAGGAAAATTTTGCCATCCAGAAATTTACCCGGGCAGTGATGGGAAGCAACCATATCGATCACTGCGCCCGGCTGTGACATTCTCCCACTGTGGCAGGTCTTGCCACAAGCTTTGGGAGCGGTGCCATGACCAACAGCATCAATGACATCCGCAATGCCGCCTGCCTATTTGTTATCGGCAGCAATACCACGGCTGCCCACCCCATCATTGCCCGGCAGATGAAGTATGCCGTAAGGGCAGGGGCCAAACTCATACTGGCAAGCCCCCTGGAAATGGAACTGCGTGAATATGCAAAGGTATTCCTCCAGCACATGCCCGGGACGGATGTGGCGCTGATAATGGGATTGATGAAGGTGATTGTGGACCAGGGCCTTTTGGACCAAGGGTTTATCCAAAGCCGGTGCAGCAATTTTGACCGCTTTCAGGCCTCCCTCAAGGACTTCGGCCTTGAAACCGTTGAAAAAATTTGCCGGGTACCGGGAGAGGCGCTGAAAGCCGCAGCCCGGATTTTTGCCCAAAACAGCCCGGCCGCAATTTTCTATGCCATGGGCATCACCCAGCATACCCACGGCACGGACAATGTCCTGGCCCTTGCAAACCTGGCCCTGCTCACCGGAAATGTGGGAAAGCCCTCGGGCGGGGTCAATCCCCTGAGGGGGCAGAACAATGTCCAGGGGGCCTGTGACATGGGGGGGCTGCCCGGGGTTTTTCCAGGCTATCAGAAGGTGGATCTTCCTGAAAACCGGGAAAAGTTTGAGGCCGCATGGGGTGTCTCTCTGCCCGCCCGCCCGGGGCTGACCCACACCGAGATCGTTGACGCCGTCCTGGATGGACGGATCAAGGCCCTGTACATCATCGGCGAGAACCCCGCCCTCAGCGAGGCCGATGCCGGCCATACCCTGAAGGCCCTTGAAAGGCTGCCTTTTCTGGTGGTGCAGGATATTTTTCTGACCGAAACCGCCCAAAAGGCGGACGTGGTACTTCCCGGGGCCTCCTTTGCCGAAAAGGAGGGCAGTTTTACCAATACGGAGCGGCGGGTTCAACGGTTTAAGCAGGCCATCACCCCCCTTGGGCGGTCCCGGCCCGACCATGAGATCATCTGCGATATTGCAAGGCGGATGGGGGCCAGGGGATTTGACTGGGACGGTCCCGAAGCCATTATGAAGGAGATTGCCTCCCTTGTTCCCCAGTATGGCGGAATCTCCTATGGGCGCCTGGGGAAAGAGGGGCTGCAATGGCCCTGCCCGGCCAGGGATCACCCGGGAACCCCCTTCCTCCACGGGAAAAAATTTGCAACCCCGGACGGACGGGGCAGATTCATGCCCCTCTCCTACAAGCCCCCGGCAGAACTGCCGGACCGGGATTATCCCTTCATTCTGACCACCGGCAGAAGCCTCTACCACTTCCATACTGATTCCATGGCCGGACGGGTGGAAGGGCTGAACAGGATGCAGCCCTGGGAGCGGGTCGAAATGAACCGTGAAGATGCCGCAGGGCTCGGCTTTGAAACCGGAACAAGGGTGACAGTGGCTTCACGGAGGGGAGAGGTTAGGGCCAGGGTCCATGTAAGTAACCGCTGTCCACCGGGGGTGGTCAGCATGGGGTTTCACTTCGGCGATTGCCCCACCAACATGCTGACCAGCCGGGCCGTGGATCCCGTGGCAAAGATCCCGGAGACAAAGGTCTGCGCCGTCAAGATCAGGCCGGCGTGATTTTTTGTTTTACTTTGAGTGTCCGAATTCTGTTTATGGCGCCGATTAATTCATAGGGCCTGAACGCCGCGATATCACCCGAGATATAGGGCAGTAATATGTCAAGGCCATGTTCCTGAATTTCCGAGATGAGATGGTCTGCAATTTCCCTTAAGGTCTGTTTCCCGTCCATCTTTTGAATTGAATATCTGATGGCATGCCCCAGTGCCCTTGTCTGTGAGATGTCCACAAGCTGTTCCATGTCCCCCAGGTCGATGGTTTCAGTTCCAAATCTGATTTCTCTGACCCGTGGCGCGCTGATTTTCTCCCTGCCGGAACGGTTTGGGGGGACGCCTGCTTTTTCAGGGATCCGGGTGTTTATTTTTCCGAAATCTTTGCCCCCTTCACTGACCCTCCCGGTCATGATGGTTTCTGCAATGTGATGGGCCTTTCCGGTCACATCATGGGGCTGGTATTCCGACATCTGGATCACATGGTCTGCCACAGAGAAATAATCCCCGGCCCCGCCCATGACCACGATGGTGGAGATACCCAGATCCCTGTTCAATTGCCTGACTTTATCGATAAATGGCGTAATGGGCTCTTCCTCGCTGGGGACCAGGGCCTGCATCCGGCTGTCCCGGATCATGAAATTGGTGGCCGAGGTGTCCTCGTCCAGCAGCAGCAGGCTTGCGCCGGCTTCGATGGCTTCGGAAATGGTGGCTGCCTGGGAGGTGCTGCCGCTGGCATTTTGGGTGGTAAAGCAGGCGGTGTCCTTTGCAAGGGGCAGGTCATTGATAAAGGGGGAAATATCTGTGTTTGAGATGCTTCTTCCGTCTGCAGCCCTGATTTTAACGGCATCGGGAATGGTGACCACCCCTTCGCGCCCGTCTCCGGGGATATGGTTGTACACCCCAAGTTCAATGGCGTTCAACAGGGTTGATTTGCCATGGTAGCCGCCCCCCACTATCAATGTGACCCCTTCGGGTATGCCCATTCCTGTGATTTTACCGGAATTGGGTAAATGGAATTGGACCTCAAGGTTCGGGGGGGATTTAAACGGGATGGCTTTATCCGGATCCATCGGAGATGAATCAATGCCGCTGAGCCTGGGCAGGTGTGACCCATTCGCCACAAAACAGGTAAGTCTGTGTGTTTTCAACCGGCTTCTGAGAAAATCCGAATCCTCGGCCGTTTTTATTGCCAGATATAAGGCGTGATGATCCAAATTGTCCATGAACATGGCCGAAGGGATGATCCCGGGGAGTTCACCAAAGATCATATCCATGGCGTCCTTGCCGGATATTTTCCGGCCCCTTGCCGGAAGGCCCATGAAAAACCGGGCCTCCACAAACCGGTCATTGATAATCATGGATGTCCGGTTGAGGACTTCCTGAACCGGTTTGTCCATAATGATCCGCCCGCTTTTTCCAATCCCCCTGGATCCCTTTGTCGTCTTGAGGCATTGACGGCAGAACTGACGGGTTAGATGATCGCACAGGGCAATTGTCCGGCTCCGGCTTGACGTGGTGTCTGCAGGGAAACCGGCAGTTTTTCTGTCGATTCTCACCCTGAGTTTGGAGGGCGCAGCATAAGGGTCTCCCTGAACATGATCAATGAACAGGCGGTAGTCCGGGAACCTGTAGTCCCCCTGGAGTCCCTTGTAGGCCTTATAGCCTTTTCCGTCGATGGAAATTATTTTTTTTCTGAGCCGTTCCATGGTGGCTGGGGGCGAGCCTCCTTTTTGAAATGCAATTGAGCCGGAAAATTGAATTCAAGATGAGTATGCCACTGTAAAGATAATTTGTAAATTTGCTTTAAGGACCTGTTTCAACCTGTTTCAAAAATTAAAAGGCCCGGGGAGTCTGTCACAGACTCCCCGGGCCTTTTTTAAGCGCAGATGGACCGGTATGATTCCGGCGGAAGCCTTAGTCTTCCAAGGGCATCATGGTGGCCGGGTCCAGGGTGTATTTCTGGTCGGTCCGGTCGCCGTCCTTGAGGACGATGGCTTCGATTTTGTTGTCCACGGGATTCAGGAAAATGGCTTTGTTGACCAGTTCCTCGTGGGCAGCCAGCTGTACGGGATAGCCTTCGTTGTTCAGGGGTTCTTCCCGGTGGCTCTGCATGGACAGCCAGATGGAGATGGAAAATTCCTTGTTGAGCTGCTTGAGGTCTTCCAGGACGCTGTCCAGGTCCGCATCAAAATCAAGGCCGTCCAGCACCATGATGGTGGGCAGGGCCAGGTCGGCTTTCTTGAAGCTTTTCAGGTAATCCCGGATTTTTTCAACCTCAAAAGTGGTCTCGGTGTAGGAGATGCCCACCTTGTTGTGCTTGATGGATTCCCAGAGGCGGACGGCCTTCTGGGGATCAACGTAGCCGATGCTGTCTACCAGGTTGTGGTATGCTTCATCATATCTTACATTGATTTTTTCCATGGGATCATCAAGGCTGATATGAAGAATTTTTTCATCGGAAAGCAGCCGGGTCAGGGCAATCTGTACCAGGAAACCGGTTTTGCCCACACCGGCCCGTGACAGCACGGCACCGAACCGCCCGTCAATGATATTTTCAACACCCATGGCTTTTTCAGCCGGGCTTCTAAGAATCAGATCTTTTTTAAGCATAGTTCCTCTCTTCATCTAAAAAGGCGTTATTTGTTCTTGGCTGCTTTTTCTTCCGCTTTCTGCTTGGCAATTTCTTCTGCCACAGACTGGGGAACCTGTTTGTAGGTAGAAAATTCCATGGTGAACTGGGCCTTGCCCTGGGTGCCGGAGCGCAGAACGGTTGAGAAACCAAACATTTCCGACAGAGGAACCTGGGACTCAATTACACTCATGGTGCCTTCCTCCTGGGAGCCCTGGATGATGCCGCGGCGCTGGTTGATCAGGCCCATGCAGGCACCCTGGAACTCGTTGGGGCTTTCAATAACAACCTTCATGATGGGTTCCATGATAACGGGTTTGGCTTTGTTGTACGCTTCAAGGAAACCGCCTCTGGCTGCTGCCTGGAAAGCCATTTCCGAAGAGTCTACCGCATGGAAGGCACCATCTTCAAGGGTAATTTTAATACCGGTAACGGGAAATTCCAGGTTGGGGCCCTTTTCCATGGAGTTTGCAAAGCCTTTCTCACAGGAAGAGATAAACTGGGTGGGGATCCTGCCGCCGGTTACCTTGTTGACAAATTCAAATTCTTCTTCGGTGGGTTCCATGAAACCCATAACACGGCCGAACTGACCTGAACCACCGGTCTGTTTTTTGTGGGTGTAGTTGAAGGGTGCCTTTTTGGTAATGGTTTCCCTGTAGGCAACACGGGGTTTGCCGGTTTCAACTTCAGCCTTGTATTCACGTTTCATACGTTCAACGTAAACTTCCAGGTGAAGCTCGCCCATACCCTGGATGATGGTATCTCCGGTTTCGTGGTCCACATAGGTTTTGAATGTGGGGTCCTCTTTGGTGAACCGGTTCAGGGCCTTGGACATGTTGATCTGGGCCTTGTTGTCCTTGGGGGTGATGGACAGGGAGATAACCGGATCCATGACGTTCATGGCGATCATGCTCAGGTTGACATCCGGAGAGCAGAAGGTGTCGCCCGAGGCGCAGTCGATACCGAACATGGCGCCGATGTGGCCGGCGGGGATGGCGTCGACATCTTCCATCTGGTTGGAGTGCATCCGGATCAGGCGGCCGATTTTGTATTTTTTGCCGTCCCGGGTGTTGATCATGGTGTCGCTCTTGTTGATGCAGCCCTGGTATACACGGATGTAGGTGAGCTGGCCGTACTGGCCGTCTTCAAGTTTGAAGGCCAGGGCAACGGTGGACTTGTCGTGATCGGATTCCAGGGTCACCGCTTCTTCGTTGTTGTCCAGGTCGATGGCTTCGTTGTTGATGTCCAGGGGAGAGGGCAGGTAGTCCACAACGGCGTTGAGCAGGGGCTGTACCGCTTTGTTCTTGTAAGCGGAACCCATGAACACCGGGGTCATTTCCCGGGCGATGGTGCCGGTTCTCACGGCCGTGCGGATCATCTCTTCGGTGATTTCTGCTTCTTCGAGGATGGCGTCGGTGAGTTCTTCAGAGAACAGGGAAACGGCATCGATCATCTCTTCCCGGGCCGCTTCTGCCTCATCAACCATGTCGGCGGGGATCTCTTTTTCCACCATTTTTTCACCGTTGTCACCTTCAAAGTAGTAGGCCTTCATGGTGACCAGGTCCACAATGCCCTGGAGGCGGTCTTCCAGGCCGATGGGCAGCTGCATCATCACTGAGTTGTGGCCCAGTTTTTCTCTCAGCTGAGCGGCAACCTTATGGGGGTTGGCACCGGAACGGTCGCATTTGTTGACAAAGGCAATACAGGGAACTTGATACCGTTTCATCTGCTGGTCAACGGTGATGGACTGGGACTGCACACCGGCTACGGAGCAGAGGATGAGCACGGCACCGTCAAGTACACGCAGGGATCTTTCAACTTCAACGGTGAAGTCAACGTGGCCCGGTGTGTCGATGATGTTGACAGCATGGTTGTCCCACTCGCAATGGGTGGCGGCGGAGGCAATGGTGATGCCCCTTTCCTTTTCCAATTCCATGGAGTCCATAACGGCGCCGGCACCGTCTTTGCCCCTGACTTCATTGATTTTGTGAATTTTGTCCGTGTAGAACAGAATCCGCTCAGTAAGTGTGGTTTTACCGGAGTCAATATGGGCACTGATTCCGATATTCCTTACCCGTGTAAGATCTTTGATCATTTTTTTCTCATCCTTAATGAATAAAAAATCCTTTGAAACAACAAAAAAATACAACCATTGCCAAAGGCATTGCCATATGTGTCTTTACTCAGCTTATGTTACGATTTAATTAAGTCGTCAGAGTAATGCCTAAATTTCTGAAAACCCCAAAATATATTTTTTTTGTTGATTTGTCAACATATTTGTGTAATGCCTATAAAATTGTCCTTTCGGGCGGCTTTTTTACCTTCCTTTTAGCCTTTCGGGCGTAATTTTTCGATGATGAAACCGGTACAGGTGGTGACAACACTGGAAAAAAATGAAAAAATAGATTTGGAACCACCGGTTTTTTATAGTAGACAGGGGTATATCCATATTTTTTCGAAAAATCAGGGGGACTGTGAGGTGAAGAAAATAGTTGTCTTGTGTTTTGTCCTGCTCTGTCTGGGGACCATTGTATCGGCCGGGACAGAAGATGAATTATTTGACCGGGGGGTGGCACTGCTTAAAAAGGAGAAGGCCGGGGAAGCGGTGGCTGTTTTTTCCCAGCTCATCAAGATTATGCCCGACAGCCCGGATGCATACCGGAACCGCGGTGTGGGCTATATGAAAATGAAACGGTATGACGAGGCCATCAATGATTTCCAAACAGCCGTTACCCTGAAACCTGACCTCAAAGACCTGTATTCCAATATGGGGGTGGCCTGGTATTATAAAAAGGAATACCGCAAGGCCATAGAATTTTACGACAAGGAACTGGCCCTGAGGCCGGACAACCATTTCGGCTACTTCAACCGGGCCATCTGCTGGGCGGCCCTGAACGAGTACGACCGGGGCATCGCAGATGCGGAAAAGAGCCTTGACCTCTTTCCGGCACATTATCTGGCCCTTTGCCTGAAGGGGGATCTTCTGGTAAAGACAGGAAAAACCGGGGCGGCTGCCGAGGTTTATGAAAAGGCCGTGGCCCTGGATCCCGGCCGTGAATACGCCAGACGGCGACTCAATGAAATGACGGCTGAAAGATCGGACGGGCAGGGTGAACCGGAAGAAGAAGCAACACCTAAAAAGGCGGCGGACACCAAAGAACCGGTTCTGGCCCAGGCACCGGCCCCGGTGAAAAAGACGGAGAAAGAGGAAAAAACGGTTGAAACAAAACAGCCGGTTAAATCGGAAATGACGGCGCAAACGGAAAAAACGGCCAGGTTTGAACTCCAGGTCGGCGCTTATCTGGGAAAGGACAATGCAGGAAAAATGCTGGAGAAACTGAGTCAAAAAGGATACCCGGCACGGATTCTTGAGTTGACCGGCAATAAAGGCCGCCAATGGTATCTTGTCAGGAGCGGTGCCTATGGATCCCGGGCGGAAGCCGGGCCTGACAGGGATAAACTCAAAGCCGATACGGGCGGTGATGCCGTCATCCGCCCCTGGGGAAGGTTTTAACCATGGAAATCTATAATATTGTCAGCTTTGCGGGGATATTTATTCTCCTGGCTCTTGCATGGGGGATATCCCGGTTTATTTTCGGCCATAAGACCCGGATCAATCTGCACCTGGTGGGGTGGGGGCTTCTGCTTCAACTGGTTTTTGCCCTCTTTATTTTCAAGGTGCCGGCCGGTGTGATCCTGTTCCAGAAGGTCAATGACCTGGCAGTGAAAATACTTTCTGCTTCAGCCAAGGGGGCTGAGTTTGCCTTCGGACCCCTGGCGCTGCCCCCCGGGGTTCAGGGTTCCATGGGATTTATATTCGCCTTTCAGGCCATGCCCACCATCTTGTTTTTTTCAGCCCTTGTTGCCATCCTCTACTATTATAATATCCTGCCCTTTGTGATCCGGCAGTTTTCAAAGGTGTTTACCCGGCTCATGCGGATTTCCGGGGCCGAATCCCTGTGTGCGGCATCCAATATTTTTGTGGGGGTGGAATCTGCCTTTACGGTACGTCCCTACATCGATACCATGACCCGGTCGGAACTGTGCACCATCCTCACGGCGGGTATGGCCACCGTGGCCTCCAATGTGCTGGCCCTGTATGTTTTTACCCTGTACAGCACCTTTCCCACCATTGCCGGGCACCTGATATCCGCCTCCTTTCTATCGGCACCGGCCGCCCTGGTCATGGCTAAGCTTTTTTTGCCGGAAACCGGCACGCCCAGGACCATGGGCCGGGTGGTGGATGTCCACTATGAAAGGGATGCCAATATTTTTGAGGCCGTGATCAACGGTGCCAACTCAGGCCTTAAAGCCATATTCAGCATCGTGGCCCTGCTCATTGCCGTGCTGGGGCTGGTGGCCCTGGTGGACCTGGCCCTGGCCGGTGCGGCGGATCTGGTCAACGGCTGGATGGGCACTTCCATGCAATGGTCCCTGAGGGCCGTCCTCGGGTATGTGTTCTACCCCTTTACCTTGATCATCGGCGTCCCCATGGATGATGCCGGACTGATCTCACAGATTATCGGTGAGCGGATTATCCTTACGGAAGTGGCGTCCTACCAGGATCTGGCAAAAGCCCTGGCAGACAACGCCCTGGTCCACGGCCGGTCGGCGGTGGTTACAGCATATGCCCTGTGCGGGTTTGCCCATCTGGCCTCCATGGCCATATTCGTGGGCGGGGTGGCGGCCCTGGCCCCTGAACGGACCCGGGATATTTCCGCAGTCGGGGCAAGGGCGCTTCTGGCCTCAACCTTTGCCTGTCTGATGACCGCCTGTGTGGCAGGCACCTTTTACACCAATGCCGGTATTTTGCTCGGCAATTAACCTTCAAGAGAATCATTCATGCCCTTTGATGTACAATTGTTTACGGACCGCCTTGAAAAAGGCGCGTCTTTGTCCGGAGTGAAATTGTCCCCCGGCCAGCTCCGCCTCATGGCCGGCCATGCCCGGGAGCTGAGCCTGTGGAATAAGAAAATTAATCTGACAGCCATACGGGGAACGGCTGCCATGGCAGAAAAACATTTTGTGGATACCGTCTGCGCCTGCCCCCTTATGGATGACTGCTCCCCTTGGACGGGACGGATCATGGACATGGGCACCGGCGGCGGCTTCCCTGCCATCCCCTTGAAAATTTTAAATCCAGGCATGGCTGTGACCATGGTGGACAGTGTGCGTAAAAAAGTAAATTTTCTGAATCATGTGGTGAGAACCCTGGGGCTGGAGAATATTGCAGCGGTCCATGACAGGGTGGAAGAATTGGCTAAAAATGAAGGCCATGCCAATGGCTATGACGCTGTTATTTCCCGCGGGTTTGCCGATCTGGAAAAATTTGTGGCCCTGGCCCGGCCCATGCTCCGCCCCGGCGGAGTGATCTACGCCATGAAAGGGGAACATGCCCCGGCGGAAATCACCCCTGGCCTGGAAAATACCTTTGAGATTATCACCCGCCGTTATAAGCTCCCCTTTGACGGGGCGGAGCGCTACCTTCTCTGTTTAAAGGAAAAGTAAGTCACCTGCCTTGGCTCAGGCACCATTTAAAAGCTCCTGTATGACCGCCGAGAGTTCCGGCCCTATAACCGGCTTTTGAAGGTATCTTGCAATGCCGGCTTCCCTGGCGGCGGCTTCGGTGAATTTTTCATGGTATCCGGTGCAGAGGATGATGGGGACATCCGGGCGGATTTCCAGCAGTCGCCGGGCCAGCCTGTCTCCTGTCATGCCGGGCATGGTCATATCCGTGATGACCAGGTCGTACCCTGCCGGATCACCGGCAAATGAGGCCAGCGCCGATTCTCCGTCTTCAAAGGGGGTGACCCTGTATCCCTGCCTGGAGAGAATGGCGGATAAGGTGCTTGTGATGGGGGGCTCGTCGTCCACCACCATGATGTTTCCGGCCGCTTTCGGCGGGGCTGCTGCAGGTGTTGCCGGTCGCTCCCTGCCGGATCCTGCCCGCGCCTGATGAATGGGGAAGTAAAGCCGGAATTGGGTGCCCGTTTCGGGATGGGTGTCAAATTCGATGAATCCTTCGTGTTTTTCCACAATCCCGTTGACGATGGCCAGGCCTAACCCCGTGCCTTTGTTCTGTTCTTTTGTCGTAAAATAAGGATCAAATATCCGGTCTTTTATGTCCGGGGGGATGCCCGGGCCGGTATCTTTGACTTCAAGGCAGAGGTATTGGCTTGTTTCCTTGACGCCCTGGGCCGCCCGGGTGAAATCCTTGGGGACCGTTTTTTTTAGTCCGATGGACAGGGTGCCGCCTTTATCCCCCATGGCGTGGTAGGCATTGGTGCACAGGTTCATGATGACCTGGTGGATCTGGGTCGCATCTGCCAGGATCATGGCCCTGGATTGGATATCGGTTTTAATTTCAATGGTGACCGGAATAGTGGACCGGAGAAGTTTCAGGGCTTCCTTTAAAATGGCAGAGAGGTAGAGCGGCTGGCGGCTGTATTCTGTTTTTCTGCTGAATGTGAGGATCTGCCGGACCAGGTCGGCTGCCCGCCGGGCCCCCTCCATGATTTTCTGGTTGTTGGCCCTGACCTTTTCGGGATTTTCTGCGTGGAGGTCAATGAGCTGGGAATAGCCGAACATCCCGGAAAGAATATTGTTGAAGTCATGGGCAATTCCCCCGGAGAGAGTGCCGATGGCTTCCATTTTCTGGGCCTGGTGCAGAACTGCCTCCATCCTGGATTTTTCCTTTTCCGCTTCTTTTTTTTCAGTGACATCGATGGTCATTACGTAGAAGCTGGTGATCTGTCCCGATTCTTCTTTTTCAGGCACATAATGGATGGCATAGTGTTTTTCTGCAGATCCGCCGCGGGATAAAGAATATTCAAACCGGCCTGACCGTCCGGAGAGCGCCTGTTCAATGTGGGATCGGGTCTGGGAGTAGATTTTGTTGCCCAGGATTTTTTTCATTCGGCTGCCGATGATCTCGGCCCGGTCCAGTTTGAAGGCCGCCTCAAATGACCGGTTTACCAGGATGAATCTTTCTTCTGCGTCAATATAGGAAATCTGGGCCGGCAGGCTGTCGATGAGAAGCTGCAGCCGCCGTTTGTCCCTTCTGGCATTTTCTAGCTGGGCCTTGAGCTGAGGATAATAGCTTTTGCGGGTGGTTTCCATGCCCAGGGCCAGGAATTTTCTGCGGGCGGATTCGTGGAATCTACCCTTTTGGGGTGGGTTGTTTTTCGGCTTATCCATTGGGGGCGGCGGCCTCCCTCTCCCTTAGAAGATGTTCATGTATAATTGTTGGATCTCCTCCGGCCCGGCCTCCCTTGGGTTGGTTGCCAGGCAGGGGTCTTTAAAGGCGAATTCCGACAGGCCCGGGATGTCTTCTTGCCGGACACCCAGGCTGCTGAGGCGCTGGGTGATGCCCAATTTTTTTCGCAGGCCGGCGATGCATTGGGAGAGTGCCGCTGCCCGCTGGTCCGGTCCAAGGCGGTGGATGTCAAGTTGCATTGCCTCTGCCAGGTCGTTGTATTTTTCTGGCATGGCCCCGTAATTGTATTTCACCCCCTGCTCCAGAAGCAGGGCGTTGCACTCTCCGTGGGGCAGTCCCAGGGCGCCGCCCAGACTGTGGGCCATGGCGTGGACCAGTCCCAGGCTGGCATTTGAAAAGGCCAGGCCTGCCATGAGGCTGGCGGTCATCATCTTGTCCCTGTATTTCATGTTGCCGGGCTCCCTGTAAGCGTTAACCAGGTAAGCGGCGGTGAGCCGCACGGCGGAAAGGGCCGCCATATCCGTGAGGGGGGATGCGGCCGTGGATGCATATGCCTCAAAGGCGTGGCAGAGGGTGTCCATGCCGGTTGCCGCGGTCAGGTCCGGGGGCATGGTCGTGGTTGTTTCCGGATCGATTAGGGCGATATCGGGGATCACCATCTTACTGATGATGGCAACCTTAACTTTCCGGTCCGTATCCGTGACAATGGCAAATTGGGAAACGTCCGCCGCACTGCCGGCGGTGGTCGGAATAAAAATCAGCGGCGGGCCCGGGCTGGGTACCATATCCACCCCCTGGTAATCCAGGATGTGGCCGGCGTTTCCCATGATTACCCCCATGCCCTTGGCGCAGTCCATGGGACTGCCTCCGCCCACGGCAATCAGAAGGTCGCATTCTTCCTTGATGCACAGGTCGCTGCCTTCCATTACCTCCCGGGCCTTTGGGTTGGGCGTAATGGCATCAAAGACGATATGGGGGATACCGGCCTGGGACAGGCTTTTTTCGGCTTTTTTTGTCCATCCGGCTTTTCTGACGCCAGGGTCTGTAACGACGCATACCTTGGATGCGCCGAGGCTGAGGGCATGTCGGCCGCAAAGATCCAATGCACCCCGTCCGTAAACGATTTCCGGTGAAAGAAATGTCCTGAGATTTAACAGAGCGTCTTCCTGCACGATGAATGACCTCCGGAATCTTAATTAGAAATTACTCCAGCTTAGCCCAGAATAAAGAAGTTCTCAACGATATTTTTTTTTGCAAATGTGCAAAGGGGCGACGGCCGAATTCAGGGGAAGGGGTTGACAGCACCGGCCTGATTCGGTTATTCGTCCCTTGCCGCCCCGCGGCCCAATAAACGAAATCCATTGTGACTGAAAGCTAAAGATAATAAGGTAGACTATGTTTGCGAAAACCGCTGATGAACTCAGGCAGATGATGCGGGAGAATCCAGGTGTCTCCCCGTCCACTTTTCTCAGGGATGATTCCTTTGCCGCCTGGTGCTATGACAATCGTGATACCCTGTGGCTGAAGGCTGCATTCAACAGGGATGCAGATCCGGAAGACTGCCGCAGGTGGGGGATTTCCCCTGCCGAGTGGAAGGCCGATGTGGAAATGGCCGGTGCGGCCCTGGCCGGAAGATAATACAAATCAGTTGAGCATTTTAAGGATGGCGCCATGGAAGAAGAGATCGAATATAAGAGCAAAACACAGAAGAAAAAAGAGGCTGAGGCCCTCCAGAAACTGGGGCTGGAACTGGCCGGACTCTCGGTTCCCCAATTGGAGCGCATGGATATTCCGGAAAAACTGAAGGCGGCATTGATCGATGGCAAGTCCATCACGGCCAAGGTGGCGGCACGGCGGCACCGGCAGTATATCGGTGTACTCATGCGGAATGTGGATCCCGGGGCCGTGCGTAAAGCCCTGGACGGGATTGATGATGAGGTCCCGGCGCCACCCCCGGGCAAACCGGACAAGGTGCAGGACAGAGTGGACCTCCTGATTGGCGGCGGGACAGGGGAGATAGAGCGATTGCTGGACCAATGCCCGGGGCTGGACCGGCAGCGGCTGCGCCAGCTGGTCAGAAATGTGCAAAAAGAAAAAAAGGGGGCCACGCCCTCAAAATCCATGAAGGCACTTGAGAAAATACTCGGGGATGCCCTGGGGTAAAAAATTGCGAAAATCTGCATAATTCTTGACTTTTTGGCAGGTTGCCATTACAAAGAAAAGTTTAATATTGAATGTCAACCTATCCGAATACCGGAGGAATAATGGATTATAAGAAAACCCTGAACCTGCCCTCAACCAAGTTTGCCATGAAGGCAAACCTGCCCCAGCGCGAACCTGCCATGATCAAGGAGTGGGAGCAGAAAAAAATATACGAGAAACTCCGGGAGCAGTCCAAGGACAGACCCGAGTTCATCCTCCACGACGGCCCTCCCTATGCCAACGGCCACCTGCACATCGGCCATGCCGTCAATAAGATATTAAAAGATATTATTATCCGTTCCAAACAGATGAGCGGCTTTAATGCCCCCTATGTGCCGGGCTGGGACTGCCATGGGCTGCCCATTGAACACAACGTGGACAAAAAGCTGGGCAAAAAGAAAAGGGAGATGACCCCGGTGCAGGTCCGGCGGGAGTGCCGGGCCTATGCCAAGAAATTTGTGGACATCCAGAGAGAGGAGTTCAAGCGCTTCGGCGTGGCCGGGGAATGGGACGAGCCCTACCTGACCATGAACTACCCCTATGAAGCCAGGATCGCCAAGGAATGCGGCGAGTTTGCCCTGTCCGGCGATATGTTCCTGGGTAAAAAGCCCATTTACTGGTGCTGCAACTGCCAGACCGCCCTGGCCGAGGCCGAGATCGAGTACCACAACCATACCTCGCCCTCCATTTACGTGAAATTTCCCATCAAGGACGATGTCTCAGCCCTGATCCCCAAAGCCGACGGCCAGACCGTCTCCATGGTGATCTGGACCACCACCCCCTGGACCCTGCCGGCCAACCTCGGGGTCTGCCTCCATCCGGATTTTGTCTATGCCGCCGTGAAAACCCAGTACCAGGGCATCCTCGTCATGGCCAAAGACCTGGTGGAAAATGTGATGGCCCAATTCGGCATGGACGGATATGAGATCATTGCCGAAATCGCTGCGGCCGACCTTGAAAATAAAAAATGCAGCCACCCCTTTTATGACAGGGACTCTCTGATCATCCTCGGGGACCATGTCACCCTGGATGCGGGTACGGGCTGCGTCCACACCGCTCCCGGCCACGGCGCAGACGACCATATCGTGGGCAAGCGCTACGGCCTTGAGTGCTATTCTCCGGTGGAGAACAACGGGGTCTTTTCCACGGATGTCCAGATGTTTGCCGGCCAGTTCATCTTCAAGGCCAATGCCGAAATCAATAAGACATTGGAAGAAAAGAACGCCCTGCTCAAAAATGAGAACATGGAGCATTCCTACCCCCATTGCTGGCGGTGCAAAAAACCGGTGATCTACCGGGCCACCCCCCAGTGGTTCATCTCAATGGACAAGATGGAACTGCGTAAAAAGAGCCTGGACGAGATCAACAATGTGAGCTGGATTCCCTCCTGGGGCCGGGAACGGATCTATTCCATGATCGAACACCGCCCGGACTGGTGCCTCTCCCGGCAGCGCTCCTGGGGGGTTCCCATTCCCGTTTTCCACTGCAATGACTGCAAAAAGGTCTATGTGACCCGGGAATCCGTGGACAAGATCCATCAGCTGTTCACCGAGCATTCCTCGGATATCTGGTTTGAAAAGGATGCCGAGTTCCTCATGCCCGAGGGGGCCACCTGTGAATGCGGGTCCAAAAGTTTCTCCAAGGACCAGAATATCCTGGACGTCTGGTTTGATTCCGGGGTCAGCCATGCCGCCGTCCTGGACGAGCGTGACGGCCTCTCCCGGCCGGCGGATCTTTACCTTGAGGGCTCCGACCAGCACCGGGGATGGTTTCATTCCTCCCTTCTCACCGGCGTGGGCCGCACCGGCCATGCCCCCTACAAGGCCGTGCTCACCCATGGGTTTGTGGTGGATGAAAAGGGATTGAAAATGTCCAAGTCCGTGGGCAATGTGGTGGCCCCGGAAAAGGTGATCAAGCAGTACGGTGCCGACGTGCTGCGGCTCTGGGCCGCCTCCGCCGATTACCGGGGGGATGTGAGCATTTCAGACAATATTGTCAAACAGCTTTCCGACGCCTACCGGCGGATCCGGAATACCTGCCGCTTTCTGCTGGGCAACCTTAACGGCTACAGGGCTGCCGATGCCCGTCCGGTATCCCAAATGGGAGAGCTGGACCGGTTCATTCTCCATCGCCTGCACAATGTGGTTAAAAAGTGCCTGGCCGCCTATGACAGCTATGAATTCCATGTGATTTACCACACCCTGTACAATTTCTGCGTGGTGGATCTCTCCTCATTCTACCTGGATATCATCAAGGACCGCCTATACACCTCTCCGGCCGGCTCGGATGACCGTAAAGACGCCCAGACCGCCATGGCCCTGATCCTGGACGCCCTGGTGAAAATCATGGCCCCCATCCTGCCCTTTACCGCAGAAGAAATCTATACCCATATGGACCCTGAGCATATGAACCGGGGAGAGAAAAAAGAGAGTATCCATATGGAAGATATGGTGGTCCTGGACCCGAGCTGGGAGGACAAGGAACTGGCCGGCAAGTGGGAAAATATCCGGCTTCTGCGCGGCGAAGTGACCAAGGCCCTTGAAGCGGCACGGGCCGACAAGCTCATCGGCCATCCCCTGGATGCCTGGGTTCAGATCAAGCTGCCCCAGGGCGACCTGGCGGACCAGGTGGCGGGCCTGCCCGGCGCCCTGAACGATATTTTCATCGTCTCCCAGGCCGAGCTGGTGGACGGGCTTGAAGGGGATGTATACGAGGGCAAGGAGATCGACGGCCTGGCCATTAAAGTGACCAAGGCCCAGGGTGAAAAATGCGAACGCTGCTGGCGGTTCGATACCGGCATCGGCTCCGATCCGGCCCATCCCACGGCCTGCAAGCGCTGCGCCGACGCCCTGAAGGAGATTCTGGGGTAAGGATTTTGATTCCAAACATAAAAAGACTGGCGCTGGCCGGCGGGGGCGTTGCCCTTGCCGACCAGGCCACCAAATACCTGATTACAACATACCTCTCCCTCTATGACCATATCTCGGTTGTAGAGGGATTTTTCAATATCAACCATGTGCTGAATCCCGGCGGTGCCTTCGGTTTTTTTGCCGACCAGTCAGACGGGGTGAGGAAATTTGTTTTTCTTTTTCTTTCTTCCATCGTCGCCGGGTTTGTCCTCTGGCTCTACCGTAAAACAGCCGAAACCCACGTGTTTCTCTCATACGGCCTGGCCCTGATTTTCGGGGGGGCCGTGGGCAATCTCATTGACCGGTTCCGGTTCGGCAAGGTGGTGGACTTCCTGGATTTCTACATCGGCACTGCCCACTGGCCGGCCTTTAATATTGCGGATTCGGCCATCAGCATCGGCATGGCAATACTTATTTACCATGTTGTACTGAACAAAATACCTGAGATATAGATACCTGTAATTAAACAAAAGGGGAAAACATGTATCCCATCCTTCTGGAGATCGGCAGCCTGAAGCTCTACACCTACGGGCTTTTTCTGGCCCTGGGCTTTATGACGGCCATTTGGTTCACCAAGCGCAATGCACGGTTTTACGGCATTTCCCACCAGACCGTATCCGATCTTTTTTTTGCGATTCTGGTCTCTGCCATCGTCGGGGCCCGGCTGCTGTATGTGGGTATCAATTTCAAGGACTACCAGAATAATTTTCTGGAGATGTTCAAGATCTGGAACGGGGGGCTGGTCTTTTTCGGCGGATTTATTGCATCGGTGGCCGCTGCAGTGATTTTTTGCCGGATACGGAAGCTGGAAGTCTGGAAAACGGCAGATGTGCTGGCCCCGGGCCTGGCCCTGGGACATGCCGTGGGCCGGTTCGGCTGTTTTTTTGCCGGCTGCTGTTACGGCAGAGCCTGTGATTTGCCCATTGCAGTGACCTTCAGCCACCCCGAGAGCCTGGCGCCGCTGCACACGGCCCTGCATCCCACCCAATTGTATATGGTGGGTACCAATTTTGTACTCTTTCTCATCCTTTTGGCCATCCAGCGGCGCAAACGGTTCACCGGCATGGTATTTTTGAGCTATGTCATGCTCTATTCCCTGTTCCGGGCAGTGGTGGAGTTCTTCCGGGGGGATTTTCGGGGAGATTTTTTCTTTGAGTTCATCTCCCTTTCCCAGGGCATCGGCCTGGTGGTTTCCTGCCTGGCCCTGATTTTCATGGTGATCAGATTCCGGTCGGAAAAAGGAAAGTGATTTCATGGGGCTGATCAAACATAATACCCTGGAGGGGCAATTGGCCGCCTTAACAGGAGCGGGCGCTTCAAAAGTGTTCCTCATCTGCGGAGAGCCCTATCTGGTGCGCAAGGCCTTTGATTCATTGACCGGTGAACTGCTGCGGGGATTGCCCAGGGAATTCGCCCTGGAAACCCTGGACGGCAAAACCACACCCGTGGGGGATGTGGTGGAGCAGGTTTCCACATTTTCATTTCTCCAGTCCAGAAAGGTGATCGCCCTCAAGGATGCCCCGCTTTTTATCGCCCGTGCTGGCACCGGGGAAATAGCTTACTCTGCCGGGGATATGGACGTGCTGGCCGGACTCATTGAAAAGGGGATTCCCGAGAACCATACCCTGGTCATGACCGCAGGCGCCCCGGACCGGCGCAAAAAGGTCTACAAGCTCATTAATGAAAAGGGCATGATCATTGACTGTACCGTTGCCCAGGGGGCAAGAAAGGCGGACCTGGAAGAGCAGCGGGCCGTGCTCCGTGACCTTGCCCGGCAGATGCTCTCCGGCACCGGCAAAAAAATGGACCCGCCCGGATTCAACGCCCTGGTGGAGCAGACCGGGTTCAACCCGGAGCTTTTCGCAGGGAACATTGAAAAACTGCTGGCCTATACCGGCACCCGGCCGGTGATTACGGTCCAGGATATCATGGCCGTGGTCCACCGTGATAAAAAAGACCCCATTTTCAGCCTGACCAATGCCGTGATGGAGCGGGATGCCGCCCGCGCCCTGAACCTTTTATCTTCCCTTTTCAATGAAGGGTTTCATCCCCTGCAGATTCTTAAAACCCTTGAGAACCAGGTAAGAAAGCTTTTGGCCATCAAATGCTTTACCGCTGAGGTCTATGCCTCTGGAACCGGCGTGCCGCCGTTGAGGACCATGCATTTTAACGGGTTCAAACAGGTCCTGCTTCCAAGAATCGTGGCCCGTGACCAGGAGGCGGCCAAGACCGATAAAAAAATTGAAAACATCCTGTCACCGGATAAAGAGGCGCCGAAAAAAGGCAAAAACAGAAAAGGGGCGGCAAATGATCTTTTACTTGCCCCCAATCCCAAAAATCCTTATCCTGTATTCCAGAATTTCCAAAAATCCGAAAATTTTTCCCTTGATGAATTGGCCCGTGCCCTGAAATCCCTTGCCGACCTGGATTACAGCGTAAAATCATCGGGGAGCGATGCAAAAACCGGTATAGAGAATTTCATCTTGGTTCTGTGCCGGAAAGGAGAGGCGTAGATCATGAGAAAAACAAAAATTGTGGCCACGGTGTCCAATTTGAACTGTTCCCCGGAATTCATCGGCCGTATTTATGAGGCCGGGATCAACGTGGTCCGGTTGAACACGGCCCATATGAGCCATGAAGATGCCATGGAGGTGATCGAGAATACAAGGGCGGTATCCGAAAAGATCGGCATTCTTCTGGATACCAAAGGGCCTGAAATCAGAACCTGCGACGCAGAAGCCCCCCTGTCAGTGAAGCATGGGGATTTTATCCGCATCAAGGGGGCACCCGGTGAAAAATCAACCGGAGATCTTATCTGCGTGTCCTATGACCGGTTTGTCAACGATGTGCCTGTGGGCTCATCCGTGCTCATTGACGACGGGTATATCGCCCTGGCCGTGATGAAAAAAGAAGATAACCATCTGATCTGCCATGTGGAGAACGACGGAACCATCCATCCCAGGAAAAGTATTAATATCCCGTCCGTTCACGTCAAACTGCCGGCCCTCAGCGAAAAGGACAAGGGATTTATCAAGTTTGCCGCGGAACAGAATCTGGATTTTATCGCCCATTCCTTTGTGAGAAACAAAGAGGATGTGATGGCGGTCCAGAGCATCCTGGATAAAAAGAAATCCCCCATCAAAATCATTGCCAAGATTGAAAACGCCCAGGGGGTGGAAAACCTTGAGGAGATTCTGGACCATGCCTACGGGGTGATGATCGCCCGGGGGGACCTGGCCGTTGAAATTCCCACCGAGCAAATCCCGCTGATACAGAAGCAGATCGTCCAGACCTGCATTGAGCGCCGGCGGCCGGTGATCGTGGCCACCCAGATGCTTCATTCCATGATCGATTCCCCCAGGCCCACCCGGGCGGAAGTCTCGGACGTGGCCAATGCCTGCCTGGACCATGCCGACGCCCTGATGCTTTCCGGGGAGACGGCCAACGGAAAATATCCCGAGGTGGCCGTGAGGACCATGGCCAAGATTGCCAAGGAGGTGGAGGCGAAGCGGAGTTCCTTTATTGATGTGCCCTATACCAGTGAGAACAAGGTGACGGCTTACCTGGCCAAGGCGGCTGTAAAGGCGGCACTGCGGTTGAATACCAAGGGGATTGTGGCGGATTCCGTTTCTGGAAAGTCCATCCTGGCCCTGGCGGCCTACCGGGGAGACAATCCCATTTTCGCACAGGTCTATGACAAAAAGGTCATGCGGCAGCTTTCCCTGTCCTTTGGGGTGTTTGCAGATTATATCCCCATGGCGGGGGGCTCTTCCACCGGGCACCTCCAGGAATCCATCTGCCGGCTCATCACTGAAAATCATTTCAATGACGAAGAACTTATTATCGTGTTGGCCGGAAGCTTTGGGCCCAGGCACGGTGCCTCTTTTATCGAAATCAGTTCAGCCGGCAGTTTCAGGGAAAAATGTTAGATGAGATCATAAAAGGCCGATCCCGGGTATGGGCGGCGGTTGCTGCTGCGGTGGTCGCGGTCTGTTTTATGGACGGTGCCTTGGCCCGGGCCCGGGTATTTAAGCCATCGGTGATTTACCAGGGCAGCATTGAGAAAAACTCTTTCAATGTGGCCATCCATAAAGGGGTGGAGCGGTTTAAGGACAAGACAGGGCTTGAGGTCCGGGAGATGGTGTCCGGGCTGGACATGGCCGATTATGTCCGATGTGTCACCCTCTGCACCGAGAGCGGTTTCTCCCCGGTGTTTATGCTTTACGGCAACCATTTCCCCGATCTGGTCGGTTTTGTGCGCAAATACCCGGCCACCCGCTTCATTGTACTGGATACGGTGCGGGACGAACCCAATATGTTCTCCTTTGTCATGGCTGAGCATGAAGGCTCCTTTCTGGCCGGGGCCCTGGCGGCCATGGCCAGCAAAACCGGAATTCTGGGCTTTGTATCCGTGGTGGATACCCCGTTCCAGCGGCGGTTTTTATGCGGCTACAGCCAGGGCGCCAGGTATATCCGGCCCCAGATACAGGTGCTGGAGGGATTCACTGGGGATTATAAGGGCGCATGGTTTGACGGAAACGCCACTGCCGCCCTGGCCCATAGCATGATGGACAAAGGGGCGGATGTGATTTATCAGGCAGCGGGCGGTGCCGGACCGGCCGTGCTTGAAGCTGCGGCAAAGCGGGGAAAGCTGGGTATCGGGGTGGATGTCAACCAGAACGGGCTGTTTCCAGGATCCGTACTCACCTCAATGGTAAAGCGGACGGACAAGGCTGTGTTTGCCGCCCTTATGCTGGCAAAACTGGGGGTCTGGCGGGATAACTACAAGCTGCTGGGACTGGCCCAGGATGCCGTGGGGATTGTATTTGACCGGCATAACCAGTCTTTGGTGACCCCTGGAATGCGGCAGCGCATTGCGCAGATAAGAAAGGACATTGTGATGGGGACGGTCCAGGTCCACGATTATACCCAAAACAAAAAGTGCCCCTGACGTGCATATTAGAAAAATACCCAAGATACATAGTGTCGCCTTTTATCTGGTCTGTATACTGATTCTGGGTATGCTGGTGGCAATGGCGCTGGGCATGGTGATGAGCATGGGCCGCACACGGGCCGCCCTTGAAAAAGAACTGGATGCCTTTCACAGTGAAAGCCTGGCCGCCCTTGCCGATAATATTGAGGATTCCCTGGCCTCTTTTTCCCCGGAAGGGGTGAAAAATACGGCCAGTGTGCTCCTAAGGGACGAACGTATCGTTGAAATTGAGGTTTTTTCCAGCCTTTTCGACCTTCATTTGTTCCGGGTGTCAAAGCAGACCGCAGGCCGCCGGTTTGATACCCTTTCCCTGACAAAAAACATATCCCGGGGCGGGGAAACCCTGGGCCATGTTCGTATTGATGTGGATAAAGGGTGGATCGCCCCCCGCCTGAAAGCGGAAATCAGGCATAGTCTGGTCCTTTTTTTTACCATGGCCGCCGGCGGCCTCAGCCTGATGCTGCCGGCCGTTTATTTCAAGATTTTAAGGCCGTTGAACCGGCTGATGAATCAGTCGCGCATCCTGTCTAAAGGGGATCTGGATACTGAGTGCCAATGGCGCGGCAATGACGAATTCTCGCTTCTGGGCAGAACCCTGGATGATATGAGGTCCACCCTTAACCGTAATTTCAGCCTGATAAAAAAGCTGGCCGTCACCGACGAACTCACCGGCCTGCCCAACCGGCGGGGATTTTACCTTGAAGCCGACCGGCTGATGCTGCTGGGGGCCCGGCACGGGCACCCCCTCTCCATCGCCGTCCTGGATCTGGATTTTTTTAAGTCCGTCAACGATGTCTACGGGCACGGGACAGGGGATAAGGTCCTGGTCGCCTTTGTGAAGGCCGTCAGTAACCGGATCCGCAAATCCGATCTTTTTGCCCGGTTCGGCGGGGAGGAATTTGTTCTTTTAATGCCCGAAACCAGTATCGAAGATGCAGAAAAATTCTTAAACAGCCTGCGCAGGGATATTTACCGCCAGGAATATCCCCATGGCGAGACATTGACCATTTCCGTGGGCGGGGTGGCCTTTGATCCTGAGTTTTCCCTTGACCACCACCTTAACACCGCGGACAAGGCGCTCTACCAGGCCAAGGAGCAGGGCCGGAACCGGGTGGCGGTTCTGTCTGCCGGCACCCGTTAGATTGCTCCCGGGGCTATTGTCTTTGTGAAAAACTCATCGCGTTTAGGCGTCAGGCCCGGCAGTACAAAAATGTGCCCGGCATGGCCAGGTGATGATTTTCCTTGTGCATCCGGTGGTTTTTTTTTATGGTTTATGGGCCTGATGTTTTACCAATGATTGCGAAATCAACCGCAGAAATCTTGACATTTTAACAAAAGGGGACAGTTATGAAAATTCTGGTGGGGTACAAGGGCGTTAATGTGGGAAAGGATCTGCTTGATCTGGCGGTAACGCATGCAAAGGCCTTTGACGCCAAGGTGCTGGTGGTGACCTCAATGCGGGAAGGCGCGGAAGATGATCAGGCAAAAATTGTGGAGGCTGAAAAACATCTGGCAGATGCCAAAGCTTTTTTTACCGGAAACGAAGTGGACTGCGACACCCATCTGCTGATCCGCGGATTTGATGCCGGGGACGATCTGGTGGCCTATGCCAGGGAAAAAGAAGTGGATGAGATTCTCCTCGGGGTGAAAAGCAGATCCAAAGTCGGTAAACTGCTCTTCGGCTCCACGGCCCAGGCTGTCATTCTTACGGCCCATTGTCCGGTGGTCACGGTAAAATAAAAATGGCGCGGTGGAAACCACACCGGCGGGGGCGACTGGTCCCGCCGGTGTGATAGAACGCCAGCTTTCAATGGGCGTTTAAACGCGGTTATTTGAAAAAGTCTTCGAGCCCGTCCTGGGTCGGTTTCATGGACTTGTCTCCCTGATTCCAGTTGGCGGGGCAGACCTCTCCGTGTTTTTCCGTAAACTGCAGGGCGTCCACCATGCGCAGGGTCTCTGAGACATTTCTGCCCAGGGGCAGATCATTAACCACCTGGTGGCGGACCACATGGTCCTTATCCAGAAGGAACAGTCCCCTGTAGGCAATGCCGGCCCCGTCTACCAGCACATCGTAGTCGGCTGAAATGCTTTTATTCAGATCCGACACGATTGGATAGGCCACGCCCTGGATGCCGCCCTTGGATTTCGGGGTATTCAGCCAGGCCAGGTGTGAGAAATGGGAATCGATACTTACCCCGATGACTTTGACGTTCCTTTCTTCAAATTCCGCCAGCCGTTCGCTGAAGGCATGCAGTTCAGTGGGGCAGACAAAGGTAAAGTCCAGGGGGTAGAAAAACAGCACCACATACTGCCCCTTGAACCGGGAGAGGGTGAAATTTTCAATAATCTGGTCTTTTTCAACGGCAGTGGCAGTAAAATCAGGGGCATTTTTTCCAACCAGTACGCTCATGTTCAACTCCTTTTGTATGTATTGACATATTTGTTTATAAATTAAGGCATTATCAAATGCTGTGAATCTTGACTTCAAAAGGCGTGCCAGACGGTATCTTAAAATTTCTTTGTGTGTATCTGCCCTAAAATAAAGCCAAATTTTGCGGTTTGGCCGTTGAAGGCAGACACCGGGCAGTTGTTACAAGGGAAAGTGGTGATACATAGTTGTCTGGAGGACGGGGCGGTTTCGGAGAATAATGACGCTGTGGTACAATTGTGTCCGGGTTGAGATTTGGCCCCAATATGATAAAAGAGGAAAAAAATCATTAAACACCATCATTGAATCAAGGAGGAGGAATACCATGAAATTAAGATATTTTTCCCATTCAGCCTTTCAGATCACAACGGATGCGGGCCAGCGGATTCTCATTGACCCTTTCCTGGACGGCAACCCCACCTCCCCTGTTGGGGCGGCTGATGTGGATGCGGACTTTATTCTGGTTACCCACGGCCACGGGGATCATCTCGGGGATACCGTTTCCATTGCTAAACGGTGCAATGCCCTGTGTATCTGCGAGAATGAACTGGCCAATTACCTTGCCGCCCAGGGCGTAGACGCCCATAATATGCACATCGGCGGTGGGTTTGACTTTGAATTCGGCCGGGTGAAACTGACCCAGGCCCTGCACGGCTCCACCACCCCTGATAACGTCTGTCACGGTGCCCCCACCGGGCTTCTGATTCAAATCAATGATCACCTTATTTACCACACCGGGGACACCGGGCTGTTTTCCGATCTCAAACTCATCGGGGAAATGAATGCCGTCAATACCCTGCTGGTACCCATCGGGGATAATTTTACCATGGGAATTGATGATGCGGTAAAGGCCTGTGAATTTGTCGATCCGGATCTGGCCGTACCCATTCATTACAACACCTTTCCCGTGATTGAGGCGGATCCTGAAGTGTTCTGCAGCCGGATCCGGGAAAAGGGGATCGGATGCCGGGTCATGGGATTTGGTGAGGAAATCATTCTATAACAATTGCCGGGTATAAATGGAAATTATTAAGCAGTTTAAGGCCCTGTCTGATCCCACCCGGCTGCGGCTGGTAAATATCCTTGACCGGTATGAGCTCAACGTCAATGAGATCGTGTCTGTTGTGGAGATGATACAGTCCGGGGTGTCCAGGCATCTTAGGATCCTGCTCGAGGCGGGACTGCTGGCCTCCAGAAAGGACGGCAGCTATATCTATTACTCTGCGGCGCATCCCCCGGAGGCCCGCGCCATCATTGAACTGGCCTGCGCCAGGGTGGCTGATGATCCTCTTTTTTCAGGGGACCTGGCCCGGGCGGACCAATGTCTGGCCCTGAGAAAGAACCGGGCCAAACGGTTTTTCAAAACCGTGGCCCCCCAGTGGGACCGGCTGAAAAAAGAGGTGCTGGGGGAGTTTGACCTTAACGGGCTGTTTGAAGACCATATTCTGGAACAGGGGCCGGGCGGTCCTCCAAGGCCCGGGGCCGGGCAGGCGCCAGAGCCTGCCTGGGTGGTGGCCGACCTGGGGTGCGGAACCGGGGAAATGCTTTCCAGGCTGCTGGACCGGGGGCCGGGCACCTTTATCGGGGTGGATGCCTCTCCTGAGATGCTGGAACAGGCAAGGATCCGTCTTCCCGAGCGCCCGGACCTGGAATTGCGACTGGGGGAGCTTGAAAACCTGCCCATGAGGGAACGGGAGGTGGATACCGCGGTGATGAGCATGGTGCTTTATCATATTTATGAACCTGCAAAATCCATCCAGGAGGTCTACCGGGTGCTGCGTCCGGGCGGGGCTTTTCTTTTGGCGGATTTTCTGCGCCACACCCACGAGGAGATCAAGGAGATCATCGGCGGATCATGGCTGGGATTCACCCGAAAACAGATTAAAGACTGGCTGTGCGATGCCGGTTTTTCACTGTCCAAGGCCGAGGTCTATCCCGTTGAAAAGGATTTGAGCATTATCTTTTACCTTGCACATAAATAGTATCTACGGACATAAAGGAGTTCAAATGATTGTTCCCGTTATCCTGGCCGGCGGATCCGGCACCCGGCTCTGGCCCATGTCCAGGGCCCTTTACCCCAAGCAGCTCATTGCCATGTACAATGAAGATACCATGATCCAGAATACCCTGGGCAGGCTGGAAGGCCTTAATCCCCTTGGGGAGCCCGTGGTGCTTTGCAACGAAGCCCACCGGTTCATGACGGCTGAGCAGCTCCGCCTTCTGGGACGGGAGGATTTCCAGATCATTCTTGAGCCCTGCGGCCGGAACACGGCCCCGGCCATCGCCCTTGCCGCTTTGAGCCTGGAGGGACAGGCCGATGATCCCGTGATGCTGGTGCTGCCTGCCGACCATGTGATTGAGGACAGGCAGGCTTTTCATGCCGCCATTGAACAGGGGGAAAAACTGGCCAGGGAAGGGTCTCTGGTGACCTTCGGCATTGTACCGGGATCGCCTGAAACCGGCTACGGGTATATTCAGAAAGGGGAGGCACTCAAGGACAGCTCCGGCGCCTTCGGCATCCACCGGTTTGTTGAAAAACCCGATCTTGAAACGGCCGAGTCCTACCTGGCCTCGGGGGAATTCTGCTGGAATTCCGGCATGTTCATGTTTAAAGTTTCCGCTATCCTTGCCGAGCTTGAATCCCGGGCCCCAGAGATGCTTTCCGGGTGCAGGAAGGCGGTGGAGAAGGGGCGCCGTGACCTGGATTTTTTCAGGATCGACAAAGAGTGCTTCCAGGCCATTGAAGGCGACTCCATTGACTATGCCGTGATGGAAAAAACCGACAGGGGCGTGGTGCTTCCCCTGGATGCGGGATGGAATGACCTGGGATCCTTTGATGCCCTGTGGCAGACGGGCAAAAAGAACGGGGATAAAAACGTCACCTCAGGGGACGTCCTGGTCCATAATGTGAAAGAGAGCTATATCCATGCGGAAAACCGTCTGGTGGCCGCCGTGGGGGTTGAGCGATTTGTTATTGTGGAAACCAAGGACGCCGTGCTGGTGGCCCCCCGGGATCAGGTCCAGGACGTGAAAAAAATTGTGGCCCAGCTCAAGGAAAAGAATCGGGAAGAGGCCATTACCCATGCCAAGGTTTACCGGCCCTGGGGCGATTATGAGACCATAGATATGGCGCGCCGGTATCAGGTCAAGCGGATTACGGTGAAACCCGGAGCCAAGCTTTCCCTTCAAAAGCACTACCACCGGGCCGAGCACTGGACTGTGGTCTCGGGCACCGCCGTTGTCACCAAGGGAGATGAAGAGATCCTGCTCAGGGAGGATGAGTCCGTTTACATCCCCTTGGGTACCATGCACCGACTCGAAAATCCGGGAAAGATCCCTTTGGAGCTTATTGAGGTGCAGTCTGGATCATATCTGGGGGAGGATGATATTCTTCGGTTTGATGATGTATACGGGAGGAAAGAAGAGTAATCTTCCCGGGAGCGGCAATGCATAAACACCGGCATGGGGAGGTTCAGGAATAATCTCCCCGGTTGATCTTGATTTTTTCAAGTGCCACCACGGTGTCCAGGTGGGCCATGATCTCTTTGATCCTTGAATCCTTGTTTTCCGCCGCATTCAGCTCTTTATTGATGTCTGTGGCCCGGTCGCTGATCTCTTCCAACAGGCTAAAGGCGTGCTTAAGGGTGGATTCAGGATCGGCCAGGCAGCCGGCATACTGATCCAGAAGGTCTATGGCCCCGGAGACCCGTTGGGACATCAGGGCCGTATCTGTCCGGGCAAGTCCTGCTATTTTGGAGGCATAGGTGGCATCCAGTTCCGGCAGTCCGCCCGTTTCCGTAGAAGCGGGTGTCTGTTCGGATGCCAGGTGATCCGAAAGAATTTTTGAAAATTCGCCGGTAAAGCCGCTGCCCTTGGATGTGGTCTGCCTCGGTCGGGCGGGCTGGGAAATCTTTCCAATGCCCTGGTTGTCTGGGGTGATTTCCTTCATACTGGGTGTCCCGAAGATAAAAACTATTGCAAATCAATTAAAAATATTTAAAACTACCTTTTTAAGTAAATATAGGTGGACAGGAGTTGGAATGTCAAGATTAAAGGTGGAGAAAAGGGGATGACCGGCGAAATTGCAAAGAACATGAAGGGTAAATTTCTCATGGCCGTACCCGGTCTGCCTGATCCGAATTTTGCACAAACCCTGACCTGCATGTGTGAGCACAATGAGTCCGGGGCGTTGGGATTTATCGTCAATAAGGTCCACCCCTTGCTGACGGGCAGGGAGTTGTTTGAGGACCTGAGCATTGAGTGCAACGACAGCGTGGATAAGCTGGATATTTTTCTGGGCGGCCCGGTGCAGCCCTCCGGCGTTTTTGTCCTCCACGGGGCGCCCTTTGAGTGGAATGAAAGCCTCAAAGTCACGGACTGGCTGGCCCTGAGCAATTCACGGGATATTCTTGAGGCCATTGCACTGGGAAAGGGCCCTGAAACCTTTATGATCATGCTGGGATGCGCCGGATGGGGCCCCCTGCAGCTGGACGGCGAACTGGGCGACAGTGCCTGGCTCACCTGCGACCTGACAGAGGAGGTCATGTTCAACACCAGCCCGGATCTGAAATACGAAAAAGCCATGATGCAGATCTGACCATAGCCACCGGTCATGGTAACCAGATTAAGGGGCTACCCCGGTAAAACCATTGCAATTTTCCCGGGGTGTGATACCTTTTAATGACGGCGTTTAAGTTAAAACCGATTTATTGATGCTGGAAGGAAAATGAAGCGATTCGGAGATAATACAGAGGCACCTGTCACCGAAATGGACCAGTCCCATCTGTTCCGCATGGGCCTTTACCTTCTGATGATTATGATCAAGGCCCGGTTGGAAGGATATCCCGTGGGCGAATTCAGGAAAGCCGCCGTGATCGAAACCGCATCACAAGTCCATAAATCAGTTTCCCGCATTGATGCGCAGATAGCGGGCATTCCTTCACACAGCCAAGGTACAAGCGCCTTTCATCTTTTCAGGGAACGGGTAAAACTGCTCTGCGTCATGGCCACGGCAATGGTGAGCGAAGAGTATCCACTGGGCCGGCACCGCCGGGATGCCGTGCTGGACAATATCGAAAGCATTGGTTCCTTTCTTTTTCCGGGGCAGGACCTTTCCATTTACCGTAATATTCTGAAAGCAGCCTGATCCGGGGTGGTTTTGGGAGACCGGTTATCATAGAGAACGTCAAAATAGTGGTTGTGGACGATGACCCCGGGGTCAGGGCCCTGACCGTCAACGCCTTGTCCTATTGTGTGAACCGGGATGTGGTCTCCTTTGGGGACGGCCGGGCGGCATGGGAGTATTTCAAAGGCGGCAATGCGGCCGATCTGGTCATTGCGGATGTGGACATGCCGGGAATGGACGGGCTGGAGCTGCTCAAGCGGTTCAAGCTGAAATGGGAAACCGGGATTTTCATCTGCATGTCAGGCCGTCCCCAAAATGGTACCGCCGCAGAGGCTGCCGGTGCCGATGCCTTTCTGGGCAAGCCTTTCACCATTAACGATTTGTTCAGTATTATCCAGGAATATGTGGTGGACTGATACCGCCTTGTGATCCGGCATCAGGTTTCCGGGCTCACAGAACACTTTTCAACGACCGGGCTGATCTGGTCCGGCAGTTCTTCCGGGGGAAATGGCAGTTTTCTGAATATCTTTTTTTCCAATGCCGTTGTGGCGTCCCACATTTTTTGAATCAAGGGCCTGAATTGCGTTTTTTTTCCGTATTTTCGGACGATGTACTCCAGCCGCTGGTCCAGGGATACCACCTGGTCATGGAGGACCCTCTTGTCCGCGTAGTTGACGATCTCAGATTCAGATACAGGGCCGTCCGGACTGTTATGATCCAGTATGACATGCTGGCGGATGATCTCCCCGATTTCCGGATACCCCATTTCACGCATGAGACCGCCGCCGGTTTCCGAGTGAATCTCCCCGGTTGAAAAGCTGCGGGTTTTGGTGATGTCGTGGAGCAGGGCCGCCGTCCTGATCAGGTCTTCATTGAGTTCCGGGCTGGTGCGCCGCATGCCCCTGCAAAGGCAGACCGCTACATTGGAAACCATCACCGAGTGGTCAATGATATGATCCATCATTTCCATCTCTTTGATGATCCTGAAGCATTCCTTGTCCGTGGGCAGGTTCATATTTTCCTTTTTTATGACAGTGCGAGAAAAAGCAGGAAAGCGGAAATGCCTCCGTTATACATTTTTTCGCCGGTTGCTCTGTCCTTTGATGATAAAAGGGTAAGGACAATTCCTATTGAAGTTATACGCTTTATAGGTATTATAGGTAAAGAACTTTTTAAGAACAGACGGTGATTTACATGCCCATACTTGAACAGATTATATCCGGAGGGCAGACCGGCGCTGACAGGGCCGCCCTGGATATTGCCATGAAATTCGTCATCCCCCACGGGGGCTGGATTACCCGGGGACGGCGCACCGAGGACGGGCCCCTGCCGGATAAATACCGGCTCAAGGAGATGGAAACCGAAGATTATCCCAGCCGGACCCGCCAGAATGTCCTGGACGCCGGGGGGACGGTAATTATTGCCAGGGGGCCCCTTACAGGCGGATCCAAACTGACCCACAGCTTTGCCAAGGTTGCAGGCAAACCGGTCTGTCATATTGATCTCGGGGATAATGATATCTTCGAGGCTGCGCTGATTCTTCATTCCTTTCTCCTTGAAAACTATATTGTTGTCCTCAATGTGGCCGGCCCCCGGGCCAGCCATGACCCGGCCATTTACTTTGACGTCAAATCCCTTATTGAATCCACCCTTTATCTGATGTTCCTTGATAAGGAGGCGGTGATGGGGCCGGTGATTGAAACGCCTGCCATGGCTGAACAGGGGCAGGCCCGTGATGTGGACCAGGCCGTGGAATGGATTGCCGGGGATCTTACGCTCAAGGCCAAAACCGCCATGGGGCGGATGGACGCGGGAGACCTGCGGGATATATATTTTACCCTCATGGACTATATCAAGTTCAGGACGGGACTGGACCGGGAAAACAGCCCGCTGCTGGCCAGCCTGGCCCGGGAACGGGAGCAGGAATCCGGACCCTATACCCCGGAGGACGGGGTCATGGATATTGTCAAGGCATTAAAAGACCATATGTCAAAGCATTATACCTTAAGGATTCTGCCGTGATTCCCATCCGGGATAACCAGGTTTCACACAGCGTGCCGGCGGCCACCTACGGCATCATGGGGGCGACCACCTTGGTCTTTTTATGGCAACTGGCCATTGGCCTGGACAATGAGGCCGTATTCTACATCTACGGATTTGTTCCGGGCAAGTATACCCTGGAAGGCCTTTCCCGTCATTTCACAGGGGTCAACAAGCTCTTTTCTCCCCTGAGCTACATGTTCCTCCACGGGGGATTCTGGCACTTTCTGGGAAATATGTGGTTTTTGTACATATTCGGGGACAATATCGAAGACCGGCTGGGCTCCCTGCGTTTCTTGGGCTTTTACCTGGTCAGCGGGCTTTTGGCTGCCGTGTTTCATTTTTTTCTCAATTTACATTCCCCTGTACCCACCATCGGAGCCAGCGGGGCCATTGCAGGGATTATGGGGGCCTATTTCCTTTTGTATCCGCGTTCAAAAATCCTGACCCTGGTGCCCATATTGATTTTTCCCATTTTTATCCAGATACCGGCCTTTATTTTTCTGGGAATCTGGTTTTTGATGCAGTTTTTTAACGCCACCGGCCAGGGCACCGGTGCCGGAGTGGCATGGTGGGCCCACGTGGGCGGGTTTCTGGCCGGGGTGGCGTTGATCCGGTTCAATGACCGGCTGCCCAGCACCGGTGCTAGGGAAAAAATCGTTCGGTTTACCCGGAAAAAGAACACCCCAAGGCTGCAGGTCATCACCCCGGTGGCCAAAGACAGCGGGCCCGACCTTCACAGTACCATTGAGCTGACCTCCCTGGAGGCCATCACAGGGGCCAGAAAGATGGTCACCATTCCCTGGGGATTCCACAGACCCCTCTACCGGGTGGTGGTGCCGGCGGGGATCAAGCGGGGAACCCGCCTGAGGCTGCGGGGCATGGGGCGAAACCTTCCCGGACACCCCCGGGGGGACCTGTATTTAAGGGTGGATATCCGAAATGTCCTTTAAATCCCTGGTGAAATATCTTGTTTTCATCTGCCTTGTCGCAGTAATCGGTTGCCAGGCCCTGATCATCGGCCTGCCCCTGATTGCCGAATCCCAAATTAAATCCCGGTTTCCGGCCGCCGTCCGGGCGTTGGAGCCGGATTTCCGTATTGAGGGCATCGGACCGGGCTGTACGATTCTAAGGGCGGTCCGCCTGGGCCGGGGCCTTTCTGCCGACCTGGTCGAGCTGAAGTACCGCTGGCTGGGAGGCCGGGATGTTCAGGTTGAAAAGCTGCTTATATCCGGGCTGTCCCTGGAATTCACTGTGGATGATTCCGGCGGTGCAACCCAGCTCCGATTTAACCATATGGTTTTCCCCGATACCGGCAGCGGAGGGGACGCCCCCCGGAAAACCGTCTCAATGGATCAGCTGGAACCGTTTTTCCCCCTGGTGCCCGGAGAAATCCGGATAAAACATGCCCAGATTACCATCCGCCGGGGTGATGGATCGATTCTTATTCCGGCGGATATCATGGTGCGCCTGGACATGGAAGACAAAAGGGCGGATATCCGTATGGCGTTCACCCCTTTGGGCCAGCCCCTGGAACTGACAGCGTCGGTAAACCTTGAAACGCTTTTGAGCCGGACGCCGGAAGCAGCCCTGGACCGGGTGGATGCCCGGGTGGACGGTTTTAATCCCAAAAGCCTGGCCGGATTTTTCCCCGAAATTTTCAGAAATGTGGATATCTCCGGGCCTGTGGATTTCCATCTTGTCCGCCAGGGGCAGGGGCCCTGGGAAATTGATATGCATGGGGGGGCGGTTAAAAAAGGCCTCCTGCCGGAAATTGCGCTGGAGGGATTTCGGGGGCAGGTTAAAACGGACGGCGGCATATCATTTAAGGGGAAGGGAGAGGCGGAGGTCCGGGACAATGCTTTTTCCCGGCTTGCCCTGGGGGTTGATCTGACAGTTGCGCAGGGGGCCGGCGGCATGCCCGGATTTGACCTCTCTTTTTACAACAGGGATAAAGAGGCATTTACCCTTTACCCGGCCATGGCCCAGTGGATATGCAGCCAGAATCTGCCTGAAAAAATACGCATTGACGGGCCAATGTTATCAGGGACAATCGCCGGGAACCTGGAACGCCAAACCGCCAGCCTGGCGTTTAAGGGGCGCCGGCTTGGTGTCTCATTGCCAGGGACCGCTGCCGGAGCACAGGACCTGTCCCTTTCCCTGCAAATGGACCGCAGGCACGGGGGACCATTTCCAATTGGCTCCGGATCCCTTGAATTGGCGGCAAAAGAGATGGTGATGGAGACGGAAGATGCCCGTCTGGCCGCGCCGGGACTGCGGTTTAAAGCCGGCGTCAGGCCGGACAAAAAAGGAGAGCAACTGGTCCTTGCCCTTGACGGAGAAATATCCGGGATAACGGGCCGCGGAGGCGGCGGAACCGTCTCGGCAGGCCGGGCCGGGATCTTTGGGCAGATCCGGATGGATAAGCGCTTCCAACCCGCAGCATCGCTTACGGCCGGAATAGACAATCTGGACCTGGCCGTTCCAGGGAAAAATATCGCAGCAACGGGGATACAGTTGAGGCTGCCCTGGACCTTTCCCCATGGGACCGGTTCAGGAAAAGGACGGCTCAATATAGGGACCCTTCGCTATGACAAGCGGTTTACGGCTTCTCTGGCAGCGGAATTGGAACAGACCGGAAAAGCGAGTATTGCCATGGCCGGTAATATTTCCACCCCCCTGGTGCCGGATCTTTCCCTTGGCCTGGATCTGGTTGCCGGAGTGGATGATACGCTGGACCCCTGGGCGGAGATTCGCCTTAAAGCTGAGAATTTTCTCCTCACCGGCCAGGATGTGACGCGGATCATGCCCCAGGCGGATATACCCGGGACCCTCCAGGTCGATCTCTCCCCTTCGGTGCGGATCCATTTCAAGAAGAATACCCTTGACACCGGCGCCACAATCCTCATCCATGACGGCAGCCTGGATTTTCCGGACCAGGATGTCAAGGCGTCCGGGGTTTCCGGGCGGGTTGAATTCAACGACCTTGTGAAACCCGAGTCCCTTCCCGGCCAGTCCCTTTTTGTCAAATCCGTGAATGCGGGCCAGTTCAGCTTTGAGAACATGGCAATGAGGTTCAGCGTGGAGGACGGGAGATTCCTGAACGTGGAAAACCTCACCTTCAACTGGTGCAACGGCCTGGTGTCAACGGAATCAATACGGCTGCCCGGCGAGGAAGACAAGCTCAAGCTCATCCTCTACTGCGACCGTCTGGAGATGGACAGCCTGCTGCAGCAGATGGGCGCATTTGATGCCCGGGGGGGCGGTGCACTCAGCGGCCGGATTCCGGTGGTCTACAGCCGGGGGGAAATTGCCTTTGACAACGGCTTTTTATTTTCGACCCCGGGGCAGGGCGGCCGGGTATTTGTCAAGGACCTGGACCGGATGCTGGAGGGTTTTCCCAGGGGGACCCCGGAATTCTCCCAGCTGGACCTGGCCGGGGAGGCCTTAAAGGATTTCGAGTATAAATGGGCAAAACTGAGGCTGAACACCAGCGGTGATACCCTGGATGTGAAGATGGAGCTGGACGGAAAACCGGCCCGTATTCTTCCCTTTGAGTACAAGCGGGAGATGAATTCCTTCATGCGGGTGGACGCCTCAAGCCCCGGTTCTCGGTTCCAGGGGGTTAAATTGGATGTCAATCTTAAACTGCCCTTTAACCGGGTGATGAAATTTGGTACAAAATTGAGGAGTATTTTGGAATAAAGGGTGTCTATAGTAAATAGCAGGGAATCTCATAATAATGATTGAGGAGAGCAAATGACCAGACAACTGGGTACCATGATTATCTGTCTTATTGTCCCGCTCTTCCTTCTGGGCGGCTGCAGTACCTCCCATGAGGTGGAAGTTAAACCGGTGGAAATCAAGCCCATCCACATCACAATCGACGTAAACGTCAAGGTGGATAAGGCATTGGATGATTTCTTCGGCGACATTGACGCGGCAGAGGATAAACTAGAAACGGAAAAGGGGGAATAATGAAATACAGCAGAGTACTTATCCTGTCCCTGGCGGCAGTGATGTTGATAATTGCAGGAACGGCCTGGGCCGGGGGAATCAAGGACCGGATGAAACAGCGGCTGCCCGCCATTGCCGCCCTCAAGGCCAAAGGGGTCGTAGGGGAGACCAACCAGGGATACCTGGGGTTTGTGACAGGGAACCGGTCCGGCGCCGATGTGGTGGCGGCTGAAAATAAGGACCGGAAAGCCGTTTACAGCCATATTGCCGGCCAGCAGGGCGTGTCCGTGGAACTGGTTCAGAAACGGCGGGCCAAGGTCCTGGCCGACAGGGCCGACCCCGGAGAATACGTTCAAAACGCCTCCGGGGCCTGGGTTAAAAAATAAAGCTGAAAAATAAGGGTTGACTATTTCCGATCCACTAGATAAATAAATTCACAATCCGCGGGCAGAAGCCTGCAGCAGTACCCGCAGTAAACACATATATAAGCAACCGAAACCACGAAGGTTTGAAAAGGATGGGATCCTTTTGCCTTCGTGGTTTTTTTTATGGATAAACCTTAACATTTACAAAGGAAAAACAGCATGAAACACGTCCTAACAATCGCCTCGGCCCTTCTGGTTCTCTTTTTTACCGCCAATGCCTTTGCCCATTTCGGCATGGTCATCCCCTCGGACAATATGGTGGCCCAGGAAGATTCCCGCAAGGTTTCCATGGCCCTTTCATTTTCCCACCCCTTTGAAGGGATTGGCATGGAACTGGTTAAGCCGGCGGCCTTCTTCATGGTCAAGGAAGGAAAAAAGACCGATCTGCTCGGCAGCCTCAAGGCGGCCAAGGTGATGGATCATCCGGCCTGGTCCGCTGAATACACCATCAAGCGGCCCGGTGCATATGCCTTTGTCATGGAGCCGGTCCCCTACTGGGAACCTGCCGAGGACTGCTTCATCGTCCATTATACCAAAACCGTTGTGGCGGCCTTTGGGGATGATACCGGCTGGGATGAGGAACTGGGCCTGAAAACCGAGATCGTTCCCCTGTCCAAGCCCTTCGGCCTTTATGGCGGCAATGTGTTCCAGGGGATTGTCAAACTGGACGGCAAGGCCGTTCCCTACGCAGAGGTAGAGGTGGAATATTATAATAAAGACCTCAAGGCCAAGGCCCCTGCCGAATATATGATTACCCAGACCGTCAAAGCCGATGCCAACGGCGTTTTCACCTATGCCGCCCCCCGTGCCGGATGGTGGGGATTTGCCGCCCTGAACACCTCTGATAAAAAGATGGTGCAAGACGGAGAAAAAAAGGATATAGAATTAGGCGCTGTGATCTGGGTTAAATTTGAGGATTGGCAGGAATAATAATATGCATATATCCGAGGGCGTTCTATCGGGACCCGTCCTCGGGGCAGGTGCAGTCCTTACCCTGGGCTGCACCACCCTGGGGCTGAAAAAAATTAATTACGATAAAATGGTCCATGTGGCCATTCTGGCCTCGGCCTTTTTCGTGGCCTCGCTGATCCACGTGAATATCGGGCCGGTGAGTGTCCACCTGATTCTCAACGGGGTGGTGGGCCTTCTTCTGGGCCTGGCCGCTTTTCCCGCCATTTTAACGGCACTGGTGCTCCAGTCCCTGCTCTTTCAGTTCGGCGGCCTGACGGCCCTGGGGGTGAATGCCCTGGTCATGGCCCTGCCCGCGGTGCTGGTCCATTATCTTTTCCTCCCCCTGCTGGGCCGGTCCCAGGCAATGAATTTCCTTGCAGGTTTTCTGGCCGGCATGGTTTCCATCTGCGGTTCCTGCCTGCTGCTGGGGACGGCGCTGTGGCTCACCGACGAGCAGTTTCTCAAAACCAGCATGGCCATTGTCACCGCCCATATTCCGGTGATGATCATCGAAGGGATTATCACGGGATTCTGCATCTCATTTTTGGTTAAAGTCTATCCTGAAATTCTTCCAAGAAAGGTGTTCGCATGAAATTAGTAAATTGCAGGTTCGCCTGCCTGTTTCTGGGCCTGGCCCTTGGCCTTTGCCTGGTCCCGCCCCAGGCGGCAATGGCCCACCGGGTCCTTCTCTTTGGCTGGGTGGAAGAGGGCATGGTCCACGCCGAAGGGGGATTCGGGGGGGGAAAACCCGCAAAAGGCTGTGTGCTCAAGGCATTTGACAGTGAACATACGCTTGTCTTTACCGGTAAAACCGATGACCAGGGCCGATGCGCCTTTGAGGTGCCCAAGGGCCATGCCGGCGAGATGATCCTGGAAATGGAGGCCGGGCCCGGCCATAAGGGATCCTGGACCGTGGGGGCCGATGAATTCACGGCCGCGGCCCCGACACCGGCGGCCGAGGTCGAAGAACATCATAAAGATATGGAAAAAGGCCCGGATTTCATTAAAATTCTGGCCGGTATCGGTGTCATTTTCGGCCTGGCCCTGGCCGCCGGGCTGTTGAAGAAGAAAAAGGCCCCCCATGCTTGACACCTCCCTTGAATGCGGCGACTCCATTATCCACCGGCTGGATCCGGGCATCCGGATCCTGTCGGCGGTGCTTGTTTCCGTAGCCGCGGCCCTTTCCCGGAACCTGGGCATTATTGCCTGTTACCTGGGACTGGCCATCCTGCTCTGCGCCATGGCCCGGATAACCGCGGGCCAGGCTGCTGCCCGGCTGAAACCCCTGTTCTGGTTTCTGGTCATGCTGTGGATTTTCCTGCCCCTGACCTTCACCAGGGAGATCATCGCCCAATACGGATGGGTCCACATCAGCATGGACGGCATCATGCTGACGGCCCAGATCACCCTTAAAGCCGTTGCCATTCTCCTGATCTTTTCCGCCCTCATCGTCACCATGACCGTTTCTTCCCTGGGGGCGGCCCTGCACCGGCTCCATGTGCCGGACAAGATGGTCTTCCTTTTGCTCATGACTTATAGGTATATTGCCGTGATCCGAGAGGAATACCGGCGGCTGCTGCGGGCGGCCCGGTTCCGGGGGTTCACCCCGGGCACCAATCTCCATTCCTATAAAACCTGGGCCTATCTGGTGGGGATGCTCTTTGTTCGGGCCTCCCACCGGGCAAAACGGGTTTACCAGGCCATGCTCTGCCGGGGATTTTCCCGGAAATTCCATACCCTTGACGTTTATGCCCCCAATGGGCTAAACTCGGTCTTTCTTGCCGCCATGGGGGCGGCAGGCATCGGACTGACACTTATGGAAAGGCTTTGGATTACTTAAATGCCCGGCATCATCCACCTGGAAAACATCTGCTTTTCATACCCCGGATCATCGGTTAAGGTTCTTGACGGACTGGACCTGGACATCCATTCCGGGGACCGCATCGGCCTCATGGCTCCCAACGGCAGCGGCAAAACCACCCTGCTTCATACCATCATGGGGCTCTGCCAACCTGAATCCGGCACCATCCGTATATTTGACACCCCCATGACCTGCGAGGCGGATTTCGCGGCTGTCCGGACCCGGGTGGGCCTGCTTTTCCAGGATTCCGACGACCAGCTTTTCTGCCCGACGGTACTGGAGGATGTGGCCTTTGGCCCCCTCAATATGGGCCTGGGCCGGAAAAAGGCAAAGGAGACGGCCGAAGAAGTGCTTGACAGCCTTGGCATTTCACCATTGGGCGACCGGGTGACCCACAGGCTGTCAGGGGGGCAGAAGCGGCTGGTGGCCCTGGCGGCGGTCCTGGCCATGTCCCCGGAGGTGCTGCTGCTGGACGAACCCACCTCTGGCCTGGACACCGGGGTGAAGCAGACCCTGACCGGAATCTTAAACCGCCTGGAAATCTCCTATCTCATTATTTCCCATGAGTTTAATTTCCTTAACGGGGTCACGGACAAGATCTATTCAATGGAGGGGGGGAAAATCCTCACCGACGAGGAAATCCATTTCCACCGCCACGAGCATGTGCACAAGCAGGGACGTCATCCCCACGTGCATAAATAAAGTTTGAACGGCCCGGATTCCGGATAACCGCTATTTTTCAAATAAAAAAACGGCCATGGGAGAACTCCCATGGCCGTTTGTGTTTTGTATGAGGCTGCTGAAAGGCCGGCGTTACCGTTCCCCGTCCATCAGCGCTGTCAGTTCCTTCTGTATGCAGAAATAGATATCCTCATCGCTGCCGTAGACATCAATGACATCCTTGTGGTCGATGAGGGTTTCCACCACAAAGGCGGTGAGGTAGAGGCTGGCGATGTTGGGGTTGGATACCAGGGTTCTGAAGGGGGCCACTGCATAGTCGATATCAAAATCCTCGGCCCGGCACAATTTGTCCAGGCTCCGGATGATCTGGTTTTCAATACTGGATTTGCTGACAGTTTCAATGAGGCCGGATTCGATGAGCTTCATGGAGACTTTGTTGCTGAATAATTCAATATTATCCCGGATGGTGCTGATGGTTTTAATTCTTTCCCGTTCTTTGGATGATTCTATTTTTGAGAGAAGCTTGGATTCTCTGTTTCCGGTATAAAAAATTTTTGCCATGAATATATCCTTACGTTAACAAAACCGTTAAATGCAATGCCTAGTTATATTAAAATGCAATGCCTTTAGCAAGGCAAAAAAAGGCCGGAATTACAAATCCTGGACAATTATCTGGACACCATCGGGTTTGAATTTATTGACTTTCAATTTGAACAGAATCTGGCTGTAAAAACCGGGCAGATCAGTCACATCGGGCAGGTTGAAATGGAGGGCTTCCACCTGGGCAGTGCCGGACTCCCCTTTAAGAATCATTTTCCTGTGGCAGGTGCCGATGATGTGGGATGAGGCCACCCAGAGGTTACGGGCCAGAAAGAGAGGTTCGGGATTGGCTGTGCCGAAGGGCATCATGGATTCTATGGCCGACGCCAGGCCGTGGGTCATATCTTCAACCCCAAGTTCGGCATCCACTTTTACACTGTTCTGGAAGTCCTCCGGTGAACAGCGGGTGTCCAGGTACCGGGACAGGGCCGGTTTAAGGGCGGCCAGGTGCTCTTCTTTCAGGGTCAGGCCGGCAGCCATGGCATGGCCCCCGAATTTTTCGAACAGATGGCTGTTTTCGGTGAGGGCCTGGTGGATATTGATCCGGTTGACACTCCTGCAGGAACCGACGGCCCGGCCGCCGTCAAGGGAGAGGAGCACCACGGGGCAGCCGTATTTTCTGGAAAGGCGGGATGCGGCAATGCCCAGCACAGACTGTTCCCACCGGTTGTCCCACAGGACCAGCAGCCTGCCGTCCAGCAGAGCGGGATCCAGTTCGATCCGGGATTCAATATCCCTGACAATTTCCCGTTCAATGTACTGGCGTTTGGTATTCAGTTCATCAAGCAACTGGGCGCCGGCATCGGCCTGTGACCGGTCCCGGCAGGTGAGGTGGGTGACGCAGATCCGGGCATGGGAGATGCGGCCGGCGGCATTGATTCTGGGAACGATTTTAAATGAAATGTCATCGGCATCCATGCGGTTCAGGTCCAGGCGTGCAGCCCGGGCCATGGCCTGTAGACCCGGCCTTTTACCCAGGGTGATCCGGCGGAGACCGGCCACGCACAGGGTCCGGTTGTCCTTCACAAGGGGAACCATGTCCCCGATGGTGCCGATGGCAAAAAGATCCAGGAACTGGACCAGGTCCGGCTCCGCAAATGTATCCCAGAGCCCCTTATCCCTGAAAAATTTTCTCAGGGCCATGACCAGGTAAAAGGCCACCCCCACCCCGGCCAGATAGTCCAGGCCGGCGGTGCAGGCTTCCTGCTTGGGATTGACCACGGCCAGGGCCGTTGGCAGGGTCTCTGAGGGTTCGTGGTGGTCGGTGATGATAACATCGATATCTTCCAGGGCAGCGGCCTTAACGGCCTCATGGGAACTGATGCCGCAGTCCACGGTGATGATCAGGTCCACATCCATGTCCACGGCCATCTCAATGTGGGGGGGATGAAGACTGTACCCTTCTTTGGTCCGGTGGGGGATATACCAGGCCGGCGCCGCTTCCACCGTGGTTAAAAAGTCGTAGATTACGGAGACGGCGGTCACCCCGTCGGCGTCGAAATCCCCGAACACCAGGATTTTTTCTTTATTGACAACGGCCGTATAGATCCGTTCCACGGCTTTGTCCATATCCTTGAGGTCAAATGGGCTGGTCAGCCGGCTGAAGTCCGGATTCAGAAAGAAACGGGCCTCGCCGGGCTCGTTTATTCCCCGGTCCGCCAGCAGTCCGGCCAGGACCGGATGGCAGCCAAGGGCCTGGGTGAGCCGGGAGGTGATCTGCGGGTCCGGGGCCGCATATGTGAACTGGGTATCCATAGGGTCAATCTGGGGTTATAGCCCCTCTCAATATATCTGTCAATTGATTGAAAATAACGTTTGAGTATTAAATATCAATGATGGTATATTACGCTTTTTATAAGGAGAGACAAACCCGATCATATCATGCAGGACCTGTCAAATAAATATATGCTGGCAAAGGAATATATGGTGGATAAAACCAGAATCGGATTCATCCGGTTTATTTTTGAAGCCTACGAGGGGGTTGCCGTGGTCACCACATTGAAGGTGGAAGATCAACGCGGACATATAAAGCTGACCATTGCCCCGGACCGGCAGGAGACGGCCTTCATGGTAGTCGAGGATTTGAAGAAGGATTTTTATTTTGAAGCAGTCTGATTCAAGGAAAAAGGCATATATCAATACCATCGGATGCCAGATGAATGTCTATGATAGCGAAAAGCTGGCCGGTATTCTTACCGCCTTTGGATACGATAAAACAGAAAATATGGATGAGGCGGACCTGGTGCTCTGCAACACCTGTTCCATTCGCCACAAGGCCGAGGAAAAGGCCTTCAGCTTTCTGGGGCGGTTTGCCCGGGAGAAAAAGAAGCGTCCCCAACTGATCACGGTGATGGCCGGGTGTGTGGCCCAGCAGGAAGGGGAAAAGGCTTTCAGCCGGCTGCCCCATCTGGACCTTGTCCTGGGCACCCAGGCCTTTGCCCGGTTCGGCACCCATCTGGAATCCCTGGAAGCAGGACAGCGGCGCATTGTGGATACGGCCGAATCCGATGTTATTTTTGAAACCATGCCCGACACCAGTGGAATCAATGAAACCCAGGTGTCCAAATTCGTGACCATCATGCAGGGATGCGAGAATTTCTGCACCTATTGCGTGGTCCCCTATGTCCGGGGGAGGGAAAAGAGCCGTGATCCCCAGGCCATTGTGGACGAGGTGGCCGCCCTTGCAGATGCCGGTGTAAAGGAGATCACCCTCCTGGGCCAGAATGTCAACTCCTACGGGGGCAGGGATGCGGCGGTAAAGTTCCCGGGACTGCTGGAAATGGTCAGCCGGGTGGAGGGGATCCAGAGAATCCGGTTTGCCACCTCCCATCCCAAGGACCTCTCCGGCGACCTCATCCGGGCCATGGCAGATCTCGACAAGGTCTGCAACCACCTCCATCTGCCCGTCCAATCCGGTGCCAACCGGATTTTAAAGAAGATGAACCGGGGCTATACAAGGGAGACCTACCTGTCCAGGATCGCCGACCTGAAGGCGGCCTGCCCGGAGATCGCATTGTCCACGGACATCATTGTGGGCTTCCCTTCGGAAACCCATGAAGATTTCATGGACACCATGGCCCTGCTGGATGAGGTGCAATTTGACTCCATCTTTGCCTTTGCCTATTCGGACCGGTCTTCGGCACCCGCGGCCAAGTTCCCCGACCAGGTGGACGAAAAGGTGAAAATGGAGCGGCTCAACCGCCTGCTTGAACACCAGGAAATCTACACGGAAAAAAAGAATAAGGCCTCGGAGGGAAAAATCCTCCCCGTACTGGTGGAGGGGGAGAGCCCCAAACCCAGGGAGGGCTTTACGGAATCCTATCCAGATATGAAACAGATGTTCGGCAGAAGCGAGTCCAATAAGATTGTACACTTTCCTTCGGACCAGGCCAAAATTGGAGACCTGGTTACAATCCGTATTGAAAATGCCTATCCCCATTCCTTGTGGGGCCTGGCTGTTGAAAGAAAAGCCTGATGAAAAATAAATCTGTTAAAATCGGAAGAAACGAACCCTGTCCCTGCGGCAGCGGGAGAAAATACAAAAACTGCTGCCGGAACAAAAAGGCTGAAGTTTCCATCAAAGACGAGTACAAGAAACGGTACGACATCATCCTTAAAACCCCGGAGCAGATCGAAGGCATCCGCAAGTGCGGGGAGCTGCTGCTCTCCATCATGGACGGGGTGGAGGCCATGATCAAACCGGGGCTTAAAACCGATGATATCAACACCTTTGTCCACGAGGAGACCGTCAAGGCCGGGGCCATTCCCGCCCCCCTCAACTACAGGGGCTTTCCCAAAAGTGTCTGTGTTTCCATCAATGAGGTCATCTGCCACGGGATTCCAGGGGAACGGGTGATTGAAGACGGGGATATTGTGAATGTGGATATCACCCCCATTCTCAACGGTTATTATGCCGATGCCAACAAGACCTTTTTTGCCGGCACCCCGACCCCCCAGGCAGAAAAGATTGTCGCAGTTGCCGCCGAATCCCTGCGCCTGGGCATTGAGGCGGTGAAGCCCGGTGCCACCCTGGGAGATGTGGGCCATGCCATCCAGAGTTATGCCGAGGGCCAGGACTGCTCAGTGGTCCGGGAATTTGTGGGCCACGGGGTGGGGCTGGATTTCCACGAACAGCCCCAGGTCCTTCATTTCGGCAAACCGGGCAAGGGGGTGATCCTGGTGCCGGGCATGGTGTTTACCATAGAACCCATGATCAATCTGGGCAAAAAGGAACTCCACGTCCTGGAGGACCGCTGGACCGCCGTGACCAATGACGGTTCCCTGTCAGCCCAGTTTGAACAGACCATCCTTGTTACCGAGGACGGATACGAGAGTCTGACCCCTTACACGCTTTAAGACTGATTAGCACATTGGGATGAAGTCCTTTTTAACCGCTTGATTTGACTATGCTGAACAGGATTTTTTCAATTGTTTATCTTGCCTTTATCGGGATCACCTCGGCTCTGTTTTTCTGCATTGCCCTGGTGATCCGGATTTTTACCCTTCCCTTTGACCGGCGCCGGATTGTCACCAACATATTCAGCGCCTTCTGGGCCTCGGTCTATATCTGGTGCATGCCGGCCTGGGTGGTGCGGATTACAGGCCGGGAAAAGCTTTCCTTGAAGAAAAACGCGGTCTTGGTCTCCAACCACCAGAGCCAATTGGATATCCTGGTGCTCTACCGGCTGCTTTTCCCCTACCGATGGGTCTCCAAGGCCGAGGTGTTCAGGCTGCCCTTTATCGGCTGGAATATGAGGCTCAACGGTGATATCTGCCTGCAACGGGGGGACAAGGCCAGCATCGCCGCCATGATGGCCCAGTGCGAAAAACTGCTTAAAGAGAATGTTTCCATTTTCTTTTTCCCCGAGGGCACCCGGTCAAAGAACGGGCGTCTCAGGCCCTTTAAGCCCGGCGCCTTTATCCTGGCAAAGGCGGCAAACGTCCCCATCCAGCCCATTGTCCTGAACCATACCCGGGCGGCCCTGCCCAAACATTCCCTTACCATCCAGGGGCGGTATGAGATGAAGGTGAAAATTCTGGATGAGATTCCCTATGAGCGGTTTAAGGATATGGAACCTGATAAAATCGCAGAGATGACCCGGGAGATCATCGGGGCCCATGTCCATGAGATGCGGGGACAGGAACCGGACCTGGCCAATTAACGTTTTATGGATGCGCCCGGCGGCATTAGGGACCGGTATAAAACTGCAATGGAATGGCGCGGCCCCCCCATCCGGGGCTTTAGCGCACCTCTCCGGGGGGGAGACTTGATTAACCCCGTAAAGATAGTGCGTTAATCAATCCCTTTCTTCTTTTTCATTTTTATATACCAGTTCTGGTTGCCGTAAAGCTCGTCCGAACATTCTTTACAAAGGCTGTGGCTGAAGGAGGCGTCGGAGTTTTTTTCGAGATAGGACTCCAGATCGTTCCAATAGCCTTTATCATCGCGGATTTTTTTGCATTTTGAGCAGATGGGAATTAATCCCTGTAATGTTTTCACCTCATTCAGTGCGGACTCAAGGTCTTGATTGCTTTTTTTCAGAGTGGATATTAAGCACGTATGCTTTCTGACGCGATTAATCAGAATGCCCAAAAAGACAAAGACTAAGGTTATGGCGACGGAAATCCATTCATCAATTTCATATGCTTCGTAACGATTGGAAAAATTGACGATTTTTTCAAGAAGGTCATACCTTGCGGATACAAAAAACGATACACCGGTGGCAGCCGCCACAATAACTATTTCCCTGATGATGTCAGATCGCCATACAACAGTTTTATCTGTTTCTTGGTGCTTAATCTGGGTCATGATCTTCACGTATCAATTTCATGGATAAGGATCAGTTATGAACAGTATAGGGGATACAGGGGGCTTTTTGAAGCAGAAATTCATGATCTCTTGGCAGATTTAAAGATGGCCGCTCCGTTTTTCGATGGGGGGTAAAAATCTATTGCTTTGTCTGTGTTGTATGATAAAATGTATGTAATTTCGTATTTAAGAGCCGGTGGCATCTTAAGGGAGGCAGTCATGAAAGTATATGTGGTGATGCGCTTTGACCCCATGCAATGCGGGGCTTGCGGAAATGGAAATCTTGATAAGATATTCATTTCCAGGGAAGCGGCTGAAGGGTATATTAGAGATTCCGGTACCCGGCGGGGGGTGAGTTGGGAAATAAAAGAGCGCTCTGTTGAAACCCACTGCGCTCCGTCCCTGGCACCCGCCTGAACCCTTACGGCTATCGTCCCATCTGAAAATTTGGTGCAAAGGACAGCGTAAATGCGTTGAACAGGCCATTGAGCCGATCTGTTTAAATCGCTCTGATGACGCCTGCCACAGGACTTGTCCTGATTCTTTCCAGAAATTGCCGGGTGAGCTGCCTGTCAGTCGTATGGGCATAGGCCCTGCCCTCCCTGTCTACCCCCCTGATAATTCCGTCATTTAGAAACCATTTGATAAGCGTTTTGCCGGCATCATGCCGGTCTGAAGGCAGTTCGGTCCGGGCCGGTTCTGCCCGGGGAAGTTCCCCCTCTGTGTCCACCAGGGATTTCATGAAATTGAGCATCCGGGTCAGGCGCAGGAGGGTGACAGCCTCAAGCCGCGAGGTGGTATGGTCCAGGGGCAGGGCTGTGGACCGCATCAGGGAAAAGGCTGTGGGCAGCAGGCCTTGTTCCTGGCATCTGCTGTAGTCACGGCTCCCCGGGGCGGGGTAGAATACGGAAAACCCGGCCAGGGTCCGGCGCCGGGCCAGCATGAGAATATCTTCCAGGGAGGTGGCGGCGGTCTGCCCCGGGGCGGCACCGATAATATAGGAAACGCAGTCCATCCCCTGGGTATGGGCCAGGTCCAGGGCCCGGTCATGGGCCGCCCTGACATCTGGCCGGTTGAATTTATGAAGCTGGGATTTTGAAAAAGAACCCACCGAGAGATTCAGGGTTTTAAATCCGGAAATTTTCATGGCATGGATGATCTCTTCATCCAGGGAGGGGGGATAGAGGCCGTTCATGGCCCTCAGTTCAACCTCTTCCCCTTTGAAAATTTTCCGGATACCGGCCAGAAGCGCCAGAATCCATTCTTTTTTCAATGTCAGGTTTTCATCTTCAAAATCAATGAAACCGATTTTTTGTTCACTGGCATGGCCACGGATCTCTTCAAGGACGGCGTCAACGCTCCGGCGCCGGAACCTGCCGTGGGAGGAGGCCGAGGAGACTGAGCAATAGGAGCAGGGGAAGGGGCAGCCCCTTGATGCGACAATGGTGATTGCCGCCTTTTTTTTCCTGCGGTAGAATTTCCAGTCAATGGTTTCCCGGGCGGGCAGGGGGAGGGTCTCAAGATCCTCTATCCAGGCCGGCGGGTTGATATGAAAGGAACGGTTCTTTTTGAACCCGATGCCGGGAATGTTTTCCAGGTCCCTGCGGTTTTCTTCCAATGCCCGGCAGAGCACTGCCATGGCCGCCTCTCCTTCTCCCCTGATAATAAAGTCCACTTCGGGCGCCGAGAGAACCTCCCGGGGGAAAAGGGTGGGGTGGTGGCCTCCCATGATCACAGGGACATCCGGGCAAAATCTTTTAATGGCTGCGGCGGCGGCCAGGGCCTGGCCGGCATAGGCGGTGAACAGGGAGGAAATTCCCACGGCCATGGGCCGGGCGTCCCTGACCAGCCGGGCAATATGCTGGTGGCTGTACCCGAAATGGCTGAACCGGTGGAAAAGGGCAAAGGGGCTGGAATCTGTCCTCCCGTAAAAGGGGGCCAGGTAATGGAACGCCCCGGGCCAGTCCCGGGGTTTGGATTTGGCCGTGGCCAGGCCGTCTATGATCCGGGTTTCAAAGCCTTCCTTTTTAAGGCCGGCGGCAATGGCGGCCAGGCCGTAAGGGATGGTCCGTTTCCGGGTCAGGTAAAACTCCCGGATGGGGGGCTGGACGAGGACGACCCGGGGCATGGCCGGTTTATTCCGTTTTGGGGAATTTCATAATAAAGCCCAGGCAGACCACGGGGATAAAGGCGGAATACAAGAGTACGGTTTCCAGTCCCAGGGTGTCGGCCAGTTTCCCTATGGCCGGGGAAATGGCCCCGCCCAGGCCGTAGGCAAACCCCATCATCAGGCTGGCCACCATGGCCCTGGAGCCGGGAGCGAGTTTCTGTGCCATGACCACTCCCAGGGGCAGGGGGGCCAATACCGTGAATCCTGCCAGAAATGAGCCCAGATAGACCCAGGGGCCGGGCAAATACAGGTAGAGCAGCAGGGTCGGCGGCATGAGCAGAAAAGAAAGGAAAAATATGGGCCGGAATCCCACCCGGTCCGCCGAGTATCCGGCCAGCAGCCCGCTGAGGGTGCCCGCTGCAATGAACAGGGCGAAAATCAGGCCGACCGAAGGCAGGTCATGGCCCAGGTCTGCCAGGTAAATGGGCATGAAGGTCATGAAGGTCTGACCGGCCACGGCCCGCAGCACCATGACCAGCCAGATCAGGAAAATCGCTTTGTAAACCTTGCCTAAGGTCTTTTTCAGGGTGCCGAAGAATCCCTCTCCTGCCATGTTTTCCGACACCGGCCGGGGCAGGTATTTAATGCAGAATAAAAATGATACCAGACCCAGTACCAGGGTATAGGGCATGGCATCAAGGCCGAAGGATGCCACATACCAGGTAATGAACACCGGCCCCACGGCAAAGGCCAGGGTGCCGCCGGTGTTGAACAGGGACATGGCGAATCCGGCCCGGTTGCCGGCATAAAGATTCACCATGCCCGTGGTTGAGGGGTGGAACATGGAAGACCCCAGGGAACCCAGGCAGAGAAGGGCCAGCAGCATCCAGAATCCCGGTGCCATGCCGGAAAAGGGGATGCTGAAAAAGGCCAAAAACAGCCCCGCCAGCACAAAGCTGCGGGTTTCGTACCGGTCCGCCATATACCCCACCATGGGCTGGATGATAAAAGAGAGAAATCTTACCAGACCGGTGATCAGCCCAACCTGGGCAAGGGTGAGTCCCAGCTTGTCCACAAAGGCCGGCAGCAGCGGGGTAAAGAAGGAGGAATAAAAATCCCCCGTGAAATGGACCAGGGTGAGCACCAGGATGATTTTATAATTCACCCCGGTGTCTTTTGCTGTCTGGGTCATGGTCATCGGTCTAATTTTTCAGGCTGTGGATGGGGGCCGGAATCCGGCCGCCAAAGGTGACGAAATCATCTTCCAGCCCAGAATGGGGAACATCCATGATCCTGGCTTCTCCGAGCAGTCCGCCGAAATGAACCTTGTCTCCGGCTTTTTTACCGGGAACAGGAATGATCCGGGTGGCCGTGGTTTTGGCGTTGATCATGCCGATGGCCATCTCGTCGGCAATGATGCCGGCCAGGGTCTGTTCGGTGATGTCCCCGGGTACGGGGACCATGTCCAGCCCCACGGAGCAGACACAGGTCATGGCCTCCAGTTTTTCCACCGTCAAAAATCCCTTGTGGGCGGCATTGGCAATGTTCAGGTCCTCGCTCACCGGGATGAACGCGCCGGAGAGCCCGCCCACGTGGGAGGAGGCAAAGGCACCGCCCTTTTTCACGGCGTCGTTGAGCATGGCCAGGGCGGCGGTTGAGCCGGGCACTCCGATGTGGGAAAGCCCCAGTGCCTGGAAGATCTCGCCGATGCTGTCCCCCACCGTGGGGGTGGGGGCCAGGGAAAGGTCCACCACGCCGAATTTGATACCCAGGGCGTCGGCCACTTCCCGGCCGATGAGTTCGCCCACCCGGGTGACTTTGCAGGCGGTCCGCTTAATGATTTCGGCAATCTGGCCCAGGGTCATCCGCTGGCCTTCCATCTGCCGTTCTATGGCCCGTTTGACCACGCCGGGGCCGGAAACCCCGACATTGATGACCGCATCGGCCTGGCCCACGCCCAGGTAGGCACCGGCCATAAAGGGCATGTCCTGGGGAATATTTGAGAATACACAGAGCTTGGCGCAGGCCAGCCCGTCGTCATCCGCTGTCATTTCGGCGGCCCTTTTTATGGCCCGGGACATTTCCAGTACCGCATCCATGTTGATGCCGGCCTTGGTGGTGGCCACATTTACCGAGGCGCAGACATGCTGGGTTTCGGTCAGCGCCCGGGGAATGGCTTCGATCAGTGCCCGGTCGCCCTTGGCCATCCCCTTTTCCACCAGGGCTGAAAAGCCGCCGATGAAATCGATGTTGACGGTTTTTGCAATATCGTTGAGTTCATGGGCGATTTCCACCATCTGGTCGGCGGAAAAAGAGGCGCCCACCAGGGCGATGGGAGAGATGGAAATCCGTTTGTTCACCACCTCGATGCCGTATTTTTCCCCCACCCGGTCGCAGGTCTCCACCAGCTGGGAGGCATGTGCGATAATTTTGTTGCGGATGTTCTTTTTGAACACGGACAGGTCATGGCTGATGCAGTCAAAGAGGTTGATCCCCAGTGTTACGGCCCGGACATCCAGGTTTTCGTTTTTAACCATTTCAATGGTTGACATTATTTCATGATCTTCAAACATGGGGTGTCCTCTTAGATTTTATTGATGGCGTCAAAGATGTTTCTGTGCTGGATGCGGATGTCAAGGGCCAGTTCTTCAGCCTTTTCCCTGAGGGCAGTAAAGAGTTTCTGGGTATCCACATCTCCGGTTACGTCAACCTGGTAGGACATCACATTGGCATTGGGGTCGGAACCGCCCTTGAAAACGGCTTTGAGGTTGACGATATTGGCGTTATGGGACGCAATGATGCTGGAGAACCGGGCCACCAGGCCTTTCTGGTCGGGACCGATGGTGGTGATCAGGAAAATTTCCCCGCCCGGGGCGTCGCCGGGGCCTGCGGCATCCTTGCCCAGGCGCTGGACATGGATGGTCAGGCCGTTGCCGTTGTTGCGCTTTGACAATTCCGCCTGGATGTTTTCGGGAGAGAGGCCTTCGGGTGCCTCAACAATGAAAAAACCGGCAAATTGGTTCTGGAGAATCATCTGGTTGACGTTTTCCAGGTTGCAGTCCAGATCAAATAGATCTGTGGTCACCTGGGCGATAATACCGGGCCTGTCCTTTCCCAGGACAGTGATAATCAGCTTGTTCATGGTCTGCCTTGCTAAACGTGTAAAATGGTTATACGGCCTTGCGCATGGCTGCAATGGTTTCGGTGTAATCCGGTGTGTTGAAAATGGCGGAGCCGGCAACAAAGGACCGGGCGCCTGCCTGGTAAACGGCCTTGATGGTTTTTTCACTGATGCCGCCGTCCACCTGGATAATGGCATTTGAGCCTTTGGCCTTGAGCAGATCCGAAAGCTGTTTGATTTTTTCAATGCTGGATTCAATGAATTTCTGGCCGCCGAATCCGGGGTTGACGCTCATGACCAGCGCGAAGTCCAGCTGGTCGATGATATATTCGATGCTGGAAAGGGGGGTGGCCGGGTTCAGGGCAACCCCCGCCTTTACGCCCAGGCTCCTGATGAGCTGCAGGGTGCGGTGCAGATGGGTGCAGGCCTCGGCATGGACTGAAATATAGTCGGCGCCGGCCTTGGCAAATTCCGGGATCATGGCGTCGGGTTTCTCGATCATGAGATGGACATCCAGTGCAAGTCCCGATACACGCTTGCAGGCGTCCACAATGATGGGCCCGTAGGTGATGTTGGGGACAAACTGACCGTCCATAACATCAATGTGGATCCAGTCTGCACCGGCATCTTCCACGGCTTTCAACTCCTGCCCCAGGCAGGTAAAGTCGGCGGATAAAATGGAAGGAGCGATGATAGTCATAGTTGTTCTCCTGTATAGGGTTGGTCTGTAATTGGATTGTACTGCGGTTGCCAGGGATCAATGTCCCTGGCCAGGACCAGGTTACGGTCGATAAAAATGCGGATTTTAGTTGTTATTCCCCCGGGAATCAAGATATTTATCTTTTTCCCCGGTTTCATGAATCCATTAAAGGCATCTGCAGGAGCGCCGAACAGGTCCGTAGTGATGCGGACATGGCGGTTGGAAAATCCAGGGGGCAGGGTATATGCCAGCCACACCGGGGTTTTCATGGCCTCGGGATTCAGTCTGTCCCGGCCACCGGAATGGTTGACGGAAAGGGTGACGGCTGTACCGGCGGGGACCCGGGTGCCCGGTGCCGGGGTCTGTTCCAGTACCAGATCCGGGGCCTGGCTGGGAACCCATACCGGCCGGATGGGTGAAAGCGTCATGGAAAGGGCGTCAATGCTGGATACCGCCGCATCCAGCGTTAGTTTTTCAAGGTCCGGCATGGCCGTGAACCTGGGCCGTGGTCCCCTGCTCACCAGCAGATCGCATTGGGAGGCCGCCGCCACCGAAGCGTCGGCCAGGGGGTACTGGGAAATAATTCCCTGGGCCGGGGTCCGGTCCGAATAGACGTAGCGGAGACGGCCCGGCCGCAGTTCGGCCGCCTCAAGCACCAGGCGGGCCTCTTTCAGGCCCATCTCCCTGAGATCGGGCATCCGGCTTTCCTTAAACCCCTTGGACAGGTAGATCACCACATCCCGGCCTTTTTTGATGGTGGCACCGGCCTTGGGATCCTGGAAGGTGACCCCGTACTTTGGGATGGTCTCATGGTACTGGGTGGTATGGAGTTTGGGGTTGAGCCCCAATCGGGTCAGGGTTTCCAGCACCTGGATAATGTTTTTGCCCACCAGCTCGGGCAAGATGACCTCCGGGGCGCTGCGGGTGAATATGGAGACCCCGGTGTAGCCTGCTGCGCCGGCCAGGGCAAAGGCCGTGAGAAAGAGCAGCAGGTATTTGATCAGGGTTTTCATGATTTTGTTTTGCGTCTCAGTCTGGCTGCGAAGAAACCGTCCATGCCGGTGAACTCAGGGTAGGTGCGGAAATAAAACGGTTTGTCTTCATTGTTTTTATCCTTTTGATCCGCAAACCAGGGCAGCCGCTCACAGAATCCGTCCGGGTCGGGTGTAAAGTCTTTGCGCTTGTCCAGAAAATGGTCAATCACGGCTTCGTTTTCTTCGGGCTCGCAGGAGCAGACCGCATAGACCAGGACCCCGCCCGGGGTCACCAGGCTGGCGGCGGCCTTGAGAATCTTTTTCTGGAGGGCTGCCATGCGCTGGATATCGTTTTGCGTCCGTTTCCACCGGGTGTCAGGGTTCCGGCGCAGCACGCCAAGCCCCGTGCAGGGGGCGTCTACAAGTATGCGGTCAAAATAGCCGCCCAGATCTTTGAGGCCGGCCTTTGTCAGGTCAAAGGCGGCCGGTTTGATATGGGTGAGCCCCAAACGGCCGGCCTCTGCGTTGAGCCCATGCTGTTTCCCGGCATCGGGGTCGTTGGCCACAAGTTCCCCCTGGTTTTCCATGAGCTGGCCCATGTGGCAGGTTTTGGTGCCCAGGCCGGCGCAGGCGTCCAGAACCCTTTCACCGGGCCTGGGATTCAGCAGGGTGGTGACCAGCTGGGCGGCTTCGTCCTGGACCTGGAAACTCCCCTGGGGGAAGCCCGGGAGGTCCGTTACCGCCTTGCCCGGGGCGGTTATTTCTATGCCCAGCCGGCTGTATGGTGTTTTTTTTGTTGCCACCCCGTCCTGGGAGAGGGTCTGAATCAGTTCCTCCCTGGTGGTATTCAGGCTGTTTGTCCTCAGGGTGATGGGCGGAATCTCAAGAATGTTCCGGCCCAGGTGTTCCGCCTGGGCTCTGCCGTAAAATGCGGCCCACCGTTTCCCCAGCCATGGGGGGATGCTGCAGCTGGCTGCCAGCCAGGCGGTGAATTTTTTATTCTTATCCGGCAGGGCGATGGAATTGTGTTGATCCGCTGCCTTCCGGAGCACGGCGTTGATAAATCCTGCCCCCTTCCTTCCCGCCTTTTTTTTGGCCAGTTCCATGGTGGCATGGATGGCGGCAAAATCCGGCACCCGGTCCAGGTAAACCAGCTGGAAAATACCCAGCCGCAGCAGCGTCAGCACCCTATGGTCGATACGCTCAAAGGGGCGATCCGAGCAGGCCCGGATGATGTGGTCGAGTCGGCCCCGGTGGCGCAGCACCCCGAAGACCATGGCGTTGCACAGGGAACGGTCCTGACGGCTCAAGGCCCCAAGGGAGGCTGAGGCGTTTTCTAGGGCCCTGTCCAGGGTCAGAGTTTTTTTCTGACCGGATTCAAGCAGGGAAAAGGCAACGGCCCTGGGATCAGTCGTTTTTGGGTCGGTGTTCATTTTACTCAAACCGGGCCGGCAGGTCGATCTTATTGCCCCGGAGAAAGGCGTCGGCTGCCAGGCGTTTTCCCGAACTGCCCATGAGTTCCAGAATCAGTACGGGGTTTTCTCCTGTTGCAACACAGATGCCCTCGGCCCTGCAGGAAAGGATCTCTCCCGGGGCCGCATCGGATTTCTCTGCCGGTGCCGGGACGGCCTTGAATATTTTCAGCCGCTTGCCCGAAAGGTGGGTAAAGGCCCCGGGCCACGGGGTCATGGCGTTTATATGGGCACAAACGGCCTTGTCCGGCCGGGTCCAGTCGATTTCACCGTCGGATTTTTTGAGCATGGAGACATGGGTGGCCTTGTCATGATCCTGGGGCTCAGGGGTGATGCCGCCGGCATTGATTTGGTGGAGGGTCTCCACAATAAGATCCGCTCCCATTTGTGAGAGGCGGTCGTGGAGGTCCTGGGCGGTTTCCATGGGATCTATGGGGGTGACGGATTTCAGGAGCATGTCCCCTGTGTCCATGCCTTTTGCCATGACCATGGTGGTGACCCCGCTTTCCTTATCCATATTGAGCACGGCTGCCTGGATGGGGGCGGCGCCCCTGTACCGGGGCAGCAGCGAGGCGTGAATGTTAATGGGATAGACCCTGGGGATATCCAGGATTTCCTGGGAGAGGATCTGTCCGAAGGCCACCACCACAAAAAAGTCCGGGGCCAGGGCACTAAGCCTTTCTTTTCCTTGGGCGGTATTCAGGCGTTCGGGCTGGAAGATTTCCAGGCCCAGGTCCAGTGCTGCTTTTTTGACAGGGGAGGGGGCCAGCTTTTTGCCCCGCCCTTTGGGACGGTCGGGCTGGGTCACCACCAGGGGGATCTCGAAAGTTTCGTCTGCTGCCAGTGCCTTGAGGGCCGTCACGGAAAACTCCGGTGTGCCCATGAAAATGATGCGTTTTTTTTTCATAGTTTTTTTATGCCGACAATTTTAATTGTTCTTTTTTAACTGCTTTAACCGTTTCTTTCTGTACATGGTCCGCTTGAGGGAGGAGATCCGGTCTATGAACAATATTCCGTCCAGGTGGTCTATTTCATGCTGCATAATGACGGCCAAAAGCCCGTCTGCATCAAATTCCAGTTTTTTGCCGTCGATGTTCAGGGCCCGTACCGTCACCCTGGCATGACGTTTTACGTCGGCCCGGTAATCCACAACGCTCAGGCAGCCTTCGTTCTCAGAAATAAAGGTCTCCTGGCTTTTAGAGATGATTTCCGGGTTGATCAGGGCGGTGAATTCGCCTTTGGGGGCTTCTTCTGTATCCTCGTCTGCCAGCTCTTCCTCGTCCTCTGGGGCGGGATCGGCGGCATGGGCATCATATACAATGATCCGTTTGTTGATCCCCACCTGGGGGGCGGCCAGTCCAACTCCGGAATCATGGAACATGGTCTCCCCCATGTCTTCGATCAATTTCAGGATTTCATCGTCAATTTCTTCTACGGGTACCGAGGGGTTACTTAAGGATTTTTCCGGGTACTTGACTATATCTAATACTGCCATTTTTATTTAAGGATGTCCTTTGCTTTCTCAATGTCTGTTTTGATCTGTTCTGCCAGCTCTTGAATGCTGGAAAATTTTTTCTCGTCCCTGAGCCGCGCCACCATGTTGATGCGGATCCGGGTATCATAGATGTCCCCTTCAAAATCAAGGATGTGAACTTCTATGGTGAACATCTGGTCGCCGAAGGTCGGGGAAAAACCGATGTTGGCTACGCCCTTGTGATGGCCGTGGACGGTCTCCACGGTTACGGCATAAACCCCGAGTTTCGGGCATAGTTCATCATGGAGTTTGATATTGGCCGTTGGGAAGCCGAGCTGGCTGCCGCCGCGTTTCCGTCCTTTGATGACCTTGCCCCGGATCTGGTAGTAGCGGCCCAGGTATTTCATGGCCTGGTCCACCCGGCCCTCCATGACGATCTCCCGTATACGGGTACTGGAAATCCGTTCTTTGCCGGTTTCCGTATCGTTGATCCACTCTGAGACAATGGTTTCATATCCCAGGTCCATGCCGGCGGAGCGCAGCAGGCTGATATTGCCTGAACGTTTTTTTCCAAATGAATAGTCGCCTCCGATAATAATAGCCTTCATTCCGATTTTTTCAACCAGGATCTTTTCAATGAAATCCTGGGCCGGTATATCGGCAAACGCTTTATCAAAGGGCAGGCACAATAACACATCAATGCCGGATTGTTCAATGAGTTCTAATTTCTGGTCGTGCCGGGTGATCAAAGGGGGGCTTGAAATACCAAGCGCCCTTAAAGGATGGGGGTCAAAGGTCATGGCCACCGAGGTGCCGTTGATTTCGGCGGCCTTTTCTATTACCTGATATAATAATGCCTGGTGGCCTTTGTGGACACCGTCAAAATTGCCGATGGTCACGACAGCATTTTTAAAAGGAGCGTCAATCAGATCCAAGTTTTCGATTAATTTCATGTCATCCTTCAGGTTCTATCAAAAATATTGTTGACAAAAGTCACAAGCAAGTATATATATCCCAACCGTCGCTTGAACGCAACGCTTAATTGCTGCGGGAAAGCCAAGGATAAGTGCCGAAGTGGCGGAATTGGTAGACGCACTAGTTTCAGGGACTAGCGAGCGTACGCTTGTGGGAGTTCGAATCTCCCCTTCGGCACCATCCCCCAAGTAAGCTGCTGTAACTACAGCGGCTTTTTTTATGCTCACACGATGGGTTTCAGCCCGGTTGTTGCCCAATCGTCTTGCCATCCGCCTATTTTTCCTATTAAAAATTTTATTCCCTTAAACCTGAACCAGGATATTGGTTATTGGAGACCCTCCTTTATGCTTGCCTGTTCAAATATATATATCCAAAAAAGGGTTGAGATATTCCCTTAAAGCTGTCAATTTTGTCTGATGATGACGTATGGTCGGATCGCCGGCCGATGCTGTTCAGAAAAATTCAGAGGAGGCATTGGGTGGATTTTTCAAGGCGTCTGTACATCAATGGAAAAAAATACTCAGATTATGATATAAAAGACAGGGATAAATTTGATTTGCAGAGCAGGAGAAATGCAAAAGAAGAGGGAAAAAAAGCGGCTGGGATCGGCGGGGTGAATTGTAAAAAATCCTTGGTTGCGGTCATCATGCTCAGCGTCTGCCTTTCCATTTGGATGGTACCGAAAACAGATGCAGCTGAAAAAACAATTTCTTTTGCCACAGAAGAGTGGAAAGATGCCACTGAAAGAGATGGAACAGGGCTGTATTGGGATATCCTAAGGGCGGTCTATGAATCTGAAGGCTATGGCATTCAGCCGATTATCAGGTCATATATCGGCTCGGTGAATCTTTTGAAAAATCATTCCGTGGATGCCATGATAGGTGCCTATGTCGATGAAATTGAAAATGGGGTCTATCCCAAGAATCATTTCGCAGTTGATATCGTTCAAGCACTTTACAAAAAAACTTCCAACGTCAAATGGTCGGGAAGTCAGAGCATAAGAGGGAAAAAAGTGGCATGGATTGAAGGGTATTCGTTTGAACAATACCTCCCTGCTTCAGTCATTGTTTCGACATTGATTCGGCGGGTCGATACCAGGGAATTGGGCATCCACCTGCTCAATACCTCAAAGCTGGATTTTTTTCTGGATGCCGAAGGTGACCTCAAGGATTTTTTCAGGGACACTCCCGAATATCGGATGAATGATTTTGCAATGAAGACAATACTTGAGTTAAAACTCTACGTTGTTTTTATCAATAGCAAAAGAGGTGAGAATTTGGCCCGGCTGTTTGATCGAAATTTTTCGCGGCTTTTAAAATCTGGCACCATAAAAAAATTGTATGAAAAATATTCAGCCGCCAATTTTACAATCCCTTCATCCTTTTAGGAATCTGAGGTTTGATTATGGAAATTAAAACGGACTTTTATAAGATGGTTCCCTATGAACACCTTCTTTACATTGAGGCTTTTTTTGCCTGGGATGAGAGAGTGGCCAAGGACTACCTAAAGGATCTGAAACGCATTGCTTACAAATTTTACCATGACAAGCCTTGGGCGTTGCTTATTGACCGCAGTCGATGGGAACTCCACACGCCGGAGGCGGAAAAACTGATTTCACAAATGGTCAGTGGCCGGTTCAAGACCCCTCTCTCTCATCTGGCTGTTGTTGCAGGAAAATCGGAAATAAAAAAATGGCAGGTGGGTAAAATCGTTCAAGAAGCCAGTCGGTTGGAGATCGAAGTTTTTGACAATATTCAGGATGCAAAAGAATGGCTGGCGTCATCTGGCTTTGATATGACCCCTGTTTAATTATAGCCGGGGCCTTATTCCATCTTTTTTTTCCGTTTCTGGTACCAGGCCTCATCTCCGTAAAAGGCCTCTTTACAGTCGACACAGATGGTATGGTTAAGCTTTGTCTCAGTCGCTTTTTCTATATATGCATCTATGGGCCACCATTTGCCTTTTTCATCTCTGATTCTTTTGCATCCGCTGCAAATCGGCAGAAGCCCTTTTAATGTTTTGTTTTCTTTCAGCAATTTTTCTTTTTCAAATAAGGCCTTACCCAGCTTTTCTATCAAATCGTTTTTTTCCTGCTCCACCTTTTTCCGTTCTGTGATGTCCTTTGTTACCCCAACAATTTTCAATATATTTCCGGGTTCTTTGATCAGCCTTGCCCTGATCTCACACCAATAAGGGATGCCGTTTTTATGGATGAACTCAATCTCCGCCGACCGTATTGTTTTTATCCCCTGGTCAAATTTCAGTTTCTCCTCGTCCAGCAATGCTTTGATTTTTTGAAAAGATTCCGGGGTCATTCTTTTCTGAAGCCCTTGATTGATAGATTCCTGTATCGTATACCCGCTTAGCTTTTCAATGGATTCTGTCATATATTCAATACGCAGGGTTTCCGCATCGGCAATCCAGATTGCGTCAACCAGGTTTTTGGTTAAAAAGCGATGGTCTTTTTCTATTTTCTTTATTTCTTCAATACTCTTTTCGGACATAAGACACTCCTGCAAAAACAGATTGATGGTCAATGAATATACTATGGAATCAGCGGTTTGAAGTCAAATGAATCCTCCGCATCTGTCCCGGGCGGAACCTTCTCCGCCTTTTCCGTTCCTGTGAATTGGTGACAATGCTGTGTCGGGTCATTGGCTGCTAATCATTTTGAGGCGTTGCCCACAATATGTGCTCTTTATTCACAAATAAAGTTTCATAGTTTACGGGCGTTGTAATGCCGGTGTTGTGCATTGTGGCATTCATTAAAACCAAAAACGGTTCTCTGCTGTTGCTGATCATGTCGCTTAAGCGGTTATAGCCTGGTTCCCGGTCGATATTTACGCAGGCATTAATCTGGGACCCGTCCACAAGGGCCATTTTAATTGTTCTGGAATTGACATCCGTGCAAAACTCAGTCATGGTGCTGTCCTCCTTTTTATGGTTAATTGGAGAAGAGACGATACCATTAGGGCTCTGAGTGTTAGAACAAACCAAGCTTACTCTGCCGTTTCCGATAGCGGTTCAAATCTGATGCGCGTCTTCTGTCCCGAGTATACCAGAAATGACACCCAGGGGTAAGATGTCCGGGGCAGGCTGTCGGTGCATACCGTCATACAACACGATTAGACATGGTCACTGATTGGAGGGTAAATCCAGCCGTCAAAATGTAAAAGGGCTTGATACAGCCTATTCTGGGACTGGTATCAGCCCTATACACTATGCTTTGTTTTTTTTGAGCCACCTTTAATTTGAAGACAAAGGTGTTCTCAGGTACATGGTGGATTGTTGGAGAAAAAAGAAGTGAATTTAGTAAAATTGATTGCTTGGATTTGGATAGCTGTGGGGAGCGGTGCTTTCATTCTGATGATCATTGGTCTTGATCGGATCATTCTGACGCTCCGTATCAATCTCATTTAAAATTTCCAGTAATTCGTCCTTTCCCAGGTGGGTTTCGCTCGTATGCTCGGTTGCCATTATTTGATTTAAGCTCCTTTTTAATTGGGTTAATTGCAAATCAAAGATTAGTTAATGCTTAATAATATACATTTTCCCCCTATTGTCAAATTATGGCTTTTTTTAGGTCGTATTGTAACATTGGCTGGGTTGCCGCCAGCTTTTCAAGTTGACATTCCGGTTAGAACCCTGTTACAAATTCTGATAGAAGGTAAAAGCGGTTTGAAACCAGATAGATACAATGGTTTAAGACCAAGGCAGGGGGCTTGCTGAAAAAGAAAGTGAACTTTTCGATTGACAAGTCAAAAACCTTGCTGTATAACCCTTTTCGTTGTTTTGAGACGTGCCGAAGTGGCGGAATTGGTAGACGCACTAGTTTCAGGGACTAGCGAGCGTACGCTTGTGGGAGTTCGAATCTCCCCTTCGGCACCACTCACATCGAATCCCGGAAGGACAAGCCTTCTCGGGATTTTTTTATGCCCGGATTCCAATGTTTTCCATGTGCCGGGCCCTCGCGATCAAAAATGAAATAAAAAATATTTCCCCAGATTGTCATAGTGGTTCGGGTTAAGGAATTCGCAGCCAAGGGTGTCGGGGAAGAGGACCCGCTTGACCGTTACTTTTGTGGTGACCTTTGAATGGCCGGGGTCATCCAGGATGAATTCAATGGTCAGGATGCTGCCGATATCGGGCGGGGCTTTTGTGAACAGCTTGATTTTTATGCCGTACTTGGAAATATCAATTATTCTCAGCGGCAGCTTCCTTGTCGGTTCGATCAGGTAACCGTTGAGTTGTTTCTCCTTTCTGATGAACCGTCTTCTCTCAAGAAGTATGGAGAACTGGTGCTTGCATTTACAGGTGTATTTAAGCCGGACCTCTTTATGGTGTTTTATGAATCTTGATACGTCTTTTTGGTAGGAATTCTTGCAATTAGGGCAAGGGATTGTTGCCTTAAGATCTGCATTGACGTAAATTTTAGTGACCATCTTGCCAATTATCCTTTCCCGCGGGAGGTTGGTTCCATCCATAAAGAGGGACAAATCGGTACAATACTTTTGTCTGCTGCATTTTGCCCGTGTATAGTAACATAATCATTTTAAAATGGGGAAGCAATATATGAGGTCGGGCGCCGGCGGTTTTTCCTTGCAAAATGTGCTGTAATAATATATTTAATCCTGACGATGTGCCTGGGTGGCGGAACTGGTAGACGCAAGGGACTTAAAATCCCTCGGGGCTGAGCCCTGTACGAGTTCAATTCTCGTCCCAGGTACCAGTAAAAACAAGGGGTTAGCCAAGATCGGGCACCCCTTTTTTTATTTGTGAATTTCTGCCAGAGCCTTTTTGTACAACCCCTGTACAACTTTTTTTAATTCTTCCCCCACTTTTTAACCCTGTAGGCCAAAAAATAATTAAAGTCCCTTCGGTTCTTTGTTAAAATTCATACTTCCCTAACTATTTAGTTAAAAAGTGATCAGCGTCATTTATAATTCCCGCCAAACGACAATTAAAATTCCCGAAATTTAAGAATCAAAAAAAATGGTAGAAACATCCAAATTGAACAGAAGGAGAGATTTGGATGGTAACGGACCAGCAAGTGAGGAGGTTGTTCAAGTTGATTCAGTCAGAGAAGAGTTTCGGGATAGCAGCAATGAAAGCTGGAATGGATGAAAAAACAGCTCGAAAGTACCGTGAACACGGGAAGTTGCCGAGTGAACTCAAAACGGATCATACATGGCGCACACGCAAAGATCCGTTTGAGGAGACCTGGGATGGTATCAAAGGCATGTTGACCATAAATCCAGGTCTGGAGGCCAAGACACTGTTTGAGGATTTGCAACGCAGACACCCCGGCCGGTTCGCCGATGGACAATTACGGACCCTGCAACGGAGAATAAAGCAATGGCGTGCTACAGAGGGGCCGCCCAAAGAAATCTTTTTTGCTCAAATTCATAAGCCTGGCGAATTATGCCAGTCAGACTTCACCCACATGGATAAACTGGGCGTCACTATAGGCGGCGTCCCTTTTGACCACCTGATCTACCATTTTGTTTTGACCTATTCCAATTGGGAGACAGGTACAGTCTGTTTTTCAGAGAGTTTCGAAAGCCTGAGCCAGGGCCTGCAAAATGCCCTATGGGAACTTGGTGGTGTGCCGCAGCAACATCGCACCGATTGTCTGACATCCGCTGTTAACAAGGTAAGTCACCCTGAGGAGTTCACCAGCAGGTATCAGGATCTTGTTGACCATTACGGTATCATTCCTTGCAAAACTAACCCTGCCAGCCCCAATGAAAATGGAGACGTGGAGCAGCGCAATTATCGGTTCAAAAAAGCCGTTGACCAGGCCCTGATGCTGAGAGGACACCGGGATTTTAAAGACCGGGAAGAATATGACTTGTTCCTGGCCAAACTGTTCGCACAGCTAAATGCCGGTCGTAGGAAACGGTTTACACAAGAACTGGATCTCCTACACCGGTTGCCCAAACGCCGGCTTGATGCATGTAAAAAGATGGATTTAAAGGTTGGTCCCAGCAGTACCATTCGGGTCAATCACAACGTTTACTCTGTAGACAGCAGGCTCATAGGAGAAAATATCCAGGTCCGCCTCTACATGGAATGCCTGGAGGTCTGGTACGGCCAGAGAAAGGTCGATACTTTGCCAAGGTTGCGGGGTGAGGGCAAATATAAAATCAATTACCGGCATATCATTGACAGCCTGGTCAAAAAACCGGGGGCATTTGAAAATTATCGTTATCGTAATGCCATGTTCCCCACCAGCCGGTTCCGGATTGCCTACGATCATTTAAGAAAGCGTTATACCGTTAAAAGCTCAGCAGCAAGGTATCTGAAAATATTATACCTGGCAGCAAAGACAAGCGAGGTGGCAGTAGACAGCGCCCTGATGGTTCTAATAAACGAGGATCAGGAAATCAGCAAAGAGGCTGTTAAACGCCTTATTGAGTCCAACGCCTCTGTCAGCAGGCCGGATGATGTTCATATCCAGGCAGTTGATTTGACTCGTTATGACCAATTGCTCAAGGGGGTGGCGGCATGATCAATGATCGGGATCAGATAGACACCAATCTTAAAAGCCTCCATATGCCGACCATGCGCCGCAGTTATGAAGAAATGGCGGATCAGGCCAGGGCGGAGGCATGGGGATATGAAAAGTACCTCTTACAATTGTTGAGTCTCGAATGCGAAGTCCGCTGGCAGAACCGGATATCACGTAACCTGAGGGCATCCAAGTTGCCATCTTCCAAGACATTTGAGAATTTTGATAAAAAGCGCCTCCCCTTAAAGGTTGCCAATCATTTAAGTGTCCTGGTCAACGGCGCTTTTTTAGAGCGCTGTGAAAACATCCTGGCCTTTGGTAATCCGGGTAGCGGGAAAACCCATCTGCTCTGTGCCATTGGCCATGAATTAATTGCAAAGGGTAAGCAGGTTCTTTTTATCTCATGCAGTCAGCTCGTCCAGGATCTGCTGATTGCCAAAAGGGATCTTGAGCTAACCAAAAAACTCAAATCCCTCTCCAGGTTTGATGCTGTGATTATAGATGACATTGGGTATGTCCAACAAAGCCGGGGAGAAATGGAAGTGCTGTTTACCTTTTTGGCGGAACGGTATGAACAGGGCAGCCTGATGATCACGAGCAATCTTCCGTTCTCTAAGTGGGAACAGATTTTTAAGGACCCTATGACAACGGCAGCAGCCATCGACAGACTCGTTCATCACAGTATCATCCTTGAATTGAATGTGGAAAGCTATCGCATGGAACAGGCTAAAATGGAGGCCGAATAATGATCGAGACCAGATATACCAGGCAGGAGATTGTTGAGATTATTAAAATGATCCGACTGGATTTATACAATCGAGGCCTGAACTGCGGTGCCGGTGCTATCAGCAAGGAGATGGAAGCGGAAAATATTGAACCAATGCCGTCAGCAAGCACTATCGGACGGATACTATCGATAGAGGGCTTAACCCATGGAAGAACCGGGTTTTGTGATGGTAATTAAAAGGACTTTTTACCGGATTATAATGGGGGCCAGCCCCCAAACCCCCGGAGTTTAGCGCATTATAGACCAAAGTATGAGAGCAAAAAGCGAAAGGCCGTACGTGGAAAATACGGCCCCTCATACTTCAGTCACCTTCTCGGCGCTCAGGTTGCTCTCCAGCATAGCCTTATCCTCCGGAAGGATGGTCTTAAAAAACATAATCAGAATTGTTTTGCAAGTATTTTTTAATGAAATTAAATGGTTACGCAGGTTGGGGAACGGGAGTTTTAATTGTCGTTGAAGGAAAAAAATATTTGTCGTTGATCAAAAAAGAGGTGTTTATGGGCGGGCCGGGTTCAGGACGATTTTTCAGATTTAATACAAAGCCAACAGTTGAACGCCAAATTTACATTGATATCCGATTGCTCAAAAGGCAAAACGCTTTACCCCCTGGAACAGCCGGAAAATTATCCTGGTCATCGAATGGCAATAAAAGGGGGGCGGTTCACTTTGAGGTTCAAGAAAACTGCTTAACCCTTAAATATAGGTATAGGGGGCGTGGTGGTGCCTGGGAAGGTGTCAAACAGGTCATTTTTTTTGACCAAACCCCTTGCAACTATGGAGGCTATAGAAAATGGTTTCTCTGTTCACAATGTGAACGGAAGGTTGAAATCCTTTATAGTCTGGGTGGGGCAGGCAAAAATTTTCTTTGTAGAGATTGCCATGGCCTAACTTATGCCAGTTGCAATACTCATTCAACAAAGCGATTGTTTAATAGGGCTAATAAGTTGAAGCGGAAAATTGGTGCGGAACCGGGCATTATGGATATTATTCCTGAGAAGCCAAAAGGTATGCACAGATCAACATTTGATAATATTTTAGATAAAATCCAAAGGTTGGAATACCTTGGTGATCAGGCCATTGTTAAAAAATGGGCAAAATTAAATAAATTCCACCAGTATTAATATTGGTGGGAAACCCTATTCAAATAGAATCACTAAACTGTCTTTATTCGATTGTACCGGCAAACAGGATTTATGCTTTAATAATATTTATTGGCAATCGCTCTTTTTGACGCTGTACGAAAACAGAAATGTGCCATCTTCATAATAGTATTCATATTCCACTATTAAATCAGAATCAATCAATGGCCTTGTATCGGGAGAAGAACACATTGTATTGGTACCAATATAAGTTATTCTATTTTTCAAGCTTTCAAGAGATTGTTTAATATTGTCATAGGGAATACCAGAAATGGAGGCTTGATATTTAAGCCTATCTGAAAAAGGCAACGCTTTAGTTATATTCGTATACTTATCTACTACCATAGGGCAATTTTTGTTAAACTCATCAACAACCATTTTGATTGCTGTTTTTTTTCCATATTTTTCCATTATTGATATGAAATCTTCCGCTTCGACTTCACTAAGAGTAATTCCAAAAATTAAGAACAATGCTGTGAAAAAAAATTTCATATTATTTTCTCTCATTTTTTTATCCTCTCTCAAATGGAACAGAATATGCCAATATCGTTATAAGCAGATTCTGTCTATTCGGTTTAGGTTGGGCAGTATAGTAGAGGCTAAAATTAAATGTATCGGTTTAAAATTTTGCAATATCTTATATGGAAATTCCCATCCGTGTGAAGAATTTTATCCCGAGTTAATTTTGTTGTCGGTATACTGATAGCATCCTGCGTGCTTGTTCTAACCATGTTTGATCACGATTCAATATTACTCGATTTTCGCTGATTACTGCTTTTAAAGTTATAATTTCATGTTGTATTCCTTCCCACATTTCTATTCTGGCTTGTCGAGGATCTGCACCAATATATCTTGCATCGTTTACTGCTTGCGCTAATTCCAAATCTTTTGTAGCAAGTATTTTTTTATATTCGATTACTAAATCTCTTATTTCCGCGCTGGCTGAGCTTACGGACCACTCTAAATTTTTAACTTTTGCCTCCCAATATGATTCAGGCGATGTTTTGAGCTTGATCTTTTCTAAGAGGCTATCTGACGCATGAATATCATCTAATATTTTTTGTTGTTCTTGGCGTTGTTTTTGGTATTGAGCATCTTTGGTTGCTTTATAAGATAAATATTGGTTCGCACGATAAATCTCAAGCTCTTGCATGCGTATTTTTTGCTGGGCCTCAATTTTGCGTAGTTGGGCTTCTAATTTGTCTTCAATTCTGGGGTGTTGGGCCTCTTTTTGAGCTTTTTGTTGAGCTTCCATAGCCCTTTTTTTGGCCTGTTGGGAGTGGGCTTTCTCCATATGTTTTTTGGATGTGCTATCAATTATTAGCACCCCGCTTTCTTTTGTAATTTCAAGACCTTCGAAAGAGTCTATTTTTTCACCGGCCTGAATTGCTATTGGAATGAGCAAGATTAATATTATAACAAGGTTTCTCATGACATCCTTCTTTGCGTCAGGCTTCTAAATTGCAAAAGCTCAGGTAAAAGGTTTAATCCTGGATGGAACAATTTAAGGCCAAAATTCAACTAAGATGTAAAGATAAACACTGCTTAATTCATATCATCAACTTAAAGTTATGTGTATCAGGGAATCCCTTAGTTTTTATTGTTTTTTTTATATAAATAGGGATTGATTTTATAAGTGCCTAAACATTAGGCAGCCTAAAAATGCCCCAAAAAAAAGGAAATTTACTTTACCGTGAAAGAACCTTGGTGATTAACTTGTAACCGGATAAAACTGTGGATAGAATATACTTGCGGGTCCGGTAATATTTTTGGAAGTTGCCTGTATAGTGGCGATGCCTCGGTTTTTGCAGTGTAAAGTAGGAGTCCCTAAAATGTATCTGCGCATATATGACTTTTTACATTAAACGCTCACGGGCGATAAAAACTTAAATTTGTCCTGCTATGTTTGGGGCCGCTCCCCAATCGAAAAAAATAAAACTGAGGAATGGCCTCAAAATATGAAATTGTCTCAATAAAGAGTTTCTCCACGAACCAGTTTCTTAAGATTGATAGCTTTTTCTTCAAAAAGATCCGTTGTGATTTTTTTAAAATAAAAGTGACCAATAACGACTTTGGCAAGGTCATTTTCTGATATTTCTAAGTCTGATGCTTTCTTAGGATGCGTAACCCTGTGACGAATATTTATTGAATCTATAAGATATTCCCATTCTTGACCTCCTAAATTGGGCACATTGGTAATGTGGTTTGCCTTGCTAAAACATTTTATAGTGAATCTTATATTCTCAGCAAGTTTTAGATATTTCGTGCTTTTTCTCGCTTTCCCTCGCGAAACTGAAGGTGATTCTTCTTTTAAGAGCATTATTTCTTCTGGCGTAAATACTTTTTCCCGCTTTAGCTTTTCATTTGTGAGGATTTCATCTTTTATTATAAAAATAATTCCCTCAATAAAAACAAAGACAGCTCTAATAAAATTCCTACGTTTTCCTTGAGTGGGACATTTGTTGTAGTCTCTTCTTATTTCCTCCACATCGTGACTAAGGATATCAATAAACTCCTTATGATTCTTTTGTTCAAGAGTTGCCAATACTTTTTGTTGACGTATGTTTGATTCTTGTAAAGAATCAATCTTTTGTCTAAGATTGTAATACTTAATAAATTGTTCTTCGGGACCCATAATTTTTCCACAAGACTATAAAATGACAATGAATACGAAACAATCCTAAATCAGAATACACTTAATTGGAGATTAAACATCCCTTGTCGAAAATTGCAAGATTCAATTTTTTATTCTGAGCATCAAGAAGCGTTGATCTTATCTATTTATGTAGTGACTATCTAAAAAAATGCCTCAACCACAATATGTGGTATTGTGAATTGAAATCGAGAGTAACGCGATATTGAATTGAATTTTTGACAGACGTCGCCAGATCAAATCCAGATTTCTACATCTAAAAAATTTGCATTGTATCAAATAAGCCTATCCATAATTTCTCGATTCAATTCCAGCTCTTTTTTTGAGCCGAAACATTCAATGGTAATTTTGAAATAATCTCCGATATATTTATCCCCTTCATAACACTTACGGCCTGTTTGGTGGCCTTGTGCATGTATCATTTCATAAACGGTATCAATGATCCATGGGAACACAGTATTTTCAGGCTCAAGTATAACGTCGGAAACTTCATTTTCTTTAAAAACTTTCGATTCTCTCATAATATATTCCCTATAAAAAAGTAATTTATTATATCAGTCGGTTAACAAGGCTGACAAATTAGATATGGGTTATGCGATCTTAAAAAAGTTGGGGAAGCCCTAGGGGTGTCCCCCAGCTTTCCGCGTAGAGGACTCCCCCTTAAGGGGTAGAAAGCATGGAAAGTGGAAAGTTTATATTTCACGCGCGTTTCACGATGTGTTCCATGCAATTTCTCGTGGAAAGCCTGGAAAGCAATCACAAAACCGTGAAAAACCTTTATTGACAAGCTTTATATCGTTCCAGTGGAAAGCTCTGGAAAGCTGGAAAGCTGTTTCTCATGCCCCCGTGAAAGTGTCATTTCCAGGTTCCTTTTCCTGCCCAGGATTCTCCGTTTGTGGTTCCACATGCACCGTAATGGGGCTGGTTTTTTTATCTCCTTTGGAATACCAGACCTGATAAAATACATGCTGCCCCTGAGCATCAATAAAACTCGTTTTTTGGGCTTTCTCGCGGCTTTTCGACAAGCGAATGACCTCGTTATTGGCGGTTGACTTTCTCACGTTTGCCAGGGGCATATATTTAGCTCTCAGCTTAGCCCATGGTAGGCTCCCACCATCAGGCCCGATCTTTCCTGTCAAGGCTTTAGCCATAAATTGGGCGATCTCGGCAATACGCTTGCCCTTGCCCTTGCCATGGCTATTGTCCTTTTCTTTTAGCTCAATCCTGCGCGGGACACCCACCGAATCACCATTGGGCAAGGTAATGGAATCCAGCCGTAAATAGACACCTTCCCCTTTCTGGCTGTAATTGGCCTTGACGTTATCCATGCGGACAATATTCCGGGCTTCATTGTCTGACAGCCCAAATCGTTTTTGATCTTGCTTCGACAAGGGCAATATGATTTCCCCCACCCGGCAACCATCGGACAGGGCCTTGCCGCCTCTGCTGTCTTCAATGGTTGGGGTGCCATTTGCTGAACCTTTACGGGTATGATGAACAAGAACTATGGCACAACAGGTCACGGCGGCAATAGATTTGTAGATATGAACCACATCATCAATTTTGGAATTGTCGTTTTCACTGCTGCGATGACTGGAAACAAACGGATCGACAACCAAAACCTTAATTTTATACATTTCGATATAATCCACCAGCCGATCAACAAATGGTGCCTTGACGACTTGACCGTCTTCCTTCGAATCACAGATTAATCGCCGGGCTCCATAACCTGATTCATAATAGAATTGGTTTTCAAGTTCTGGTGGCTTAATGCCGTATGCTATCATAACACCGGCTATTCGGCGTTCCATTTCAACATGGTCATCCTCGTTATTAATAATGAGGGTTTTACCTCTCATCATTACTGGCCCGATTAGATCTGTCTGACTTGAAAGTCCACGGGCAGCAACCATGATGGCAACCAATATGCTATAAATGGATTTGCAGACGCCGCCTGGCCCAATAATGATTGAAACATGGCCCAAAAGAATGGAACCTAATACAATCCACGGGCGCTCCGGTAGCAGGGCAGGATCAAAGTCTGCCGAAATCGTTTTGGGCTGAAAATCATCTATCTCATGGGCTTTACAGCCAGTCGAAGTCTTGGATTTATTTCCCATCAGCCAACTCTACAAGCTTTTGCAGGTATTCAACAACGGCCTGGACAGGATATGCAACTTTTCTGTTTCCTATCTTGATCCGGCCTGGGATACCAATGCCGAGTGAATCAAGGTTTGCTTGGGTACGACTATGTAACAGACCACCAGTTTTTTCTGTCAGGTCAGATCTCAGAATGTAACCAGACGGATTGTTTTTAATGATCTGGGAAAAAGTCGGAACTTTCGTTTTGGTTTCTTCTTGGGCCATTTTTAATTCCTTTCATATTTATTATTAATGACTCTGAAAGGAAATATATGTAGGCGTAGGAATTAAAAAATTCCCAAAACATTAATTCGTTCAAGGAATTTTATGTCTGGAATGTTTTGGGGGGTTTTAGGATTTGGCTTTTTTGGGGCGTCCTGGGCCGTTCTTAACTTCATCATTTATGGATTCCCAAATGAGATCAATCCTGGTGCCCGGGATATTCTTATCAAGTTTATTTACAAAATTCTCTATATGCCCTCTCACTATTTTTTCTTTGTTATTGATTTTGGTTTGTACAAACTTCCCCACCTCTATGGCAGCTTTAACCGTTGCATCCATTGTTCTTTTTTCAGTTCTTAACCGCCCTAACTCCTGACTTTCTTTCCCGCTAAGTTTTGCACTTTCGTCACAATTAAGATGATTAAAACTGTCAGGATTTTCTAAAACTTCATCCTGCCAAGAATATAAATACTTTCCTGAATCCAGACGTACTTTTAAAAACTGTAATTTGTCTGGAATATCAAACAACTGTTTGTCATTTACAAATTCAAGAAATTCGAACGGATTTACTTTAAGACGGGCGCAACAATGATACCAATGTGTAGAAACTGTTTTTTTTGCATCCCCGCTTTTGTATTCTATTCTTTTTTCCTCGTAATTACCTTCGACAGGCAAAGATTTATTAATAGCCCTGGTAACTTTTTGGTATCTCTCAGGGTTTTGTAAAAATTCAATGTCGAACAATAATGGAAACATACTTTTTGATTTTTGACCAATTTCATTCGGGGCAATTAATAACTTTACCCCCTCATCAAGTGTCCAGTAATCTAATTTTTTAAAATGTTGGTATGTATCTATTCCCTCACAGGCACGTTCATGCCTACTAATTTGTTTTTCCAGTAGTTCCTGTTCCTGCTTTTTATTTTTCGGCATTTGATCTCTCCTACAAGATGTTAGGCGCTATCAGTTTTTGAGCTATGTAAGTTATAAAGTGGATGCCTTGATTTTATATTTAAAATTGGCGATTTTATATACAGGTTTGGAGTGTAAAACATTTTGGAATACGGCAAAAGCTGGCATTTATAACCGTATCCGCATTTTACCCCAATTTTTATGTTGAACCTGTTTTTTTATTGAAAGGCAAAATTTTTCCTTCCTGGGGTTTTAATGCTTGCTCTAATCCTGCCAGTGCATTTCGTTTTGTATCCTCATCACCTTTTATATAACGAGTTGCCATTAAAACAGTCCGCCATCCCATAACGTCCATTAGTTCCCGAATATTTAGCCGTTTGGCAAGTTCCGTGGCGACAGAATGCCGGATTGAATGAAAACTGATTTTATCAAGGGGGGCTCGGCCTTCATTCAGTTTTAAAGCGTCAACTACAGTTCGAAATGCGGAGGGGGCTTCTTTGTAGGGAATTTCCTTTAGGCTTAAGAAAACTCTATCCTGGGGCTTTCCTTCCGGTATCTCGTCAAATATTTGTTTCAAAGATTCAGAAATAGGCAGGGATCGGGGATCTTTATTCTTGGTTTCTGGAAATGTTATGATTTGGGAGATGAGATCGATGTCACGATAGCAGAGATTAAACGCCTCGGAAGCACGGCAACCAGTCAGGAATGCAAATCTTGTGATTCGCCATGCAGAGCGGTCTGTTTCTTCAAGTTTCGATAGGATGGCTTCTGCCTCATCTGGCCTTATAATTCTTCTGCGCCGGTTACTATTTCCTGGGCCTGTAACGCCGATTCTTTTTCCTGATGGTGGGGCCTCATCAATTAATCGTCTGTGGTAAGCATGTTTGAGGATGCGCCTAAGTGTGCCAGTAACATATTCTTGTGTCCGTTTTGATTTTCCATCCTTGGACAGGGCTTCTGTTAAAAGATCCCATTGTTCAAGCTTGATATCATTCAATGATATATGCCCAAGCAATGGGGAAAGCCACAATCTATAGTGAGATTCCTCTTTTTCATAACTGACTTTTTTTTTAGATTTTTTTGCGGTTTTATAATATTCCGGCCAGTATTGATTAAGCGTTTTATTTTTCTGTTCTGCGGCGGTTCTTTCTCGCTTAATTTGTTCACGTTTTAGTTCAGCCTCTTGCTTAGCTTCAGCGATGGTTCTTGGACCTTGTCCTGATTTTTGATTACGTTTAAGCTCACATAACTTTTCAAAGGATTCTGATGCCGAATGGCCTTCACTGGCCCAACCTATGGCCTCTGATTTTGTAACTCCGTCAAGTTTGTAGGTTATAACGAAATATTGATCGAACTTGATCCCGTGCTTTCTCTTGGGGTGTTTTCTGTAACGGACGCCTTTGAAATCTGTTTTATGCCATGCGGTTGCCATGTCTACCCCTCATTTCTGTACAACCCCTGTACAACTTTTTTTTATGAAAGTGTTTTAAGTTGTGTGAAAATCAATGAAATATTGATAGCACAAAAACCCTTTGGGGTCAATGGTTTGGAGGTTTTTTGAGGACTCTCTGTGAAGGTGAGTGAAAGTGCTTTTTGAGGGACTTAAAATCCCTCGGGGCTGAGCCCTGTACGAGTTCAATTCTCGTCCCAGGTACCAAATGAAATCAAGGGGTTAGCTGGTAATGCTGAACCCCTTTTTTATTGCTAAATACCCGTGGTGTGGATTGGTGTGTGGATTTTGTGTAGCTGACTCAAAAATAGACATCGCTTCTATTTCCGACCCACCAATACTGTGCAAATAGATTTTTGTTGTTGTACGATTTTCATGACCCAAAATTTTCTGAATAGCTGCCAATGGCACGTTCATATTATCCATGATTGAAACTCCTGAGTGACGCAGAAGCATGAAAAGAAAATCTTCTCACGCCAGCCTTTTTGCACAGCGTCTTCAATATGGTCGAACGATACTTGAATTTGGTAGTTACTTTTTTCCCGGTTTTCCAGTCTAAATAAGTATTACAAAACACCCAAGGGTACTCTAATTTCCTGACCTTATAGCGTTTTGATAGTATCTCATATAGTCTTTGGGTCAGAGGAACTTTGCGCGGCGTTAAATGACCGCCTTTCTTTTTCCTGCTATCCGGTATGCATCTCATTTTTTCTGGCCGTGTACCCCAGGATTTTTGTCCTGAAATCGGCCCATTTTTCATCTGGCAGGCTGAAATAAGGGTAACTTTTTTGAAAATCAGAAAATTTCTAAGGGTTTCCCTGATTGACATGGCCGATTATATCTGATTCGTTCTGGTATGGCCTGTTAATGCCACAGGGTAAATTGGGCTTCTTTGTAACGAATTGGTCATTTCCCATCAAATGATTCTTTGGTGATCCTTCAGTGTTGTGCTCATCCAAAGAATTCGCCTCATGCTGTTTAAGGCTTTTTTGTGATGGGGAATGGGGGCAAAGCATTGAGCACCCAGGAAAATATTAGGTTCAATAACTCAGGAGATGGATAATGAAATTGCTTCGAACTGACCCAGAAAAAGGAACCAAAGTGATTGCTGAAAGTGATAATATCCCTTCGCTAAAATCGCTTGCATCCAGACTTTGTGATGGTGAAAATGAGTTGAACTGGGAATCCGGGCAACTCCCAAAAGGGGGCGTATGTAGTGAGGAAATTTCAACAAGTCCCTTGTTGCATACATCTTTTAGAGACGGCAGTTCTTTTGTAATTGAAGATTAGAAATCTTGTGCTGCAAAGCTGATAACCGTCAGGATAATCTTTAAATCAATTTAATGAGGATAGCTTTTAAAAAATCATATTATTCAAATCTGTATATTCATTTGTTACATAAAAACAGGAGTTAAATAATGGAAACATACGTAAAAGCTGGACGGATTATCAGACTCTTTGGTTGGTTGCAGGTGTTGGGTTTTATAGGTATGACGATAGCGATTATAATTCCTCTGTTTGCTGGAGATAATTCTTTGCCAGATCCAGTGGCTTTGGTCCCAATGTTTTCTATGGCTTTAATCCCTTTCCTATTTTTCAAGATCGGTTCTGCAATAAAAGAGCACAAAGACTGGGGGCGAATAGTTGGAATTATTCTGGCCGTAGTTATGTTGTTTGGCTTCCCAATAGGTACAATTGTCGGTGCATATATATTATGGTGTCTAATCAAAGGCTGGGAATAGAAATATTAAATCAGGCTAAAGTGAAAAAACAAATTCCATGCTATTTTCTTATTCCAACCCAATAGAATTAATACTTGTAGTTGGTGTTGTGTCTTTACCGTTTATAGCCATTTTTTATCATGTATTTAAAAGGTTTCGGATAGAATCCTCTAAAAGAAAAAGTGGAATAGAGAACAAGTTCGTTCGATATTCAATATTTGTACTATGATTTTCAGACTGGGTAAGGATATTCTCCATTTAAATTGATTAATTCTTACGGTTCTTTCTTTAATTTTTATGAAGTCAATTAATAGAAAACCTCGTTATTATTTCAATTCTCAGAAAACTGCCCGCAAAACTATTTTGGGACTTATTGCGGGAAGCCTTTTTTTGCTGTTTTTAGCTATTACAAGCTGGCAAGATTACAATGAAAAAGGTTTTATTAGAGTGCCCCAAAGAGGCATAGATACTTATCTTTATGGGGAGTCAGCTAAGGTTACAATCAATGCTTATGTGGCAGGCAGTATCTTTTTATTTTCTATCGGGGGGTACTTTTCAGTTTTGTACATTCGCATTTGGAATGCACAAAGAAAGCACCAAAAAAAAATCATTCCTGATAGCTGTGATATTGATAAAATGGAAAAGATGATTTGTCCGTCTTGCCTACATTCAAGCCCGATATATTTAACGGCAGATCGTACTTGCCCTAAATGCAATACACCAATGGATGAAGTTAATGTCGTTATAGAAACAAAGGCTTATTTGGAAGCAAATAAAAACGCCAAGGATACAGCAATTGATACGGAACATTTATATATCGTACTCTTACTATTTGTAGTGATGGTGGTTCTAATAATTTGGTTTGATCCTACAGTTAATCTATAGTTTTTTTACCTTCTCAGCAGAGAACAGCCTTTAATAAAGCATTAAACGGAAATCTAAAGTTTTATTAAATTGCCGCTTTGCTCAGCCTGATAATCAGTCAGCTTCAGTCAGCTTCATTCAGCACATTATAAATAGTAGCCTTAGATACCCCATACTCCTTTGAAAGCTGTGTGGGGTTAAATCCCTGGTCTTTCTTTTGTTTGATATATACCAGGTGATTATAATCGGAACATGACATGAGAATTACCGATTGGTGATAGTGGGGGGGGGCATGTGGTGGGGGTACCAAACTTCCTAATGCTTTGGGATCATAGGATTCATATAATGCAATGGCTGTTAAGCAAGTTGATGTGAATTTAAGCCCCTTTATCTGGATTGCCAATATATTTTTTACAAATTCCACAGCCAGAGAAAAAAGATTGTTTTCTAAGGGATTTCCTGATTGACATCTCCCTTGATCTTTGATTCCATGGATAATGGACTGCCAATATCACAGGATGCATTTGATATCATTTGAAAAAACGGCTATGTCCCATTAGACTATTCACTGATGGCCCTCCAATGGGGCGCTCATTCCAAAAAACGCAATGAAGAAACCTATTAAAATTTTCATTAGCCATTCTTGGGAAAATGAAATCTTTTATCAGAATCTTGTGACGATGCTAAATTCGATAATAGATTTCAATTGGGTTAATCTATCCATATCTAAAGACCAGGCAATATCTGTAGCAACAGGAGAAGAGGCAATCCCTCAAAGGATTGAATTCTTGAATAACCGTTCTGCTGAAATAACGAAGCTAAAGTACAAATTTTCTAATAAACTAAAACATCTAAAGGCTCGTCGTGCTAATTTGAAAATTAAAGAAATGGAAATTATACAATATGAGCAAATTGATTTGTTGATAGCAGAAGAACGAGAACGAATTCTAAATCCAGGTTTTGTTGCAAAAATTAAGTCTTTAGAAAAAATAAAAAGCAGAATTGAAGGACTGAACCTTCAAAGAGAAAAAAAGCGGAACCAATCCGGCTTATTTCAATTGGATGTCGAGATTAACAAGGTTGAAAAAAGGGTGGCAAAATTAAAAGATGAACGTGAAGATATTAATCAGTGTTTAAATAACATTACGCATATTAGAATTGGCAATACTGGAAAAACAAGAGACGACGTAATTAAGAAGTTTCCCAATCTTGCATTAGCGATTAGAAATCAACTTGCACAAGCTGATTTAGTATTGATTGTCGTTCAAAGCAATTCATCATACCAACAATGGATTGAATATGAGTATCAAGAAGCATTTGTATTGAGAAAACCAATTATTGGTTTGTTACACCCAGATTTAATGGAAAATATTCCTCCAGACCTAAAACGTTATGGCGTCATACCAATTGAATGGGACCAACACAAATTGGCTCAAGTGTTGAGAGAAATACCTGAGAAAGTTTTATTGTGAGAAAGCCAATACCCCCTTTTCTGGTGTGTGAAAACAATTCCAAAATAATCCAAAATATGATAAAAGAGGCGATTGATAATAAGAATGCAAAAAGCGGAACCCCTTGTTGTTAAAGAAGATCCGCTTCAGCAAAGGAAAGTAGGGTGCTTGGAGGTAGTAACTTAAAATCCCTCGGAGATTATCTCTGTACGAGTGCAATTCTCGTCCCAGGTACCATTTAGATTTAAAAAGGGGCCGGGCTTTTTAGCTGAGCCCCTTTTTTTAATTAATCCATCCTTGGAAGGCCGAAGTATCTATGGACAAAATTCAAATCAAAGGTGGCTGCCGCCTCGGCGGCGACGTGTTTATCAGCGGTGCAAAAAATGCCGCGCTTCCTTTAATCGCCTCCAGCATCCTGGTGGACGGTCAGACTGTGTTTACCAATGTGCCCAGGCTCATGGACATTAATTCCATTAAACTGCTTCTGGAGGACCTGGGGGCGGTATGCGAATTTGATGACCATACCCTGTCCGTGGACGGCAGGGGGATCAATAAAATTGAGGCGGAGTACGACTTGGTCCGTAAAATGAGGGCGTCCATCCTCGTGCTCGGTCCGCTGGTGGCCCGGTTCGGCCATGCCAAGGTCTCCATGCCCGGAGGGTGCGCCATTGGGGCCCGGCCGGTGAATATGCATCTGACCGGACTTGAAGCCATGGGGGCTGAAATAACCATTGAACATGGATATATTGAGGCCAAAACCACCGGTCCAAGACTGACCGGAAATGAGATTTATTTTGATATCCCCACGGTAACCGGCACGGAAAACCTGATGATGGCGGCGGTTTTGGCAAAGGGTGAGACCGTGCTGCGCAACGCGGCCAGGGAACCTGAAATCGTTTGTCTGGCTGAGGCGCTGAATAAGATGGGGGCCAGGATTTCCGGGGCCGGGACGGCGATTATAACCATTGAAGGCGTGGACAAACTCAACCCCGTTGAAGTCAGGGTGATCCCAGACCGTATTGAAACCGGCACTTTTATGGCGGCGGCAGCGGCCACTGGCGGAGATGTCATGATACGGGGCTGTATACCGGACCACATCGGCGGCATTATCAGCAAACTGCGCGGCACGGGCACCGAGGTGGAGGTGTTTGAGGACAGTGTCCGGGTGAGGGGCGGGGCGTCCATAAAAAGTGTGGATATCAAAACATTGCCCTACCCGGGGTTTCCCACCGACATGCAGGCCCAGTTTATGGCATTAATGGCCATTGCCGACGGCAATGCCGTTATCCATGAATCCATATTTGAGAACCGGTTTATCCATGCCAATGAATTGCTGCGCATGGGGGCGGATATTTCCATTTCCAATGGGAATTATGCCATGGTCAGGGGGGTCAAAAAGCTGCAGGGGGCACCGGTGATGGCTTCGGACCTCAGGGCCAGCGCATCCCTTGTTATTGCCGGCCTGGTGGCAGAAGGCACCACCCTGATTTCAAGGGTATATCATATGGACAGGGGATATGAAGCCATTGAGGAAAAATTTTCAGCCCTGGGGGCAGATATCCTGAGGATCAAATCTTGAAAATCAGACCCCGGGATAATTTCCTGGGAATCAGAGTGAGGCGGCTTTAAATAAATGCCGCTTTAAAAGAATAGGGGAGGGCCTATGTGAAAACCGGACTGGACCGCATTTGCCCTCCCTTGCTGCCTGTGGCAGTCTTGCTATGCTGCGGGGTATGGATGGGGATATTCCCCCTGTTCTCCCCAGCTTGGTACTGCCTGGCCCTGGCGCTTGCCGCCGGCCTGGTCTTTACCTTCATCTCTTTTCGTTCTTCAGTTACTCTGATCCTCTGCGCTGTTCTCGCTCCGGTGTGGGGAGCCATGTCCATGGGGCGGATTCACCGTCCGGTGTTGCAGGACAACCATATCTCAAAATTTGCGGACAATGGCCCTAAAGTGGTCTCAGGGACGGTGGTTTCCCTGCCCCGCTATTATCCCGGCAAAATTCGGATGGTGCTGGACTGCAGTGAAATTCTGGAGAAAAATGGCGCCCCGCAGGCGGTCTCCGGCCGTATTCTGTTAAATATTTACGGGGCTGCCAGTGAGACATCCCGGGGGATTCCTGGATTCGGCGACCATGTCCGGTTTTACAGCCGTCTGAACGGTATACGGAATTTTTCCAATCCAGGGGGATATGATTATAAGGCCAGGATGCGATACCTGGGAATTTTTGGCTCCGCCCATGCCCAGGCCGGGAAAATCAAGATTCTGCCCAGGGGGGATACGGGTATTAAAACCGAATTTTACCGCCGGGCGGCATCCATGCGCAACCGGTTCCGGCAACGGGTGCTGGCCCTGGCCAAAGAGCGCCGGTCGGATGCCGCCGGTGTGCTGACGGCATTGGTGACGGGACAGAAAGAGGTATTGCCCCGGCAGGTAAAAGAGGGGTTTGCCAGGGCCGGGATCAGTCACCTGCTCGCAATTTCAGGCTTCCACCTCTCCCTGGTTGCCCTGGGGTTTTACCTGTTCATCAACGGCGCATTAAGTCGGATTCATACCCTGTCGGTGAGGGGGCTTGCCCGGAAGGCCTCAGGGGTGCTTACCCTGATTCCCCTGTCCGGCTATGCCCTGTTTACTGGATTTTCCCCTTCCACCCAGCGTGCCCTGGTTATGGTTGCCGCGTTCATGGCAGCCCTGCTGGCGGAAAGGGAAAAAGATCCCCTGAATATTCTCAGCCTTGCAGCCTTACTGATTCTGGCATTTGATCCGCCGGCTCTTTTTTCCATATCCTTCCAATTATCCTTTACTGCGGTGTTTTTTATTATTGTTGGATTTACCCGGGTCCGGCGTATGGGGTGGATGCCTGAACATAAAGGGGTGGCATGGCTCTGGGGCATGGTTCTTGTGACCCTGTTTGCAGGCCTTGGGACAGGGCCGCTGATTGCCCGGTATTTTAATATGGTCTCCTGTGTGCAGGTTGTTTCCAATCTGGTATTTGTACCTGTGATCGGATTTGTCTGCCTGCCGCTCGGGCTCGCCGGTCTGGTGCTGGAGTGGATATGGACGCCCGGCGGGATGTGGGTGCTGGATCGGGGTCTGGATCTGCTGGGGATCAGCCTAAGGCTTATTGACTGTATCACCGGGTTTGAGGCGTCCTGGGCCAGGGTGGTCACCCCGGACAATCTGGCGCTGGCATTGATTTATCTTTTTATGGCAGCCGTATATCTTGCGGTATTTACCCGTAAAAAAAAGGCCTATATTTTTCTGGCCGTGATTATGACCGCCGGTGTCCTGTATACGGCATACGGTCTGAAACAGCGGTTTTGCCCGGGGCGTATGAGTGTGACTGTGCTTGATGTCGGCCAGGGGAATGCCGCAGTGGTCCGAACGGCCGGGGGGAGCACCCTGCTCATCGACGGGGGCGGATTTTCCGGCAGCTCAGGTTTTGATACCGGGCGGTTCATTATCGGCCCCTATCTGTGGCGGCAGTGGATCTGCAACCTGGACGGCGTTGTTTTGACCCATCCCCAGGCCGACCATATGAACGGCCTGGTTTTTATCATGGAGAATTTTCGGGTGAAACAATGGTTCCGCAACGGGGACGAAAGTACTGCCCGGGCCTTTGAGGCCTTGACTGCCCTGGCCAAAGAAAAAGGGATCCCCCAGCACTCGCCCGGCACAAAAGGGCTGGACCTGGCCTTTGACCAGACCCGCCTCCAGATATTGCCGGCGCCCGGATCTCCGTTGGATGTGAACAACAACTCCCTGGTCTGCCGCCTTGTCCACGGCGATGTATCTATCCTATTCCCGGGCGATATTGAATCTGACCGGGAGAAACTACTGGCCGGGGAGGGGAATATGATGGCAAGCACCACCATTTTGGTTGCCCCCCACCACGGCAGTAAAAGCAGCAGCACCAATATTTTCCTTGATAAACTCAATGCCCAGGGGGTAATAATATCCTGTGGATACAACAACCGGTACGGATTCCCCCATGCTCCCGTACTCCATCGGTACCGGGAGCGGGGAATGAAAATTTTCCGGACGGATCTCCAGGGCGCTGTGACAATGACCGTGTTCCGGAATGGCTATGACATCCAGACCCAAAGGAATAATTAAACCTTGTATTATATCTATTTCCCTTTTGTTATGATTCTTTCCGGCCTTATGTTTTTTGAGTGCCACCGCCGGCAGCTTCCCAAATGGTGGGCGGCCGTTGTCTTTGCCGCCCCGATCACCACTCCTTATTTTATTTTTAAATCCAGGAAAACCCAGGGCGTGATCCTGTTCATGATTTTTCTGACCAGCTTTACAGCGGTGGCCGGATCTGAATTTTATCTTTATATGAAGATGAAGGAAGATACAAAATATGATCATCTGCCGCCCCTGACCCGTCAGGTCATGCGCTTCAGCGATACCCTAAAACATACCACACAACGGCTGGACAAAGCACTGGTGCAGCTTGAGCAGATGTCCAAGGTGGAATCCCGGATCAACGAACTCAAAACCACCATTGATTTTATCGGTGAACTGAGAATCGCCATGTCCCAGAATCAGGCCGCCATCCGGCGGATGGTCAAGTTCACCTCAGATTATAAAAGCTATTTTATTAAAAAAGAGCTGAACTGGGTCTACGAGATTCAGCTCTTTTATACCAACAGGAATGTGATCCGCCATTATGAAAGCCTTGAGCGGTATCTGGATGAATTCGGGGCCCTGCTGGAATATACCTATAAACATTTTGACAGCATCACAAAGCTGCAGAGCCCCGTCCATTTGAAAAATTACGATGAATACTATCTCCGGTACCGCAGGGCCGTGGATTCACATAACCGGCTCAACGTGGCCCGCATAGAATTCCAAAATGAATTTCTCAAAAAATACCCGGAAATCAGTCCCTACCTTCCTGGCCAGCGTCAGACAGAGGCCTTCCGTCTCTGGGAGGAATAGGGGGGCTTTCTCAGATACTTGAGGAAGGGGACCACCACCTTGTTTTTATTGCCTCCGGACAGGTCATAGGTAATGCTCACAATGGGAACCTTTACCTTTTTTTCAATCTGTTCGGCCATGGCCTCGGTGACCAGGCCCGGACAGCAGAAGGCCGGGTTGGCGCCGATGAGCAGGGCCAGATCCGGGTGTTCGTGGACGATATAGTGGATTTTGAGGATATTGTCCATGGACTCCCCTGTGTGTTCCGGGCGCATGCCGTATTCCCGTAGAATCTCGTCATAGGACTGGGTCACCCGAAGATCCGATTCGTCAAGAAAGGGTTTAAAATAGGGATAATACCGTCTTTCCATGGTTTTCATGGCTGCCAGAAGCGCCTTGTTGGAGATCAGGCTCAGGTATTTTCCCTCTTTGAACCATTTTTTGAAATAGGCATTGGCGATAATTTGTACATACTGGAAATAGGGGGTGGTAACGGCTTCGCCCCCGTTTTCCTCTATGAACCGGATAAGGTCCTGGTTCATGGTACTGTTGTCCCGGACATAGAGATCCCCGAAGATACCGACCTTGGGACGGGAGCCCCGGGTTCTGGGAATTTTCCGGAAAATGGACATAATTTCATTAAGGGCCTTTTCCTTGGATCCCCCGGTGAGAAATGCCGTCCCCATGATATCTGCTGCAGATTTCAGCGCCCTGTCCGTTTCTCCCGGATTGATTTCATAGGGCCGGATTTTGCAGCCGATGCTTCTGAACAACCCGCCGAACATATAGGCGAAATAGGTGTTGGTGGAGGCTTTCAGGCCGATGTCAAATAGGGAGAGTTCACCCCTGTAAACCCTGGCCAGTTCAAATCCGTTTTTTTCCCGGGCCAGGATTTTCTGGATATGGTAGGGATACATTTTTATATTGCAGGCAATGGCCGAATCGTTTAACCAGAGCACGCAATCGGCCGGGTTCAGGCCGTGTTTTTTCACCGTGTGAATGAACCCTGCGGCCACGGCATTGAGGGGCAGGCATTGGCCGGTGTTGGTCAGCAGGCATTTTTTCAGGGTTTCCTGGGTCTCTTCCATGAGTACCGCATCATATCCCTCGTTTTTCAGTATGTTGACGATGAGATGGCCGGTGATGGCATCCCAGTTGGGGAAGATAATGGTTTTGCCCGTGAGTTCCTCGGTAAACCGGGGGGTAAACAGGTCAGGGTCGGGAAGCGGGAGCTTTTCCTGCCGGCGGGCATGATTGGTAAACGCACGTACCGCCGCTTCAATCCGTGTCTCATACCCCACGCTGGAGTCATGCTCGTCCAGTTCAAGCACCAGGTAGGGTTTGTTGAATTGTTCCATGATTTCTTTGAAATAATCCACGGCAAATGAATCCGGGGCGCACCTGAATGAGGAGACAAACACGGGGTAGAGGTTCTCTGTGGTGGCGGCGGCGTAGGCGGCCTTGAGAATGGTTGCGGCATGCTTCCAGTGGATCTGCTTGAGCAGGGGGGCGATGGGGCTGTAATCCCGTCCTTCAAGGTTGATCATATCCTGGAAAAAGGCGTTAATGCCCAGGTTGGAAAAGATGCCGGGAATATTGTTGTTCATGGCCTTGGACAGCACGGTGTAGGGCCGGCCCAAAAGGAGCACATCCACTTTCTCCCGGCAACCGCCAGTATCTGTGCCGCTGTGACTCCCATCTTTTCGGTTGCGGGCATATACCTGTTTCAGTTCCGCCGTCCAGCCCTTTTGGATGCTCACGGCCCGGTCATATGCCTGTGAAATATCAAAAAAGGAGAACCGGCCGTTATCCAGTTGTTTCAAAGCAGTGTACAATTCCATTTTGGTGTGGAAGCTGGTGTACAGGTATTTGATCATGGGGGTGATAATTCTGTGGGATTCGGCATGGCCTGAAAGCACTGCCGGGGTAAACTGGGTGTAATAGCAGTGCTGGCGCCGGGTTTCCTTCTCATTGGTCTTGTCCTCAAAATAAAAGGGGAGGAAAACAAAATCTGTTTTTTTGAGAAGGTGATCCACATGGCCGTTCAGGGCCACCACCGGGGCGCAGAATTCGGCACCGGCAAGTTTTTTCCCCTGTTTGACCGGGTCTTTCAGGCTGGTGCTGGTTTTGACTTTGACGCCGAGCCCCGTAAAAAATAATTTCCAGAAGGGCAGGTCAGCGGTCATGTGAAGGCCGTCGGGCAACCCCACAACCAGATCGGTTCTGGGAACCGGAGTCGGCCGGTGGGTTTTCTGGATTGCTTTTCTGGCTGCAAGCAGGTCGTATCCGGTTGTGCCGGTCACCCGTTTTTGGGTGTTATAGTCTCTGCCGCACAGGAATCCGTATGCCTGGGGGGAACCGTCTACATCGGCAATGGTGATCTTGCAGTGGTTGGTGCACAGCCTGCAGACTTCCTGGCGTACCGGTATTTCTTCCTGCCAGATTCCAAAGCCCCTGAAGGCGGATCGGGGCAGGCGTCCTTGCTTTACCTCTTCCATGGCCATGAGGGCAACGCCCAGAGCACCGGTGAGGTGGCAGTAGCTGGAAACATAAATGGGCTTGTTCAGTTTCTGTTCAAAGGCGGCCACCAATGCCTTGTTCCGGGCCGTGGCGCCCTGGAAAAGGATTTGGCTGCCGATTTTGGCCACATTGGCCACCTTGGTCAGATAGTTGTCCCGGACGGAATGGAGCACCGAGGCCAGGATTTCATTTTTTTCATACCCCTCGGCAAAAAAGTAATTGATATCCCGCTCCATGAAAACCGTGCACCGGTCGCTGGACACCGGTGCGGTGACCCCTTCGGTCCTGGCGGAGTATTCGGATAGCGGGCAGTCCAGTTTTGACGCCTGCTCCTCAATGAAGCTTCCCGTACCGGCGGCGCAGACCGTATTCATAACCGAGGAGGTGACCATCCCGTCTTTGAGAAGGGTGAATTTGGCATCCTGGCCGCCGATTTCAATGATGGTATCCACCTCCGGGTTCAGGTTCACCGCGGCGGTGGCATGGGCCGTGATCTCATCGGGTTCAATGTCGGCGCCGATGATTTTGGCCGAAATCCTGCGGCCGGAGCCGGTGGTGCCGCATCCCTTGACCGGAAATTCCAAGCCAAAGTCCCGCCTGAATCCGTCAAGGGCCTTGAATAGGGTCTGGACGGCCTGGACCGGCCTGGACGCGGTTTTGGTATAAAATCCGGCCACCGGTATGCCGGCCTGGTCCGTTAATACGCTTTTTGTGGAGGTGGAGCCCACATCCAGCCCGAGGAAGCCGTAGGAGATGCTCCTGGCGGCCGGGTCTTGGTAGACATCCACTTCAACCCCGTGGCAGATATAGGATTTAAATGCCTTGAAATCGGGGTAGTCCGAAAGCTTGAGATCAAGCTCAGGGTACCGGTATCCCGATGATTTGTCCTGGGATGAAAAATAAGCGGCAGGCGCGCTATAGTCACTGGCACGGGCCGGAGATTCGTCCGCCAGGCAGAGTCCGGCGCCAAGGGCCCCGTATACCGGAGAGAGGTCATCAATGGTTAATTTGATACCGGTAATGGATTCAAGGTGGGCGGTCACGGCCGTGTTCTGGGATACCCCGCCGCAGAAAACCACCTTGCCCTTGGGCTGTTTCTGTTTAAACAGGGTATTGGCGATGTTCTTGGCCAGGCCGTAACAGAGTCCGTCGCAGATCTGGGGGATATCATATCCTTCCTGCTGGGCATGGATGAGGTCGGTTTTGGCAAATACGGCGCACCGGGTGGCGATGTCCGGGCGGGAGCCTGAGTTTTCAAGGGCCCTGGCAGATATCTCATGGGAGCCGGCCAGGTGGAGGCGACCGGCCTGCTGGTCCAGGAAGCTTCCCGTGCCGGCGGCACATGAGGTATTGTGCCGTGCTCCGGTATAGTTGCCCCGGTCGTCAAACAGGCTTAAAGAAAATTTTTCACCGCCGATGTTGAGAAGGGCACCTGCGCCGGGGTGACGGCTACGGACAGACCGGATGACGGCCACCTGTTCGTCAATAACGGCGTCGGCCCCTATAAATGCGGGTGTGCCCGCCGTTTTTGCCACGTGGCCGATGCGTTCAAGGACCGCCATCTCCCGCAACCGGTTGAGCATCCGGTCCAGTGTTTCTTTGACTTCCCCGTGGTGGAAAGCCGAGTCCGTGAATACCGGGCTGCCTTTTTGATCTACTGCTGCCAGATGGATTGAAACTGATCCCGCATCTATGCCTAAAATCAAGGTGCTGCTTTTCATAGTTGATTCCTCACTTCATTCCAGAATGATGTTACGCCGTCAAACCAGCCGTCGATGAATTTCTTTTCATGGTCCACCCCTTCCTGGGAGGTATAACTGCCAAGGCCGTTGGCTTTATAAATGCCGTTGAAATAGGACTGATAGTCTTCGTGGTTGAGCAATTCATACGTGTCCTCACAATGGAGTACGTAGAGCAGGTCCTGGTAGTGGGCGGACTTTGCCCATTTGAGCCCCTGCTTTTTCCCGGACCGGTAGAACCTGTTTTCCCAGTCCAGTTTCTCCTGCCGGAGACGCTTGACGATATCCGGCATGTCCAGCTCTTCGGAAAACCGCTTTTGAAGCTCTTCTTTTTTCTGGATCGCCTCGGTAAGCGCCTCCTGGAACATTTTTGAAAAGTTAAAGGAACTGCGCCATTCCGTCAGTTTTTCATGGAGCATATCCGGTATGCTTAGGGTTATTTTCTGGGCCATACGTCTTATCCTGGTTGTTTTGATAGGGGAAATTACCACCTGGACAGGGGGGCTGTCCGTGGTGTGTGCTTCATACGTATTAAATTTTACCCCACGTGTCAATTCCCTTCACAAAAATTTACAAATCCGTGCATTTGCATACACTTAAACCGGGGAGTATTCCTGTATTTTTAAAGTAAAAACTGGTATAAGCCACCTTATGTTTAAACAGAGACTGGAAATGATTGGCGGGCGCACCATTGCCCGCATAGAAACCCTGGGGCGGCTGGTGTTTTTTTTGTGTGCCGGATTGGCCCAGGCATGTGTGCCCCCCTTGCAGACGGCCAAAATTCTGGAGCAGGTCTGGTTTATCGGCGCCAAGTCCATGTTTGTCATTGTGCTTACGGCCATCTTTACCGGAATGGTTCTGGGGCTGCAGGGATACCACACCCTTGTGAGCTTCGGTTCTGAAGCGGCCCTGGGTTCTGCCGTTGCCATGAGCCTGATCCGGGAACTGGGGCCGGTGCTGGCTGCCATTATGATTGCGGCCAGGGCCGGATCGGCCATGGCTGCGGAATTGGGGGTGATGCGGATCTCCGAACAGATTGACGCCCTGAAAACCATGGAAATCCATCCGATACGGTTTACCTTCTCCCCCCGACTCATCGCCGGCCTTATTTCTTTCCCGCTGCTTACGGCATTATTCGATGTTACCGGGATTTTCGGAGGTTATCTGACCGGTTCTGTGATGATGGGAATCAATGAGCATGTATATATGGATAAGGTGATTTCCAGTGTCTCCATGAGTGATATCGGCGGAGGCTTTATCAAATCCCTGGTGTTCGGGGGACTTGTGACCTGCATCTGTTGTTTCAGGGGATACCATGCCCACCTTGAAGGAGGGGGCAGGGGGTTCGGTGCCAAGGGGGTTTCCCTTGCCACTACCAATGCCGTGGTCCATTCGTGCATTTTTATTTTGGTGGCAGATTATATTATTACCTATTTTCAGGTATAGCGCAGGAACAGGACGCAACTATGGCAGAGCCTTTTATCCAGCTTATCGGCATCCGCAAGCGGTTTGGCGACAATTCCGTGCTTAACGGCGTGGACCTCTCCATTCACCGGGGTCAGATCACTACGGTGATCGGTAAAAGCGGCACGGGCAAATCCGTGCTTCTCAAGCACATCATCGGGCTCATGAAGCAGGATGAGGGGCAGCTGCTGGTCAACGGCGTCCCCCTTGACAGGATGGACAAGGCGGCCAGGCATGGATTCCGGCGGGAGATTTCCTATATGTTCCAGGACAATGCCCTGTTCGATTTCCTTTCCATATATGAAAATATCGCCCTGCCCCTGTCTGAAAAAAAGATACTTCCTGAAAGGGAGATCCGGGCAAAGGTTCTTGAGAAAATGGAAATGCTGGGGATCCAGGGAATTGAAGAGAGTTTCCCTTCCCAGCTTTCCGGTGGGATGCGCAAGCGTGTGGCCCTGGCCCGGGCCCTGATCACCGATCCGGCGGCCGTCCTTTTTGACGAGCCCACCACCGGACTGGACCCGGTGCGGAGAAACAATGTCCACGGGATGATCTCCCGGTACCAGAAGGAGTTTGGGTTTACGGCGGTGATCGTCAGCCACGATATACCGGAAATATTTGAGATCACCCAGCATATTGCCATGCTGGATAAAGGGAAGATCATATTTGAAGGCAGTACCGAGGCCATACTGGCCTCCGAAAACGATACCGTAAATGCCTTTATCCGCGGAAAAGAGATGTAAACCCGGCCCTGCGGTGCCGGTGAAAAGGATAGATATGAAACATAAAAATCTGGAGTTATACGTCGGTATTTTCGTTCTGATCGGTGCGGCCTGCATCGCCTACCTGGTCCTGGTTGTTGGCGAGGCAAAGCTTTTTGGAGGGGAGCGGTATGCCCTTCACGGGTATTTTTCATCGGTCACCGGGTTGAAAACCGGCGCACGGGTTGAAATGGCCGGGGTGGAGATCGGTAATGTGGGGAAGATTTCACTGGACAGGGACCGGCTGGTGGCCAGGGTGGTATTTCATATCGACAGCGGTGTCGAAGTTACCGAGGACAGTATCGCATCGGTGAAAACAAGCGGCATCATCGGGGAGAAATACATCGACATCTCTCCGGGAGGCGCTGAGATGCTTCTGGAGGAGGGTGAGGAGATCATGAATACCGAATCCACCCTGGATATCGAATCCCTGGTCCGTAAGTTTATTTTCAGCGGCAAATCTCCTTAACATGATTAAAAGAAAATAATTAGGATGGTTGAGCATGAAGCGAAAATTTTTCTTTTTTGCGGCCCTTTTTTGTTCCGCATGGATGCTGCCGGGGGCCATTTCCGTCGCCGGTGAGGCTGATGTAAATGCTGCCCAGGCCAGGGTCGAGCTTGAGGCAAGGGTGAATGAGGTACTGGCTCTCATTCAGGATGAGGCCCTGATCAAAGATCCTGTAAAACAGGAACAGATGCTGTACGATAAGGGACTGGATATTTTTGATTTTAATACCTTTTCAATGCTGGCCCTGGGCAGGAAATACCGGGAATTCTCTTCGGACCAGCGCCAAGAGTTTATTACCTGGTTTTCAAAATTGATTTCCAATACCTATTTCCCCAAGCTGGCTGGAAAAGACGTATCGGATATCCAGGTGCTTTATCAGGATGTCCATGGATTAAAGCCCAAAAAAGGTATATTCAGAACCGATATCACCACCGAGCTGGTCCAGGGGGAAACCCGTGTCTCCATTGTTTACCGGATGATCCAGAAAAAAGAGCAGAAATGGAAAATCTATGATATAAAAATCGAAGGCGTGTCCATGGCTGCCAATTACAGGGAGCAGTTTAAGCAGGATTTATCTCTGACGCCGGAAAAGATAATCGCCCATCTCAAAGAAAAGGTAGACAAATGAAAAAGACGATCGTTTTTATCCTGGTGGTATTGGTCTCGGCGGGGGGGCTGGGAATATCATTTGCCGCAACAGCACAGGCCGGGGAACCATCTGCCGTTTCATCCACAGGAGCGGATGATGGGGAATTCAGCGAAGATATATTTGACGAGTATGAGCAGGCCGGAGAAGAGGGGCAGGCGGTGGCCGATCCCATTTATTACTTCAACAAGGCCATGTTCACCTTTAACGATTATCTCTATTTTTACGGACTGAAGCCCGTGGCCCAGGGATACAAAGCCGTTGTGCCCACTCCGGCAAGAACGGGCATCCAGAATTTTTTCAACAACCTGCTTTTTCCGGTGAGGTTTGTGAACGATATCCTCCAGGGTAAGGGAGAAGCGGCCGCCACTGAATTCTCCGCCTTTTTCGTCAACTCCACCCTGGGGATTCTGGGGTTTAACGATTTTGCCCAGAAGCATATGGGGCTGAAACTCCAGGATGAGGATTTGGGCCAGACCCTTGGGGCCTGGAATGTGGGGGAGGGGTTTTACCTGGTGCTGCCGGTGCTTGGGCCTTCCACCTTAAGGGACACTGTGGGGTCGGTGGGAGACATGTTCATTACCCCGGTGACCTATGTGAAGCCCTGGGAGCTTGAATGGGGCATGCGCGGGGTCGATACAGTGAACGGCACCTCTTTTAGGATCGGGGATTACGAGGCGCTCAAGGATGCGGCCCTGGATCCCTACATCGCCCTTCGCAACGCCTATATCCAGAACCGCCGGGCAAAGATTCAGGATTAAAATTATTGTTTAATTAAGTCGGGGCGGCGGTTGGGAAGAAAATAGCGCATCTTGTGGGAACGCACCCGGTCAACTGCCCCCATATCCATCTCCACCATGTGGAGCCCCGCAGTTATTTCTTTTGAAACCAGGTATCCATCAGGTCCTATGGTAAGGGCCAGCCCGGGAAAGCTCAGGCCTGCGCCGTTCTCTCCCGTTTGGTTGACGGCTGCCACAAAGATGCCGTTGTCAAAGGCCCTGGCCGGCAGATGGCGCATCCATGAGATAAATTTATCTTCGGAGCTTCCCCTGGGGGATGCATGGGGGAAAAAAATGATGTCCGCCCCCTTCAAGGCCATGGCCGTTGACAGTTCTGGGAAATGGGCATCATAGCAGAGCTGCACCCCGAATTTAATGTCCTTGAATTCAAATACCCTGACGGTGTTGCCCGGTTTATAATTTTTCTGTTCAAATGGGGACAGGTGGATTTTACGGTAGACTGCCAAAGGATAGTCCGGCCGGATAACCAGGTGTGCGGCGTGGGTCCAGCCGTTTCCAATATGCTCGGCGATTCCTGCCAGGACAGCCGTTTGAGCGGATTCTGCTGCCTGGTGCAACCGGTCAATCCATCCGGGGGATAGGGGCCTTGCCATGGATGTATCCCCGGCGGAATAACCCGTCAGGTTCATTTCTGGAAACACGACGACGTCGGCCCCGTGCTCACCGGCCAGGTGAACACTGTCAAGCGTTTCGGCCAGGTTGTTATCAAAGTCCCCGGCCTTACACTGCTGGATGACAAGGGCAACCCTGAGCGTGGTCATTTGCTACACTTTGAAATTGGCTGATATTTTAAAGACGTGGGTGGCTGGCAGGTTTAAAATGGTATCCACCCCGGTTTTTTCCGCAATGGCCTTCAGGTTGTTTTCAATGGTCTCCACGGAGGGGGCGATAAAGGTGAACCATATGTTGAATTTATGGTCCCGCCGGTAATTGTGGGTGACTCCCGGGTATGAATTAACGGTTTTTTTAAACAGTTCCACCTTGTCTTCATCCACACAGGCAGCGCAGAGGGTGGAATGGTACCCTAAACGGTCCGGACTGAAATTCCCGCCGATCCTGCGGATGATAAAGGCCTCCTTCATCTCCCGGATCCGGTCAATCACCTCGTTTTCGGTCAGCCCCAGCCTTTCTCCGATCACTCTGTAAGGCCGGGAATCAATGGGGAAGTCTGTCTGTATGCTGTTCAGAATGCGCTTGTTGGTTTCGTCAATATTGGAGGGCATCTACCACCTTATTCAATTTGGCTATAAAATATGCTCTGGGCTTGTGCTTTAATGAATAAAGGCTCTGATTGCGCAGGGCAAACAGAGCCTTTAAAACTAAACAGAAAAACTATAAATAGTTTGACTATACACAACCGGTGGGTTTGGGCAGACCGGCCATTTTGCAGGCGCCTTTACCAGGTCCAGAGGGGAACAGTTCATAGATGTGTTTCAGTTTGAACTTGGTCAGCTTGGACAGAACACGTACCATGGGAGCGATACCGTTCTTTTCGTAGTAGTCCTGAAGAACCTTGACCAGCTGCCAGTGTTCGTCAGTCATTTCTTCGATGCCTTCCTGGCCTTTTACATAATCGACCCACTCGTCGCAGTACAGGTTGTAGTCAAGCAGGAAGCCGTCTTCATCTATTTCAAAGGTTTTTCCGTTAAATTCAACAGTTGCCATTTACAATTTCCTCCTGTAAAAAGTTTTTTTTTTCCGGATTTATCAATCCGGCTTTTTTAATCTAGCCTATCATTTCAGACATACCGTCTTCACTTCAATAGTCTCTTTGATAATTGACGCCTAAACATAGCTCAGCAATCTTGGGTTGTCAACAAAGAATCTCCCGCCGTTAGGCAAAAAAATCAGTGCTTTCAACCCGGTTGCCTTAATATTCTTTAGGCGTTTGATTGATCTCTTCCAGGGTAAATACCGGGCCGTCCTTGCAGACCAGTTCCTTACCGATATTACACCGGCCGCACATGCCGATGCCGCACTTCATCCGGTTCTCCAGAGACATGATGATCTGGTCGGGCTTGTAACCCAGTTTGGTCAGTGCCGGCTGGGTGAATTTGATCATGATGGGAGGGCCGCAGACAATGGCGTAGGTATCGGCATCCGCCTTGGGCGCCTTTTCCTCAACGATCTGGGGCACAAAGCCGGTATTGTATTTCCAGGTTGGGTCGTCGGTGCCGTCAACGGTGATGTGCATGTTGATGTCATCCCGTTTTTCCCATTCGTACAGCTCTTCTCTGTAAAGGAGCATGCCGGGGGTCCGGGCCCCGTAGACCACGTCTATATTGCCGAATTTGGATCGGTTGGCCGGATCCAGCATATAAACAATGGAGGAACGCAGTGTTGTAAAAGCGAAACCGCCGCCGATAATCACCACGTTTTTACCTTCAAGTTTGTCCCAGGGATACCAGTTGCCAAGGGGGCCCCTGATACCCATGATGTCCCCCACCTTCATGTTGTGCAGATGGGCGGTGACCACACCGGTTCTGAATACGGTGAATTTAACAAAACCTTTTTCCACGGGGGAGGAAGCGATCCCGATGGGGATCTCGCCCACGCCGGGGATGGACAGTTCTGCAAACTGGCCGGCCTGGTAGGCGAACTTTTCTTCATCCCCTTCATTCAGAAAAACGAACTTAAAGGTCTTAAGGGATTTGTCTTCTGTCGCGATTTCAATATCATCAATGCGAACAGGATACGGCAAATAGGGATTTTCCATTTCTTTTCTCCTTTGTCCGCTATTCTTGTTTCTCATATCCGTTCATGGTCTTGGCGACCTCACGGATGTCAATGTTGACGGGGCAGCTTTTGACGCAGCGGCCGCAGCCCACGCACATGATTCCCTGCTCGTACTTGTCCAGAAAGTACTTGAGCTTGTGCATGAAGCGCTGGCGGACCCTCTGGGTTTTTTCTCCCCTGGGGTTGTGACCGGTGGCATGGCGGGTGAACAGGGGAGACATGCAGGTATCCCAGTTCCTGAACCGGATGTTTTCATTGCGCTTGGCCTCGTCCTGGATGTCAAAGCACCAGCAGGTGGGGCAGACATAGGTGCAGGTCCCGCAGTTGATGCAGGAAAAAGCGATATCATCCCAGAAGGGGGCCTCGTGGAGGTCAAGGATGGTCTTGCCGGCCAGCTTGTCCGTTTCCACAGTTGAGGTGATCTTGGATTCGGCTTCTTTTTTCAGCACGTCCAGGAGTACCTGGCTTTCCTTCTCGTCAGCGGCGGAGTCAAACCCGCATGCTGCGGCAAAGGCCTCACCCTTGGGAGTGAGCACCTTGGCCAGGTATTTATCGTCCATGTCCGCCAGCAGGATGTCCAGGCCTTCCTCACTGAAGGGGCCGCATCCGGTGGAAGTGGAGAAGTCAAATGGACCGGGCCGGTTGATGCCCAGTCCCACGAAGGTGGTGGCCTCGTAGGCGTCGCACCAGTATGGATCCCGGTAGTCTTCTGTGTCAAAGTTCAGCTTGACCAGCTGGACGGCCTTGGCATCATAGGGGCGGATGCCCACCACGGCCCGGGGGGTGTAGTCGGCTTCGGCCCGCTTCATAATATGATGGCCTTCAACGGCTTCGTCCAGGCAGGCATTCAGGATTTTTTCCGACTGGGGAAAAAGAACGGATTTTGCCGAGAGCACGGAATCCGTATATTCCATCTCCGGCTGGGCGTCTGCGCCCAGAGGCTGTATCTGGCAGCCGTTTTCATCTGTCACCGGGCCGAAAAGCTGATAGGTCTCTCTGGATTTATCAATGCCTTTGGTCCAGTCTTTTTTATCAATTGTTATGAATTTCATTTTCATATCCTTGTCGCTTATTTGATAAAATCATTTGGATCATCGGGGCTGTACGCATCCAGAGGGGGCCGCTTGGTGATGTCCAGGCCGGCTTCCCAGCCGAACATTTCAAAGGCGTCCTTATTCAGCTTCCGCGTAAAATCCCTGACATTGATACCCATGGGGCAGGCTTCGACACAGGCGCCGCAGTCGGTGCAGCGGCCGGCGCAGTGGAAGGCCCTCAAAAAGTGGAAGGTGTCCACGTCGGTTTTATTCTGGCCTTTGCCCACCCATTGGGGGCCGGACTCGTCCACAAAGCAGGTGGGACAATAGCAGAGCGGACAGGCGTTCCTGCAGGCGTAGCAGCGGATACAGTTTTTGGTCAGCTCCTGGAAGTGTGCCCAGCGGCCCTCGTCGTCCAGGGCTTCGATGGCATCCACGTCGGGGAAGGGATTGTCCAGTTCCTGCTCTTCCACAAGGTCCCCGGCCAGTACATCATAGAGCGCGGGGTTTCTGTGGGTGCAGTACCGGCAGTTATCCTTGAGAACATCTTCTTTGGCAGCGGTCAGGTTCTGGAGGGTGGAGGTCACCTTGATGGTATCCCCGTCCTCTTCAAACCCGGTGATCTCGCCTTCAACGGCTGCGGCAATTTTCACCTTGTCCACCATGCCGGTGCAGGGCACGCCAATGATATAGAGGTTGTCCCGGTCGATCTGGTTTTCCACAATGTGGGTTACCAGGTTTCTGGAGTCGCAGCCTTTGGCCACAACGGCAATTTTTTTGCCCTTTTCTTTGGCGGCGTAGTTTGCCAGGTTGAGCCCGCAGGTACTGGTGAAGGTCAGTCTGTCAACATCGTCTGCTGAAGTGATTGAAACAGGACTGGTGGCCATGGGAATGGTCCCCTCGGCGAAACCGATCACTTTTTCAACCTCACCTTTTTCAAGGAGGTCTTTGGCAATCTCCCTGATTTTTTCTATACAGGTTTCCATTTTAGCTATAGTCCTTTACAAATTTCGTATTGGGCCCCAGGGCCTCAACCTTTTCTGTTATTTCCTTGACCACATCCACAAACTTGGTGGCTTCGGCGGAAGAAATCCAGGAAAAATGTACCCGGTCTTTTTCAATGCCCATGTGTTCAAGCAGGTTGCCCATCAAAGCGAATTTCCGGCGTGCATAATAATTACCATCCAGGTAATGACATTCACCGGGATGTCAGCCGGATACCCATACCGCATCCGCGCCTTCGCGGAATGCGGACAACACGAATTTGGGACTCATTCTGCCGGTGCAGGGAATCCGGATGACCCGGATATCCGCCGGGTATTCCATCCTGGACACACCGGCAAGGTCTGCTGCCCCGTAAGAGCACCAGTTGCACAGGAAACTTACTATTTTGATTTTATTATCACTCATTATTTATAATCTCCTTAGCCTGTGAAAAGTCTAACCGACTTCGCCCAGGGCAAATATCTGTGAGAAAATCTGGTTGGTGTCAAATCCCCTCAGGTGCAGGGCACCGGAGCGGCAGGACGCTACGCACAGCCCGCAGCCCTTGCAGAGCACGGGGTTCACCTCGGCACGGCCTGCAAACCGGCCGTCCGCTGCAAATCCAGGTGCGGAATAGGGGCAGATGGAGACGCAGACACCGCAGGCGGAACATTTTTCCTGGTCCACGCTGGCAATGGTGCCGGAGGTAAACAGGCTGTCCTTTTTGGCCAGCAGGGTGAGCGCGCGGGAGGCGGCTGCCCGGCCCTGGGTGATGGCTTCATTGACGGGTTTCGGGTAATGGCCGGAACCAGCCACGAACACACCGTCGGTGGCAAATTCAGCCGGTCCGAGTTTGGCATGTTTTTCAACAAAGAAGCCTTCGTCGCTTAGGGGAACCTTGAAGAAGTTGGCCAGTTTTTCATCCCGTCTGGGTTCAATGGCGGCGGCCAGGGTAACCAGATCGGCATCAATGGTGACGGGCTTCTGCAGCACGTGGTCGGTGAGGGTGATCTGAACCGCCCCGTCTTCAACCTTGACCACCGGTTTGTTTTCCACATCGTAGCGGATGAAGATCACGCCCATTTCCCTTGCCTTTTTATAGAGCAGTTCCCGTTCTCCGTAGGTCCGGATGTCCCGGTAGAGAATAAAGACATCTGTTTCGGGCTTGCGTTCCTTGAGCTCAATGGCGGCCTCGATGGAATGGGTGCAGCATACCCTGGAGCAATAGGGCCGTCCGGGTTCCCTGGAGCCCACGCACTGGATGAAAACTGCCGTGTTTACGGCATCCAGTTTGGCGTCGTTTTTTATGAACATTTTGTCCAGGTCCAGGGTCTTGATGATCCTATCATCCTCACCGTAGCAGTATTCGGCGGGTTCAATGGATTTGGCACCGGTGGCCACCACGGCAACGCCGTGTTCCAGTTCCTGGGTGTTGCCGCCGTTGCTCAGGGTGGACTTGAAGTTGCCCACAAAGCCCTCCACCCCTTCCAGGGTGGTGTTGGTGTGGACGGTGATCTTTTCGTTGCCGTTGATTTCTTCAATCAGGGCTTTTATCTTTTCACCCACATTTTCGCCCTGTGCTGTCTTGTAGAGCTTCAGCGCTTCCCCGCCCAGTTCATCTTTCTTTTCAATGAGATGGGTGTCATAGCCCTGGGTGGCCAGGCTCTTGGCCGCTGTCATGCCGGCCAGGCCGCCGCCGATGACCATGACCGAATCATTGACGTTGATTTTTTCTTCGGCCAGGGGTTCGGCAAGGGCCGCTTTGGCGACCGCCATGCGGACCAGATCCTTTGCCTTTTCAGTGGCAATCTCAGGATTGTTTTTGTGGACCCAGGAGTTGTGATTCCGGATATTGGTCATCTCAAAGAGATATTTGTTCAGTCCGGCGTTGACCAGGGTCTCCTGGAAGAGGGGCTCATGGGTTTTGGGGGTACATGCGGCAACCACCACGCGGTTGAGGCCCTTTTCCTTGATGGTTTCCGCCATCTTGTCCTGGGCATCCTGGGAACAGGAGTACATGTTCTCGGCGGCGTATTCCACATAGGGCAGGGTTTTGGCGTACTCGGTCACCTCCGGGCAGTTGACCACCCCGGCAATGTTGGAACCGCAGTCGCAGACAAAGACACCGATTTTTGGCGGATCTCCCACCACGTTGGTCTCTTCGATTTTTTCCACTTCCTTGACCATGGTGCCACGGACATCACTCAAGGCGTCACCGGCCGCAGATGCGGCGGCAGATGCATCCAGTACGGATTCGGGAATATCCTTGGGATTGTTGAATACGCCGGATACAAAGATGCCGTCACGGGAAGAGGTTACCGGTTCAAAGGAATCGGTTTTGCAGAATCCGTTTTCGGTGAGGTCTACCCCCAGCTTTTCAGCCAGTTCTTTTGTTTCTTTCGGGATTTCCAGGCCCACGGAGAGAACAATCATGTCAAAGGTGTCGTCCACCATCTGGCCGAACTCGTCGGCGTATTTGATGTTCAGGTCATAGGTTTCCGAATCCTGGGTCACGGTGTGCACCCTGGAGCGGATGAAATTAATCCCGTGTTTTTCCTTGGCGTTCTGGTAGTATTTTTCAAACTCCTTGCCAGGGGTTCTCATGTCCATGAAGAAGATGGAGCATTCAAGCTCGCTGTCATGTTCCATGGCGATCATGGCTTCCTTGATGGCATACATGCAGCATACGGAAGAACAATAGGGATTGTCGCATTTGTTCATGTCCCTGGAGCCGATACACTGGAACCAGGCAATCTTCTTTGGATCTTTACGCTTTTCCGCCAGGGCCTTGTCTGCCTTCTTTTTGGGCTTGGCTGGCAGTTTGGGAAAGGTGGTTACATGGCCCATGGCAGGACCCGAGGCGGAGAGCATCCGTTCGAACTCCATGGAGGTTACCACATTGGGGAAACTGGCGTAGTTATAGTTGTCGAACTGTGAGGGGTCAAAGGGTTTGAACCCCGGGGAAAAGATGATGGAACCCGCATTCAGGGTAACGGTCTCTTCCGTCTGGGTGTAGTCAATGGCGTTTGCCGGGCAGACCTCTTCACAATTGCCGCATTTGTCCTTTGTCAGCTTGAGGCAGACATCGGGGTTGATGGCATATTTAAGGGGGACCGCCTGGGGGTATTCCACATAAATGGCCTTACGTGTGGCCAGGTCTGCGTTGTACCCGTCGTCCCATTTGCCGGGACATTTTTCAGCACAGGCGCCGCATCCCACACAGAGATCCTCGTTGACGTACCTGGGCTTTTTAAGAATTTCTACCTGAAAATTGCCTTTCTCACCTGTAACGTTTTTAACCTCGGAAAGGGTTAAAAGCTCAATGTTTAAATGCCGGCCGACCTCGACCAGTGTGGGTGAGATAATTCACATGGCACAGTCATTTGTCGGAAAGGTCTTATCCAACTGGGCCATGACGCCGCCGATGGATGGACCCTTTTCCACCAAATAGACATAAAATCCGGAATTTGCGAGATCCAGGGCCGAAAGCATGCCGGAAATACCGCCACCGATCACTACCACAGATCCGGTTTTTGTTGAGTTCATATGTTTCCTCTCCTTAAATTAAATAAAAACAAATCCACTGCACAATTGTAGTTTTTGTTTTTTTTGCCTCGTCTTTTCAAATATTTATAATTGCCTGGGGTCAGGCGTACCTCTTTCCATTAATTATGTTTTGTTAATAAAAAAA